>JAEUKY010000304.1 GCA_016794005.1 Rhodospirillales bacterium
CGGATCGCCCGGTCCCGCCCCCACGAGCCAGACCGAGCCGGGCGCGAATTCCGGCATTTCCAGACCGAGCATGTCCATCCGGGCCAGTCTATCCGCCCCGGGCGGTCGATGCTAGCCTACTGAAACCATGGCAGAAGACGAACTTCCGCCCAAACCCGAGGGCCCGCTGCGCAGCGGCTGGACGACCGGTGCCTGCGCCGCCGCAGCCGCGCGCGCGGCCGGCGAGGCGCTGGCGACCGGACGCATGCCGGCCCGCGTGACGATCCGCCTGCCGAAGGGGCAGATGCCGGAATTCGCCGTGGTCGGACCCGCGTCGGGACCGGGCTGGGCCGAGGCGGGCATCGTCAAGGATGCCGGCGACGACCCCGACGTCACGCACGGCGCGCAGATCCGCACGCGGCTGGAACCCGCACCCGCCGGTTCGGGCGTGTCGTTCGTCGCGGGCGAGGGGGTCGGCACGATCACGCGGCCCGGCCTGCCGCTGGGCGTGGGCGAGCCCGCGATCAATCCGGGTCCGCGCGGCATGATCGCGGCCGCACTTGCCGACGTGCATGCGCGGTTCGGCGGGCCGGTCGACTGGCGCGTCACCGTCTCGATCCCGGGCGGTGCCGCCCTCGCCGCAAAGACGCTCAATTTCCGGCTCGGCATCGTCGGCGGGCTGTCGGTGCTGGGAACGACCGGCATCGTCACGCCCTATTCCTGCGCGGCGTGGATCCATTCGATCCATCGCGGTATCGACGTGGCGCGCGCGACCGGGCTCGGCCACGTCGCCGCGGCGACGGGTTCGACGTCGGAAGCCTTCGTGCAGAAGCTCTATGGTCTGCCCGACCACGCGCTGATCGACATGGGCGATTTCGCCGGCGGCACGCTCAAGTATCTGCGCGAAAAGCCGGTCGCGCGCGTGACGCTGGCCGGCGGCTTCGCCAAGCTCGCCAAGCTCGCGGCCGGTGCGATGGACCTGCATTCGGCGCGAAGCCGCGTCGACAATTCGCATCTCGCCGGCCTGCTCGCCGGGCTCGGCGCGCCCGACGATCTGGTCGCGCGCGCCGGCGGCGACGCGTCGGCCGGCGCCATCCTTGCCGACGCGCGGCGCGCGGGCATTCCCATTGGCGACGCGGTCGCGCGGGGCGCGCTTGCCGTCGCGGCTTCGATCGCGGGCGGCGGCGTGGCGCTCGACGTGATCGTCGTCGACCGGGCGGGCGAACTCGTCGGGCGGGCGGGACCTTGAGCACACCGCGCGTCCTCGTGCTCGGCGGAACGCAGGAGGCGCGCGTGCTCGCCGATGCGCTCGTCGCCGGCGGGATCGACGCGATCCTGTCGCTGGCGGGCCGGACCAGTGCCCCGGCCGCGAGTGCCGCGCGCGCGCGCAGCGGCGGGTTCGGCGGCGCCGAAGGGCTTGCGGCGTATCTTCGCGCCGAAAGTATCGCCGCCTGCATCGACGCGACGCATCCGTTCGCCGCGCGCATGTCGGCCAACACCGTCGCCGCATGCACGGCCGCCGGCGTTCCGCGGCTGGCCGTGCTGCGCCCCGAATGGACGCCGGTCGACGGCGACCGCTGGATCTTCGTCGACGACGCGGCGAAGGCAGCACGCCTGCTGCCGGCGATGGGCCGGCGCATCTTCGTCGCGTTCGCCGACGGGCTTGCCCCCTTCGCGGCCCTCGATCTCGACTTCCTCGTGCGCCGGGCCGAACCGGGGCCGGCCGAAGGGCTGCCGGGTGCCGAAGTGCTCGTCCAGCGCGGCCCGTTCGCGCGCGATGCCGAACGTGCGCTGTTCGCCGCCCGGAAGATCGACGCCATCGTCGCCAAGGCCAGCGGCGGCGACGGCGCCAGGGCCAAGCTCGACGCGGCGCGCAATCTCGGGCTGCCGGTCGTCCTGCTGCGCCGGCCGACCCCGCCGCCGGGCCCGTATGCCGGCGGGACGAACGAAGCGCTGGGCTGGGTCCGGGCGACGCTGGGGCTTGACCCGGGGGCGCCTTCTTCCATCTAATCGGGCCATGCGTTTCTGGCTCGTCCTCCTGTTTCTGGCCCTGGCGCCCGGCTTCGCGGCCGCGCAGTTCAAGATCGAGATCCTGCAGCGCCGCCCGCTGGCCGAAGCCGCGCGCGACGGCAACATTCCCGAACTGCGCGCCCAGCTTGCGGCCAACGTCTCGCCCAACCAACTCGATCTGGAGTACCGGCCCGCCATCGCCAACGCGGCGGCCAATGGCCATACCGAGGCCGTGCGCATCCTGCTCGAGGCCAAGGCCAACCCCGACACGCGCGACCGCACCAACCGCACCGCGCTGATGTGGGCGGCCGAACGCGGCCACACGGCGATCGTCCGGCTGCTGGTCGACGCGCGCGCGAACGTCAATATCGACGAGCGCGGTACCGGCCAGACGGCCACCATGATCGCCGCGCGCGAAGGCCACCTGCAGACGGTCGAGATCCTGGTCAAGGCGGGTGCGGATCTCGCGCGCACCGACGTGACCGGCCGCACCGCCTTCGCGCATGCCGAGGCGGCGAACCGCCGGCAGGTCGTCGACTTCCTGCGCCGCAACAACGCGCCCCGCTGACGGGCCCTTTTCCGACGGAGCTTCCCCCATGCCGGTCATCAACCGCGTCGCCGCCTTCCACGAGGACATGAAGGCATGGCGCCGGGAAATCCACGCGTACCCCGAGCTCTGCTTCGAGGAGAACCGTACCGCCGATCTGGTCGCGGCACGCCTCGAATCGTTCGGGATCGAGATCCATCGCGGCCTTGCCACCACCGGCGTGGTCGGCACGCTGCGCGCGGGCAGTTCGTCGCGCGCCATCGGCCTGCGTGCCGACATGGACGCGCTGCCGATGGGCGAGGACAACGGGTTCGCCCACAAGTCGCTCAACGCCGGGCGCATGCATGCCTGCGGGCACGACGGCCACACGGCGATGCTGCTGGGAGCGGCGAAGTACCTCGCCGAGACGCGC
>JAEUKY010000377.1 GCA_016794005.1 Rhodospirillales bacterium
ACAATGCGTTGGCCGGGATAATGGCGTCTGGAGCGCCCGTCGGCAAGATGTCATAGACGCGCGGTAGAAACGGCGACTATCCTCGGACTCGAATGGGGGGAGTGGCCCGTGTCTGCCCGACTTGAAATCGACCGCGTGGAAACCGCGTACGGGAACGTGCGCGTGCTGAAGGGGGTGTCGCTCGACGTGGCCCCCGGCGAATTCGTCGCGCTGCTGGGGTCGTCGGGCTGCGGAAAGACCACGCTGCTGCGCACCATCGCGGGCTTCCTGTCGGCCACGGCGGGCGAAATCCGCGTCGGCGGCAGGGACATCTCGGCCGAGCCGCCCGACAAGCGCGGCATGGCGATGGTCTTCCAGAGCTACGCGCTGTGGCCGCACATGACGGTCGCGCAGAACGTGGGCTACGGCCTGCGGCTGAAGAAGTGGCCGCGCGAGAAGATCGCCGCGCGCGTGGACGAGATCCTGGCGATGCTGAAGCTCGACGGGCTGGGGGCGCGCAACGTCGCCCAGCTTTCCGGCGGCCAGCGCCAGCGCGTGGCGCTGGGCCGGGCGCTGGCGGTCGACCCGGCGATCCTGCTGCTGGACGAGCCGCTTTCGAACCTCGACGCGCGCATCCGCGAGGACGTGCGCCACGAGATCAAGGCGCTGCAGAAGAATCTCGGCATCACCGCGATCCACGTCACGCACGACCGCGAGGAAGCCATGGTGATGGCCGACCGCATCGTCATCCTCGACGCCGGCCAGATCGCCCAGGTCGGCCCGCCCGAGACGATCTACAACGCGCCCAACTCGCCCTTCGTGGCCGCCTTCATGGGGGCGACGAACGTGGTGCGCCTTTCGGCATCGCGCAGCGGCGATTCGATCGACATCGCCGAGGGGCCGGGCAACCGCGCGACAGTGCTGCGCAAGGCCGCCCCCGCCGGGTTCGAGCGCGGCGAACTGGTGGCGCATTTCCGTTCCGAGGCGGCCGAGCTTGCCGACGGCGCCGCGCGCGACGCGGGCGCCCTGATGCTGCCGGGCCGCATCGTGCAGGCCTCCTATCCGGGCGGGATCTGGCGCTATTCGGTGGCGGTCGGCGACAGCCAGTACATGGTCGACGATCCCGACCGGCGCGACATCGGTGCGGCCGTCGCCGTGCGCGTGCCGGCCGACGCGCTGCACCTTTATCCCGCGGCGATGTCGCGGAACTGACACGTACGGCGACTTACAAGACAAGCCGACGGGCGTGACCGGAAGCCCGACGGCGAAACGAGACCGGTCGAAGATGGAGGGACTGATGAAAAGACGGACGATGATGGCCGCCCTCGCGGCGGGAACGATGCTGGCGGTCGCGGGTACGGCCCAGGCCCAGCAGGTCAACCTCAACGTGATGACGGCGGGCGACCAGAACATGGTCGACTACATCACCGAATATCTCGGCCCGATGTTCGAGAAGGCCAATCCGGGCGTGAAGGTCCGCGCCGTCGGGTCCGGCCCGGGCGACGCCGGCTCGCAGCGCATCTGGGAGCGTCTCGACGCGCAGAAGAAGGCGAACTCGGCCACCGTCGACGTCGACGTCGCGGTCGTGCACCAGAAGATGGCCGGCCAGATGGTCAAGGACGGCCTCCTGTCGAAGTACCGCACCGAGATCTCGACCGGTGCGATGACCACCAACGACGTGACGAAGAACGCGCTGGGCGTCAACGTCGACGGCTACGTGTTCCCGATGTTCCTGAGCCAGATCGCGATCGCGTACAACCCCGACAAGGTCAGGAACCCGCCGAAGACCTACGACGACCTCGTCGCGTTCGCGTCGGCCAACCCGAAGCGCTTCGGGCACAACGGCATCCGCGGCGGCATGTCGGGCGTGGGCTTCGTGTTCGGCTGGCTCTACGCCTACGCGCCCCAGCCGGCCAAGCTGATCGAAGGCCCCTACGACGACGCGACGGTGGCGGCCCTGGCGCCGGCACTCCAGCGCCTGAAGGCCTTCAACGCGACCTCGACGATCACGCCGGGCAACGCGGGCACGCTCGACGCGCTCAACCGCGGCGAGATCGACATGGGCCCGGTGTGGATGGACATGTTCTACACGTGGCAGGACGAGGGGAAGCTCTCGCCCAAGCTGAAGCTGACGCTGCTGCAGACGGGCCTGCCCGGCCAGCCGATGTACTACGTGGTGCCGGCGAAGGCGGCCAACGCGGCCGTCGCGCGCAAGTTCGTCGAACTCGCCACGTCGCCGCAGGTGCAGGCCAAGGGCATCGTCGAGCGCTTCAACTGGCTGCCGGGCATCGACGCCAGCCACGTGCAGCAGTATCTCGACAAGAAGGTGATGGACAAGCTGTTCAAGGACGTGCCGCCCGACATGCTCAAGACGATGGGCAAGCCGATGCCGCAGGCGGACTACTTCACCAAGATCCAGGAACAGTACGAGAAGGTCGTCCTGAACTAGGCCGAAGGGAAGGGGCCGGCGCATCCGTGCCGGCCCCGCCGTTCCGATGGGTCCGTCCCGCAACGTCTCGATCCTGCTGATCGTTCCCGCACTGCTCGTCGTGGCGGTGCTGTTCGTCTATCCGCTCGGCTTCTCGCTGGTCGGCGCCTTCCAGGACAAGCAGTCGGCCTGGACGCTCGCCAATTTCGGCCGGGCGTGGGAGCTCTACCGGCTCGACACGGCCTTCACGCTCGTCATCATCTTCGTCTCGTGCCTGCTGATCGCGCTCTTCTCGATCGCCATCGGCGGCTACCTGACGCTGGGCGAAAGCCGCGTCGCCAAGGCGATCCTCGGCTTCGTCTATCGCTGGCCGCTCTTCATCCCGTTCATCGTCGCGGCCCAGTGCATGCGCACGTTCCTGGCGCGCAACGGCACGATGAACATGACGCTGGTCTATTTCGGCATCATCGACCTCGAATCCGCGCAGAGCTTCCTCGACTGGCGCGGCATCGTGCTGACCTTCGTGTGGAAGCAGACGCCCTTCGTGGCGCTGATGGTGGCGGGCGCCATGGGCGGGCTCGACCGCTCGACGATCGAAGCGGCGCGCAACCTGGGCGCCTCGCGCCTTCGCATCCTCGTCGAGATCCTCGTCCCGCAGGTTTCGCGCACGCTCGCCGTCGGGCTCGTGCTGTCGTTCGTCACGATGATGTCGGTGCTGTCGGTGCCGCTGATGCTGTCGGGGCAGAGCCCGTCGATGCTGACGGTCAACATGGCCTGGCGCATCAATTCGGTCGGCGATTATGGCACCGCCAACGCGCTCGGCTTCGTCTCCTACCTGATGACCGGCTTCGCCGCGTGGTTCTATCTGCGCCACGGCCTGCGCGAGAAGGGGGCGCAATGAGCGCAGCACTGCGCTGGCCCCTGCGCGCGGTCGCCCTCGGCCTGATCGCCTTCATGGTGTTCGGGCCGCTGGG
>JAEUKY010000400.1 GCA_016794005.1 Rhodospirillales bacterium
GCGCGTCCTGCGGGCCGGGGCTGGCTTCGGGATGGTACTGGACCGAGAAGGCCGGGCGGTCGGTGCAGCGCAGGCCTTCGTTCGTCCTGTCGAACAGCGACACGTGCGTGACGACCGCGGTCTTCGGCAGCGTCTCGGGCAATACCGCGAAGCCGTGGTTCTGCGACGTGATCTCGACCTTGCCGGTCTCGATGTCCTGCACGGGGTGGTTGGCCCCGCGATGGCCGAGATGCAGCTTCGTGGTCTTCGCACCCAACGCGAGGGCGAGAAGCTGGTGGCCGAGGCAAATGCCGAAGATGGGCACGCGCTTTTCCAGCAGCGCCTTGATGACGGGAACCGCGTAGACGCCCGTCGCCGCCGGATCGCCGGGGCCGTTCGACAGGAATACGCCGTCCGGCTTGTGGCGCAGGATGTCGTCCGCCGTCGCGTTCGCGGGCACGACCGTCACCTTGCAGCCGGCCTGTGCCAGGCAGCGCAGGATGTTGCGCTTGGCCCCGTAATCGACCGCGACGACGTTGAACTTCGGCTTGCCGAGCTTGCCGTAGCCCTTGCCCAGCACCCACGCCGTCTCGTCCCACGCATAGGACTGGCGCGTCGTCACGTCCTTGGCGAGGTCCATGCCTTCGAGGCCGGGCCACGCCTTGGCTTCGGCAACGAGGGCGGCCGCGTCGAGCTTGCCGTCGGGGGCATGCACCAGCGTACCGTTGGGGGCACCCGTGTCGCGGATGTGGCGCGTGAGGGCCCGCGTATCGACGCCGCAGATCCCCGGCAGGCCGACCGACTTCAGCCACGCATCGAGATGGCGCGTGGCGCGGAAGTTCGAGGGCTGCGTCACGTCGGCGCGCAGCACGAGGCCGAGGGCGGCGGGGTTCACCGTCTCGATGTCTTCCTCGTTCGTGCCGACATTGCCGACATGCGGGAAGGTGAAGGTAACGATCTGCCCGGCATAGGACGGGTCGGTCAGGATTTCCTGATAGCCGGTGATCGAGGTGTTGAAGCACACCTCGCCGGTCCGCTCTGTCACCGCACCGAGGCCATGGCCCCAGAAGACGGTGCCGTCGGAAAGGGCGAGAGCGGCGGTGGCACCCGCGGGCGGGGTCTGGGTCGTCGGGCGTTTGCGTGCGGTCATGGAAGCCCCCGTCGGTGAAACCGGATGGGGTCTAGGAGCCGTTCCGGCGCCGGTCAACCCCGGCGTTCAAGCAAATAATCTATTGATAATACGTCGTTATTTATCCCGACCCGATGCCGCAGGCCGAATCGGATGGCGATTCTGGCCGCTTTTTGTTATCCGTTCGGTACGGACTGTACCAATCGCTACAGGAAATCCATGCCCCGCCAGATCGCCGAACGCGCCGACCTTCTGCCCAAGCTCGCCGACGTGTTCCGCACGCGCGGCTACGCGGGGGCGAGCCTCGGCGAGATCGGGCGCGCGACCGGGCTCGGCAAGGGCTCGCTCTACCACTTCTTCCCGCGCGGAAAGGCGGAGATGGCCGAAGCCGTGCTCGCCGAGATCGACGCGTGGTTCGCGGTCGAGATCCTCGGGCCGCTCAACCATCCCGGCGATCCGCGCCAGTCGATCCGCGAGATGTGCCGCGCGGTCGACGCGCACCACAAGGGCGGAAGGCGCGTCTGCGCGTTCGCCCTGTTCGCGCTCGACGACACGCGCCGGATCTTCGCGACCGCCCTGCGCCGGCACTTCCAGGTCTGGATCGAGGCGCTGGCGCGCGTGCTGGTCGTCGCCGGGCGCGGCCCCGCCGCCGCGCGCACCGAGGCGGTCGACGCGATCGCGTCGATCCAGGGGGCGATGGTGCTGGCGCGCGCGGCCGACGATCCGCGCGTGTTCGCCGGCACGCTCGCGCGCATCGAGGCGCGGCTGCTGGCCTAGGAAAGTGCCGCGGGCTTCGGTCCGCCGGTCGCCCAGTCGATCAGCTCGACCGTGTGCACGACCGGCATGTCGGCCGCCGCCGCGATCTGCGCCATGCAGCCGATATTGCCA
>JAEUKY010000021.1 GCA_016794005.1 Rhodospirillales bacterium
TCGACCAGCCAGGCCGTGCAGCTCGGGCATTGCAGCCGGTGCCCGCACGCCCGGCAAAGGGTGAGCGGCGCATAGCCGCGCCGGTTCAGGAACAGCATCGACTGTTCGCCTGCGGCGAGCGCTTCGCCCAGTGCCGCGCGCAGCGGCAGCGCGATGAAGGACTGGCGCGGCGGCGGGTGTTTGCGAAGATCGATCGCCTCGACCTTCGGCAGGCTCGCCCCACCGTGGCGCGCGGGAAGCTCCACGCACGCATAGCGCCCGCGTTCCACGTTCGCGAGCGTTTCCAGCGACGGCGTGGCCGACGCCAGCACGATCGGGCAGCTTTCGAAGCGCGCGCGCACCACGCCCATGTCGCGCGCGTGGTAGATCGTCCCGTCTTCCTGCTTGAAGGCCTGCTCGTGCTCCTCGTCGACGACGACGAGACCAAGCTTGGCGAACGGCAGGAACAGGGCGGAGCGCGCCCCCACGACGACGCGCACGTCGCCCGACGCCACGCCGCGCCACACGCGCGCGCGCTGCGCGGTGCCCATTTCCGAATGCCACTGTGCCGGCTCCGCGCCGAAGCGCTGCACGAAGCGCGCGAGCCACTGGGCGCCCATCGCGATTTCCGGCAGCAGGACGAGCACCTGCCTGTCCGCCGAAAGTGCCGCCGCGACAGCCTCGAAATAGACTTCCGTCTTGCCCGAACCGGTCACGCCGTCGAGCAGCGTCACCGAGAACCCCTGCCCCACCTTGCCCGCAAGCGTGTCGGCCGCTTCGCGCTGGACGGGCGAAAGATCGGCGCGCGGATGGCCGGCGTCGGGCCCGGGCGGGGAAGGCGGATCGATCTCGACGCTTTCAAGCCAGCCTTTTTCGGCAAGCCCTTTCACCACGCCGACCGAAACTTCGGCCGCGCGCGCAAGTTCGGACGCGGGCCGTGCGCCCGATCGTGCCTCGCGCAGCACGCGCCGGCGGGCAGGTGTCAGCACGCCGGGCTCGTCGAGTTCGGGATCGGGTGCCGTGTCGGACAGCATCAGTGCCGAAAGCCGGCGCGGCGGCACCAGCGCTTCGGGCACGCTCATCGCCATGCGCAGCACGTTGCCCAAGGGCGACAGCGTATAGGCCGACACCCACGCGAGGAACTTGCGCAGCGGTCCGGCCATGCGCGGTGCCGGCAGCAGGCCCGCGATGTCCTTGAGTTTCGCTTCGTCGAGCGCGTCGTCGGCCGCGTCGTCCCACACCACGCCGGTCACCGTGCGCCGGCCGAGCGGCACGGCGACGAAGTCTCCGGGCGCGACCGCGCGTTCGGGCGGTACGCGGTAATCGTACGGCCCGAGCGGCAGCGGCAGGGCCACGCGCACGCGCATGCTGGATCGCGACTCGACCATCGGCTAGACTCTGGCCGTTTCGAGTCGCGAGGGGAATGCGCATTCCATGAAATTCTTCGTCGACACCGCCGATACCGCCGAAATCCGCGACCTCGCCGCCACCGGCCTGCTCGACGGCGTGACCACCAATCCGTCGCTGATCGCCAAGTCGGGCAAGAAGTTCCTCGACGTCGTGGCCGAGATCTGCACGATCGTCGCGGGCCCGGTCAGCGCCGAAGTCACCGCCAACGATTTCGACACGATGCTGAAGGAGGGCAGGAAGCTCGCCGGCATCGCGAAGAACGTCGCGGTCAAGGTGCCGCTCACGGTCGACGGCCTCAAGACCTGCAAGGCCCTGTCCGACGCGGGCACGATGGTCAACGTCACGCTGTGCTTCAGCCCCGCGCAGGCGATCCTCGCCGCGAAGGCGGGTGCGACGTTCGTGTCGCCCTTCGTCGGGCGGCTGGACGACATCGGCACCGACGGCATGAAGCTGATCGAAGACATCGTGACGATCTACCGCCAGTACCCGGCCTTCCGGACCGAAGTGCTCGTCGCCTCGGTGCGCGGGCCCATGCACATCGTGGAAAGCGCCAAGCTCGGCGCGCACGTGGTGACGGCGCCGGCCAGCGTGCTCAAGCAGCTTTTCGCCCATCCGCTGACCGACAAGGGTCTCGCCCAGTTCAACGCGGACTGGAAGAAGACGGGCCAGTCGGTCCTTTAAGCCAAACAGGGGAGAATCCCTCGATCATGGCCGAGTCCGAGAGTTCAGCCGCCCTTGCAGGTGCTGCACCCCCGACCGGGGCGGCGGTCGCCGAGTATCTGCGCCGCCATCCCGACTTCCTGATCGAGCATCCCGACCTGCTGTGGATCCTGACGCCGCCGGCACAGCGTTCGGACAACGGCGTGGTCGACATGCAGCGCTACATGCTGGAACGCATGCGCACCGACCTCGCGAAACTCACGGCCGCCCAGGCCGAGCTGATCGCGACGAGCCGCGCCAATCTCGCCACGCAGGGGCGCATCCACGCCGCCGTGCTGTCGGTGCTGACGGCCAAGTCGCTGCCGCACTGCATCGACACGATCGCGGTCGACCTGCCGATGCATCTGGAAGTCGACGCGATCGGGCTGGGCTTCGAATCGCTGGAACACGTGCCGCCGGGCGAGAACGCGCAGAACCTGCGCATCCTGCCGCGCGGCACCGTCGACCGGCTGATGGGCGAACGGCGCGATATTCTTCTTCTTTCCGACGAGCCGGGCGACAGCGCCATCTATGGCGGGGCGTCCACGCTGGTGCACAGCCAGGCGCTGCTGCGCCTGCAGCTGAAGCGCGACATGCCGCCGGGCATCCTCGCCTTCGGGGCGCGCGCCACGTCGAAATTCCATCCCGGCCAGGGCACGGAGCTGCTCAATTTCCTCGGCCGCACGGTCGAGGCGGCCCTGCGCGGATGGCTGGCGCGCGGGAACTGAACGTCGGGTTCGCCGCGGCGGCCGATCTCCTGCCGGCGATCGCCGGCTGGCGCGCGCAGCTGGAAAACGAGAAGCGCGTCTCGCCCCACACGCTGACGAACTACACGCGCGACCTCGCGGCGTTCCTTTCCTTCCTGCAGGACCATCTGGGCGAGACGCCCACGCTTGCCGCCCTCGCCGGATTGAAGCCGGCCGATTTCCGCGGCTTCCTCGCGCGCCGCGCGCGGGACGGCCTCGCCGCCGCGTCGAACGCGCGCGCCCTTTCGACGCTGCGCGGCTTCTTCCGCCATCTCGACCGGGCCGGGCTCGCGAAGAACGCGCATGTCGCCTCGCTGCGCGGGCCCAAGCTGCCCAAGACGCTGCCCAAGGCGCTGGACGTGGCGAGTGCCGCCGACCTGATCGAGGCCGACGACGCCGAGGCGAGCGCCCCCTGGGTCGCCGCGCGCGACCGCGCGGTGCTCGCACTTCTCTACGGGGCGGGCCTGCGCATCGACGAGGCGCTGTCGCTGCCGCGCGACGCGGCCCCGCTGGGCGAGATGCTGCGCGTCGTCGGCAAGGGCCGCAAGGCGCGCGACGTGCCCGTGCTGGCGCAGGTGCGCGATCTGATCGACGACTATGTGCGCCAGTGCCCGTTCAGGGGAAAGCCGGGCGGGCCGCTGTTCGTGGGCGTGCGCGGCAAGCGGCTCAACGCCGGCATCGTGCAGGCGCGCGTGCGCCGGCTGCGCGTCGAGCTGGGCCTGCCGGATTCCGTCACGCCGCACGCGTTGCGCCATTCCTTCGCCACGCACCTGCTGGGGGCGGGGGCCGACCTGCGCGCGATCCAGGAACTTCTGGGCCATGCCTCGCTGTCGACGACGCAGCGCTATACGGCGGTCGACGCCGAGCGGCTGATCGACGTCTACGCCGCCGCCCATCCGCGTGCGCGCGGATGAACGAGACTGCGCGTACCGTTTCGCAGGTCCTGCTCGAACTGCGCGCGCGCGGCGCCGAACGCGTGCGCCTGCGCGACCTGGTCGAAGCGCTCGACGACCGCGCCTTCGGGGCCGCGATGCTGCTGTTCGCCCTGCCCAACGCCGTGGGGATCGGCACGATCCCGGGCGTGTCGACGCTGTTCGGCGTGCCGCAGATCCTGCTGGCGATCCAGATGATCCTCGGCTTCGACCGGCCGCGCATTCCCGACTGGCTCCTCGACCGTTCGCTCGCGCGCAAGGATTTCGAGACGATAGTCGACCGCGGCGTGCCCTATCTGCAGCGCGTCGAGCGCGTGCTGAAGCCGCGCCTCGCAGGCCTCACCGACGGCTGGGCCGAACGTCTGCTCGGCCTCGTCTTCGCCGTGCTCGCCGCGATCGTGTCGCTGCCGATCCCGTTCGGCAACCAGCCGCCCGCGGTGGCGATGGCGCTGATCGCGATCGGCCATGTCGGGCGCGACGGCGCCTTCGTCGTGGCGGGCTGCATCGTTTCGATCTTCGCCGTCGCACTCGCCGGTGCCGTCGTCGCGGGCGGGGCCGCCGTCGTGTGGCTGGCGATCACGCATTTCTTCGGAGGGTGACTTGACGTTTAAGATATACGGCGCGCCGGGAACGGCCCTGATGGCCCCGCACGCGGTCCTCGAAGAGGTCGGTGCGGCCTACGAATGGGTGCGCGTCGACCTGAAGGCGGGCGAGCACCGCACGCCCGAATTCCTCGCCCTCAATCCCAAGGGCCGCGTGCCCGTGCTTCTCGACGGCGACTTCGCGCTGACCGAAGCGGCCGCGATCTGCCTGCACCTTGCCGAACGCTTCCCGCAGGCGGGCCTGCTGCCGGCCCCGGGGACGCGCGAACGCGCGCGCGCCTATGAATGGATGCTGTTCCTGTCGAACACGGTGCAGACCGCGCTGATGGACTGGTTCCATCCCGACTGGCTGCATCCCGACGAAGCGGCGCACGCGGCGGTCAAGGCCGCCGCCGAAGCGCGGCTGGGCGCGCATCTCGCCCATGTCGATTCATGCCTTGCCGCGCGCGGGCGGCCCTATTGCCTGGGGGCGGCCGTATCGGTCGCGGATTTCTACGTGCACATGCTGGCGCGCTGGACGCGCTTCCTCGCGAAGCCCGCCTACGCCTATCCGTCGATCAAGCTTCTGACCGACGCGATGAAGAAGCACCCGTCGGTCGTCCGCATGCGCGAAATGCAGGGGATCGCGGAAGCGCCGACGGC
>JAEUKY010000026.1 GCA_016794005.1 Rhodospirillales bacterium
CAGGCGCGCCAGATGCCCGCTGGCCGTCTGCGGCGTGACGCCCGCCTCGCCCGCAAGCTCGCCCGCCGTCAGCGCCTGTCCGGCCATCAGGGCGGCCAGCATGTTCGCGCGCGCCGGATCGCCGATGACGGCGGCGATCGCTGCCATGTCGGGGCCTTCCTTCATGCCGGGCAGTCTAGCAGCCCCGCTGCGCGCATGCTTCGGCGGCGGCCGAAGCCTCACGCCGGGCGCCGGATCAGCGCCTCGCACTCCGCCGCGCGGATGTCCCAGCGGTAGTTCGCGGTCACCCAGTCGACCTGCGCGCGCAGGCGCGCGGCAAGCGTCGTGTCGTCGTCGGCAAAGGCGGCGGCGATGGCGGTAGCCGCACCGACATAGGCGGACGGGTCGATGCTGGTGCCCGTCACGGGCGCAAGGATGCCGTGCTCGCCCACCGTCTCGGGCAGCGCGCCCATCGCCGTCGAGATCACCACGCAGCCCGCGGCCATCGCCTCCATCACCGCGATCGACGAGGTCTCGGCCGCCACGTTGGGATAGAAAAGCATCAGCGACTTGCGCAGCGCGTCGGCAAGCTGCGCCTGCGGCACGTTGCCGTGATAGACCACGCCGGGCGTGAGCTTCGCCTCGGTCTGCAGCAGCATCCAGCCCGGCTGGTGGCGGAAAAGGTTGTTGGGCGGATAGAAATCGAAGCTCGAGAACACGTCGAGCACCATCTCGGGTCGCGCGGCATGCACCGACTTGAAGAACGCGAGCGCCTGGCGCAGGCCCTTGTAGGGGACGGACGTAAAGGCCGCGCGCGAGCGCTTGGCGAGGATCACGCTCTCGCCGGGCTCGAACAGCGTCTCGAAGCGCGGCCCGATGGCGTTGCGCAGCACGTCGATGCGTTCGCCGTCCACGCCGTAGGCCTTGTAGTTGGCCGCATGCCAGTTCGACACGCACACGATCCGGTCGCGCGGATGCGTCAGGCCCTTGAGCGCCTTCTCCTCCTCCGTGCCCGGCACGAAGACATTGTGCTGCCACGCCCAGACCGGCGTCTGCCCGGCCGAGGCGCGCAGGCCCGCGAGCAGATCGGCCGCCGAGGTGACGAAGACCGCATCGAAACTGCCGGGGAGCCGGCCCGACCAGCGGTCCTGGAAGACGCCGCGCCGGCGGCCGGGTGCGCGCGTGGTGCCGGTAAAGACGGCCACCTCGTGCCCGCGCCGGGCGAGGGCGAGCGCCAGATAGACCTGCGCGGATTCCGAGCCCGGCAACGGCGCTTCGAACGGCGTTTCCACGTCGTAGTCGTGCGCGAGGTTGGGGTTCACGAAGGCGATCCGCATGCGACAGCCTTGATAGCGCGAAGCGGCCGCCCCGGCTAGAGTCGCCGCGGAAGGAGACGCCCGAAAATGGCCCTGCATTTCGCCAAGGACGAATTCGAGGCCCGCCGCGCGCGGGCGGTGGCTGCCCTCCAGGCCCGCGGGCTCGACGGGTTGCTGATGTTCCGGCAGGAGAGCATGTACTACCTGACCGGCTACGACACGTTCGGTTATGTCTTTTTCCAGTGCCTCTATCTGGGCGCGGACGGCCGCACGATGCTGCTCACGCGCGCGCCGGACCTGCGGCAGGCCCGCCATACATCCGACATTTCCGACATCCGCATCTGGGTCGACCGCGACGGCGCCGATCCTGCCCGCGAACTGCGCGCGGTGCTGGCGGAATTCGGCCTCGCCGGCAAGAAGCTGGGCGCCGAATACGACGCCTACGGCCTGACCCACGCCAACGGGCGGCGCCTGCAGGCGGCGATGGACGGGTTCGCCACGCTCGAGGACGCCTCCGATCTCGTCACGCGGCTGCGCGTGGTCAAGAGTGCCGCCGAGATCGCGTATGTGCGCAAGGCCGCGGCGCTGGCCGATCTGGCGCTCGATGCCGCACATGCCACCATCGCGCCCGGCGCGTTCGAGGGCGACGTACTGGCCGCCATGCACGGCGCCATCTATCGCGGTGGCGGCGACGACCCGGCCAACGAGTTCATCATCGGCTCGGGCCCCGACGCGCTGCTGTGCCGCTACTTCACGGGCCGCCGGCACCTCGACAGGCAGGACCAGATCACGCTGGAGTTCGCGGGCGCCTACCGCCACTACCACGCCTGCCTCATGCGCACGATCCCGGTCGGCCGCACGCTCGACCTGCACCGGCGGATGCACGCGGTCTGCCTCGAGGCGTTCGAGGCGTGCCGCACGGCCCTGAAGCCGGGCGAGCCCGTGGGCAAGGTGTTCGAGGCCTATGCGCGGACCTGCGATGCGGCCGGCATGCAGGCGCACCGGCTCAACGCCTGCGGGTATTCGCTGGGCACGACCTTCGCGCCCAACTGGATGGACTGGCCGATGTTCTACGCCGGCAATCCGGTCGTGGCCGAACCCGACATGGTCTTCTTCCTGCACATGATCCTGATGGATTCGCAATCCGCAACGGCGATGTGTCCGGGGGCGACGGTCCGCGTCACGCGCGAGGGCAACGAGCTTCTTTCGTCGCGGCCGATGGATCTGGTCGCGCGCTGAGAGGCGCCACCCGCAAACAAGGTTAATCGTCGCTTAACGCGCGGCCGCCGACGCTTGCCGCGATGGCGCGGCACGGACGGAAGCGCTAGGTTCGCGACCGAAATGGCCTTCCTCGACCCCCGCTCGATCGTCCTTGTCCTGCTCGTCGTGATCGCAGGGCTGACGGTGCAGCTCTATACGACGATGCGCCGCCAGCGCGAGACCGGCGGCCTGCCCTACTGGACGGCGGCGGCCCTGTGCGGGATCGCAGGCATCGTCCTGCTGCTGGCGCGCGGCGCGGTTGCCGACGTGCTGTCGATCTGGCTTGCGAACGTGCTGATCCAGGCGATCCACCTGCTGCTGTGGCTGGGCGTGATCGCCTTCGACGGACGCCTGCCGCCGCACCGCCGCGCGGCCCAGCTGCTGGCCGCGTTCGCGCTCGCCTTCGGCGCGCTCTACGCCGCCGGCGCAGGCCTTGCGGCGCGCGCGACCTTCGCCTCGCTGAGCAGTGCGGCGTTCTGCGCGATGGTCGTGCGCGCGCTGCTGGCCGACCGCACGCTTCCTTCGCGCGGCTATGCGGCCATGCTGCTGGGCGCGCTCGTCGCCGTGTTCCTGGCGCGCGCGGCGTCCGCGCACATGATGCCGACGAACGAGGAGTTCCTCGCCCCGACCGACTTCCAGCTTCTCCTACTCCTTCTGCAGGTGCTGCTGGCGCCGCTGTGGATGGTGGCACTGCTGGCGATGGTGGGCGAACGCGCGCAGCAGCGGCTTGCCGCGGCCCTGGCCGAGCAGCGCCGCGCGAGCGAGGCGAAATCGGAATTCCTTCGCCGCCTCGCGCACGAGGTGCGCACGCCGCTTGGCGCCGTCTCGGGCTTTGCCGAACTGATCCGCGACCGCACGGCGGACGAGAAGGTGCGCGAACAGGCGCGTCATATCGTGGTCGCGGCCGAACACATGATCGCGCTGTCCGACGAGCTGCTGGATCTGGCGCGCATCGAGGCCGGCCGGCTCGACGGCGAGAAGCGGCCCGTCTCGGTCGAAGCGGTCGTGCACGAGGCGCTGGCCATGCTGCGCGAGACCTTCGAGCGCCGGCGCATGCGCGTGGCGCTGGCCACGCCCGCGCGCGTCACGCTGATGGCCGACCCGCGCCAGCTCCGCCAGATGCTGCTCAACGTGCTGGGCAACGCCGCCAAGTTCGGCCGCGAGGGCGGCCATGTCGACATCTCGCTCGCCACGGGTCCGGACGGGATCGCCATCACGGTCGCCGACGACGGTGCGGGCATCGACCTGCCCGATCCCAACGCGCTTTTCGAGCCCTTCGCGCGCGGGGCGGGCAACGACGGGATCGAGGGGACGGGTCTTGGCCTTCCCATCGTGAAGGGCTTTGCCGAGGCGCATGGCGGCAGTGCCCGCATCGAAAGCGCGCCCGGCAAGGGCACGCGGGTCACGCTGCACTTTCCGCCCGATCGCGTGCTGCGGCAGGCCTGACCGGCCGCCTGCCCCTTGTCATCAGGCAGCGGCGACGGCACCCGCCGAGACGAGCGCATCGATCTCCGCCGCCGCATAGCCGATCTCGGCCAGCACCTCGCGCGTGTGCTGGCCCAGAAGCGGAGCGGCGCGCAAGACCGCCGCTTGCGTGTCGGAGAATTTCACCGGTGCGCCCAGCGTCGCGACGCGGCCCAGCAACGGATGCTCGGTTTCCACGACCATCCCGCGCGCGCGGGTCTGCGGATCGGCCAGCATCGCGTTGATGTCCAGCACCGGGCCTGCCGGCATGCCGGCCTTCTCGAACCGGTCGAGCCAGTCGGCCGTCGTGCGCCGGCGGAAATGCGGATCAAGCGCCGCGACGAGGGCCGGCAGGTTTTCCATGCGCGCGGCGTTCGTCGTGAAGCGCGGATCGGCGGAAAGTTCGGGCGCATCGAGCGCATCCACGAGCCGGAGCCATGCGGCTTGATTGGCGGCACCGACATTGACCCAGCCATCGGCCGTGGCGAAGGCCTGATAGGGCGCGTTGAGCGGATGGGCGGAGCCAAGCGGCCCCGGCGCCGTGCCGGTCGCCAGCGCGATTGCCGACTGCCAGAACGTATGGACGATGCCCGCCTCGAACAGCGAGGTATCGACGAGCTGGCCCCGGCCCGTCGTGGCGCGCGCCTGCAGGGCGGCAAGGATGCCCATTGCCGCGAGGATGCCGGCCGTGATGTCGCTCACGGGCGCGCCCACTTTCACGGGTGCGCGACCCGGCCCTTCGCCGGTGATGCTCATCAGGCCCGACATGCCTTGCGCGACCAGATCGAAGCCGCCGCGCGCGGCATAGGGGCCGGTGCGCCCGAAGCCCGACAGCGAGCAATAGACAAGCCTCGGGTTCAACGCATGCACCGCCTCGAAGCCGAAACCCAGCCGGTCGAGCGTGCCCATCCGGTAGTTCTCGATCAGCACGTCGGCGCCCGCGACGAGGCGCGTCAGCACGGCCTTGCCGCCGGCGTGCTTCAGGTCGAGCGCAATACCCCGCTTGTTGCGGTTCATCATCAGGTAGGCGGCACTTTCGCTGCCCACGCGCGGCGGCACCATGCGGCGCGTGTCGTCGCCGCCGGGAAGCTTCTCGACCTTGACGACGTCGGCGCCCATGTCGGCGAGCATCAGGCCCGCGACGGGACCCGCCATGATGTGCGCAAGCTCGACGACCTTCAGGCCCGCAAGCGGCCCGGCCATTCGGCTAGCGCCCCTCGAATTTCGGCCGGCGCTTCTCGAGGAACGCGCGATAGCCTTCCAGATAGTCGCGCGTGTCGCAGTTGGCGAAGCCCTCGAGATATTCCTGCCGGGTGAGCGGCTTCGGGTCCTTGAGGCGCCGTGCGAACTTCTTGTGCCAGCGGTTCGACAGGGGTGCTCCCGACGCGATGCGGCTGGCGGCCAGATACGCCTCTTCGGCCACCTTCGCGTCGGGCACCACGCGGTTGACCATGCGCTTGTCCTTCGCCTCCGCCGCACCGAAGACGCGCGCTTCGAGCAGGATTTCCAGCGCCGTTGCGCGGCCGACGAGGTCGACCAGCGCCGACAGCTCCGGATAGGCCATGATGACCCCGATGCGGTTGATCGGCACGCCGAAGCGGGCGCTTTCGCCGGCAATGCGCATGTCGCACATGCTCGCGATCTCGAGCGAGCCGCCCACGCACAGCCCCTGGATCAGCGCCACCGTCGGATGCCGGCAGGCGTTGATGGCGGCCAGCGTGGCATGCATCGTGCGGCCGTAGGCGACGGCAAGCTTCGTGGTCTTGCGGGTCTGCTCGAATTCCGAGATGTCGGCGCCGGGCCCGAAGGCCTTTTCCCCCGCCCCGCGCAGCACGATGCAGCCGATATCGTCCTCGGCGTGGAGTGCACGCATCGCTTCGCCCAGTTCGCGCCACATGGCGGAGGAGATCGCGTTGAGCTTTTCGGGCCTGTTGAGGACGACCGTGACGATGCGCGGGTCGCCCGCGGCCTGCCGGTCGACGAGGACCGGCGCGCCGGGCGCGGTCGCGTAAGGCTTGCGTGATGCGGCGGGCTTGCGCGCCGCCTTCTTCTTTCCGGTCTTTTTCGTGGCCATTCCGTCGGTCCCCTTCCGCGCGAGATTACGCGGCAGGGAACCGGCGAAGGAAGAAAAAGAACTAGCGGAAGAGACCGAGCAGCGTGGAAGGCTGCTGGTTGGCCAGCGACAGCGACTGGACGCCGAGCTGGCGCTGGACCTGGCGCGACTGGACTTCGGCCGAGGCCTTGCCGATGTCGGCGTCGACCACGGCGCCGAGGCCGGTCTGGATCGCGTCGACCTGCGCGTTGATGAAGTTGGAGTGCAGGCGGAGTGCCCGCGCATCCGACGCGTTGTTCGACATGGCGACGTTGACCGCCTGCGCGAACGTGTTGAGCGAGGTGAGTGCGAGCGTCGAGGACGAGGCCGACGTGACCGACGAGGTCGCGAAGGTCGTGAAGGCCGCGCGCACCGCCGACTGGCTGGTCAGCGACAGCGTGTTGGCCGACGTGTCGGAGATGAAGGTGCGCGTGACCGAGGCGGCCGACAGCAGGTTGATGCCGTTGTAGTTCGCCTGGCTGATGAAGTTGGCGATCTGCGAGGTCATCGCGTTGAAGTCGGCGGTGTAGATCGTGCGCTGGTTGGCGCTGATCGACCCGTCGGCGAGCTGCGTGACCTTCGCCTGGATGTTGCCGATCAGGTCGGAGATGCTGGTCAGCGCCTCCTCCGTCACCGCGCCGAGGCCCATGCCGTTGGCGAGCGAGCCCTGCACCGACTGGAAGGCCTGGAGGTTGCCGCGGATGCCCTGCGCCACCGAGAAGGTCGAGGCATCGTCCATCGAGTCCGCGACCCGGTAGCCGGTCTGCACCATCTTGGATGCACGATCGAGCTGCGCGCCCGCGGTGCGCAACGCACCCTGGGCCATCATCGCGCCGATGTTCGTGTTGATCGAGGTGGACATGGTCATTCTCCCGTTTGGTTAAGGGGAGCACCGCAAGCTTTGTGCCGGTTTGTAACAATAAGCAATTTCAATTGTTTAATAGATTGTACCGTGCGCCTTTGTGCAAATTGTGCCGGGTCCTGCCGGGTCAACCCTGCCGTTCCCGGCAGAAACTGCCGGGGCCGCCCCGGCGGTCTTGCGGGGCTGCAAGGCGCGGCCTACAACCGGAAAATCGATTCATTCCAAGGAGTCTCCATGTCGCCCGAAGAGATCGCCGAGACCACAGCGCGCATCCTGATCGAGACGCAGGCGATCCAGTTCAACGCGACGAAGCCCTATATCTTCGCTTCCGGCCTCGCCAGCCCCACCTACTGCAACTGCCGCAAGCTCATCAGCTTCCCGCGCGCGCGCAGGAAGCTGATGGACATGGCCGTGGACGTGATCGAGCGCCAGGTCGGCTATGCGGGCATCGACGCGGTGGCCGGCGGCGAGACGGCGGGTATTTCCTATGCCGCCTGGATCGCCGAGCGGCTCGACCTGCCGATGCTCTACGTGCGCAAGAAGCCCAAAGGCTACGGCATGAACGCGCTGATCGAGGGCGACCTGCAGCCGGGCCAGCGCGTGCTGCTGGTCGAGGATCTCGCCACCGACGGCGGCTCGAAGATGCATTTCGTCGGCGGGCTGCGCCAGGCCGGGGCCAAGGTCGCGCACGCCTTCGTCGTGTTCCACTACGGCATCTTCCCCGAGGCCATCGCCGGCCTGAAGAAGGAAGGCGTGGACCTGCATGCGCTCGCCACCTGGTGGGACGTGCTGAAGGAGACCGAGAAGCAGAAAGCCTACAGTGCTTCCGATCTCGCCGAGGTGCGGAAGTTCCTCGAAGCCCCCGTCGCCTGGTCGCTGGCGCACGGCGGCGGCGACGGCAAGAAGAAGGAAGCCTAGCCCCCATGCGCCTCGCCGGGCTCGCCGCCGCCGCCCTGCTGGCGCTTCTGGGGCCCGCGCACGGCCAGGCCCGCGACACGCTGACGGTCGGCATCACGCAGTTCCCGGCCACGCTGCATCCGATGATCGATTCGATGGCGGCGAAGACCTACGTGCTGCACATGGCGCGCAGGCCGCTCACCACCTACGACAAGGACTGGAAGCTCGTCTGCCTGCTGTGCGTCGAGCTGCCCACCTTCGAAAATGGCGGTGCCAGGCGCGTTCCGCTGCCCGACGGCAAGGAAGGGGCGGAAGTCACCTTCCGCCTGCCGGCCGACGCCAAATGGGGTGACGGCACGCCGGTCGTCGCGAAGGACGCGATCCTCGCGTGGGAAGTGGGCAAACACCCGCGCTCGGGCGTGGCCAGCGGCGAAGGCTACCGGCGCATCCTGAAGGTCGAGGCGCGCGACGAGAAGACCATCGTCTTCACCAACGACCGCGTGACCTTCAGCTACAACGATTTCAGCCAGTTCGACCTGCTGCCCGACCATATCGAGCGCGCGCGGTTCGAGGCCGACCCCGAGACCTACCGCCGGCGCACCGCCTTCGACACCGACACGACGAACCCCGCCCTCTACAACGGCCCCTACCGCATCGTGGCCGTTCAACCGGGTGCATCGATCGCACTGGAAACCAATCCGCACTGGCACGGCGCGAAGCCGCATTTCCGGCGCATCGTCGTGCGCGTGGTCGAGAACACGGCCGCCCTCGAAGCCAACCTGCTGTCGGGCAGCATCGACTATGTGGCCGGCGAGCTCGGCTTCACGCTCGACCAGGCGCTCGCGCTCGAAAAGCGGCAGGGCCAGCGCTTCGATTTCAACTACGTGCCCAGCCTGCTCTACGAGCATATCGACCTCAACCAGGACGTCCCGGCCTTCAAGGACAGGCGCGTGCGCCAGGCACTGCTCCACGCCGCCGACCGCGAGGGGCTGGTACGCCAGCTCTTCGAAGGCAAGCAGCCGGTCGCGCGCGCCTTCGTCAATCCGCGCGATTCGATCTTCGCGGCCGACACGCCCGTCTACGCCTTCGACCTCGCGAAGGCGCAGGCCCTGCTGGCCGAAGCCGGCTACGACCGCGTCGTCGATGGTATTCGCCAGAACGCGGCGGGCGAGCGCCTGTCGTTCGAGTTCGGCACGACGGCCGGCAACCGCATCCGCGAGACCGTGCAGCAGGTGCTGCAGAGCCAGTGGCGGCGCGCCGGCATCGAGGTGCGCATCCGCAACGAACCCGCGCGCGTCTATTTCGGCGAAACGCTGCGCCAGCGCCGCTTCCAGATGGCGATGTACGCGTGGTTCTCCTCGCCCGAGTCCGTGCCGCGCACGACGCTGCATTCGGAAAGCATCCCGACGGAGGCCAACGGCTGGGCCGGGCAGAACCAGCCGGGTATCCGCAGCGCCGCGATGGATGCCGACATCGACGCGGTCGAGCGCGAGCTCGACCCCGCCGCGCGCAAGGTCATCTGGGCGCGCATGCAGAAGCTCTATGCCGAGGAGGCGTGGGTGCTGCCGCTCTATTACCGCTCCGATCCGTTCGTGGTGCCCAAGTGGCTCGCCGGCATCGAGCCCACGGGGCACCAGTACTATTCCTCGCTGCGCGTCGAGCACTGGCGCCCGCGATGATCCGCCACGCGGGCGCACGGGCGTTGCAGGGCCTGCTCGTGCTGTTCGCGGCCAGCTTCGCGATCTACATGCTGCTCGGCCTGATGCCGGGCGATCCCATCGACCTGATGGCCTCGGGCAATCCCAACATCACGCCCGAGGACGTGCAGCGCCTGCGCGAACTGCACGGGCTCGACCGGCCGCTCGCCGCCCGCTACGCCGACTGGCTGTTCGCCCTGCTGCAGGGCGATCTCGGCTACAGCCGGATCTTCTCGAAGCCGATCCTCGCGACGGTGGGGCCGTATCTTGCCAACACCGCGTGGCTGATGCTCGCTTCGTTCGTGCTGGCACTCGCCATCGGCCTGCCGCTGGGGCTGCTCGCGGCGTCGCGGCGCGGCGGCTGGCTGGATGCGGCGATCAACGGCTTCGCCTTCGTGTCGGCGGCCGTGCCCACCTTCTGGCTGGGCCTGCTGCTGATCGTGCTGTTCGCCGTGGTGCTGGGCTGGCTGCCCGCCAGCGCCCTGCCCCCGCCCGGGGCCGACGGCTTCTGGGCGCGTGCACAGGCACTGATCCTGCCCGTGGCCACGCTGGCGCTGGTCGAGGCGGGCGAATATGCGCGCCACATGCGCGCGGCCGCCAGCGAGGCGCTGGCGCAGGACTGGATCCGCACCGCGCGCGCCAAGGGCGCTTCGCCATCGCGCGTGCTGTGGGGCCATGTGCTGCGCAACGCGCTGATCCCCGTGGCGACCGTGGCGGCCCTCGGCTTCGGCGGGCTCTTCTCCGGAGCGCTCGTCACCGAGACGATCTTCGCCTATCCCGGCATGGGCAAGCTCATCTACGACGCGATCCTGGCGAGCGACTTCAACCTCGCACTCGCCTGCCTGCTGATGGCCGCACTTCTCGTGATCATGGCGAACTTCGCGGCCGATCTCGTCTATGCCGCCCTCGATCCGCGCATCGGCTTTTCACGCGGCGGCGGGGACGAACCATGAGGCTTCGCACGCTCGTGGCATCCGCGATCCTGCTGCCCGCCCTGTGCGCGGCGCTGTTCGCCCCGCTGCTGGCAACGCTGGTCGGCTACGACGCCGGTGCGGTCGACCTGATGCAGCGCTATGCCCCGCCCAGCCTCGCCCATCCGCTTGGCACGGACGAGCTGGGCCGCGACGTGGCGATGCGCCTTGCCTTCGGCGCGCGCGTGTCGCTGACGGTGGGGATCGCCGCCGCCCTCGCGGCGGCCAGCATCGGGACCGCCGTCGGGCTCGTGTCGGGCTATGCCGGCGGGCGCGTCGATGCAGTGCTGATGCGCATGACCGACGCCGTGCTGTCGCTGCCCGTCCTGCCGGTGCTGATCGTGCTGGCGGCGGTCGATCCGGCCAAGCTCGGCCTGCCCGATGCCGACGCGGCCGGGCTGTGGCGCATCGTGGCCATCGTCGCGGCGTTCGGCTGGCCCAAGGTGGCGCGGCTCGTGCGCGCGGCAACGCTTGCGCTGCGCGCGCGCGATTTCGTGCGCGCGGCCGAAGCGCTGGGGGCAAGCCCCGCGCGCATCGTGCTCGCGCACATCCTGCCCAACTGTGCGGCCCCCATCCTCGTGGCGACGGCGCTGGCGGTCGGCGGCACGATCCTGTTCGAAAGCGTGCTGTCGTTCCTCGGCCTCGGCATCCAGCCGCCGCTGCCGAGCTGGGGCAACATGCTCACGGGTGCGCAGGAGACGATCTGGCAGGCCCCGTGGCTCGCCTTGTGGCCCGGCCTCGCGATCCTGCTGACCGTCGCGGCGATCAACCTCGCCGCCGACGATCTGCAGGAAAGGCTCGATCCGAGGCGCTAATGCGACATCAGCACCGGCAACGTCATGTGGTCGAGCACGTGGCGTGTGGCGCCGCCGAAGATCGCCTCGCGCGTGCGGCTGTGGCCGTAGCCGCCCATCACCAGCAGGTCCGCCCCCAGATCGGCCGCGCGATTGAGGATCGCGTCGCCGACCGTGAGGTCGCCCGCATAGGCCGCCGCCGTGCCCGCCTTGACGCCGTGGCGCGCCAGGTGGAGTGCGATGTCCGCCCCCGGAAGGCGCGTCGCGGTGCCCGGCGGATCGGCGCTGAGAAGCGTCACGTGTTCGGCCCGGCGCAGCAGCGGCAGCGCGTCGGCGACGGCGCGCGCGGCTTCGCGGCTGGCGTTCCACGCGCACAGCACGTGGCGGATCTCGGCGCTGTACGTCCCGACGGCCGGGACCAGCAGGATCGGCCGACCCGAGCCGAACAGCAGCGCCTCGATGGTGCGCGTCCGCGCGTCGGCGCCCTCGCCTGCGGCCTGCCCGAGGATCGTCAGGTCGGCATGGCGCGCATGCATCATCAGCGTCTCCTCGGGATGGCCCTCGGCGATGCGGCACTCGATCTCGATGCCCTCGGCGATGCCGGCGGCGGCGATGCGCGCGACGGCGGCCTTGGCCGTCTCGGCCGCGTGCTTGCGCCAGGCCGCGAGAAGGATGTCGCCGATCTCGATGCGCACGGACCCGGGCAGGCGCGGCGGGGTCTGGGTCAGCACGGCCGCAAGACGTGCGCCGGTCATCCGCGCAAGTCCGGCGGCATACGCCAGCAGGCCGGGCGCGGCATGCCCCTCGTCGATCTGGACGACGATATCGCGCAGCCCCCCGGAACTGACGGCGGCAGTCGGCTTTTCGCGTGCGGCAGCAAGGCTCATCGGACTCTCCCTTCGGGAAATGCTGGCGTATGGTCGCGCCGCCGCCATACGCGCGCCATGATCCAGGTCAAACCTCGCGCGGGCTGGCTTCCGGGATCGGAATGGGCTAGCAAGGGCTTGAGTTCGCAGGAGCAATGGCGATGATCGCGTCCCCCGGGCAAGTGGTGCCCGTCATCCTTTCCGGCGGTTCCGGCACGCGCCTGTGGCCGCTGTCGCGCGAGCTCTACCCCAAGCAGCTCCTTGCTCTCGCCGGCCCGCGCACGATGATCCAGGACACGGCCGCGCGCGTCGCCGCCGCCCCGTTCGGCCCGCCCATCGTCGTGTGCAACGAAGAACACCGCTTCATAATCGCCGAACAGCTGCGCGCGATCGGCATCGCCCCGCGCGCGATCCTGCTCGAACCCGTGGGCCGCAACACCGCCGCCGCCGCCGCAGCCGCCGCACGCCTGCTCGATCCGGGCGAAACGATGATGCTGCTGCCGTCCGATCACGTGGTGCGCGACGAAGC
>JAEUKY010000029.1 GCA_016794005.1 Rhodospirillales bacterium
CGCTGCGGCCGAGGCCGGATCGCTCGGCGAATTGTGGCGGGCCTGCGAACTGCGCGTGGCCGCCGATCCCGACACGCTCGTCGCGCGCGGGGCGGCCCTCAGCGTGTCGCGATCCACCACAGGATGAATATCGCGACTGCCGCGATCGTCACCCATCCGAGCTGAGTGCCGTAGCGGCGCACCAGCGCGTCGATCCGTCCGCCCTGATGCTTTATCAGCCACGCGATCGCGTAGAACTGGATGGCGCGTGCGAAGATGCTGGCGACGGCGAACGGCAGCAGCGGGTAGTCGGCCACGCCTGCACCGATCGTGACGATCTTGAACGGGATGGGTGTCAGGCCCTTGGCGACGATCAGCCAGAAGCCCCACTCGGCGAACAGCGTCTGGAACGCCTCCATGTGTGCCTCGTAGTGCATCTTCTGCACGAGCCACAGGCCGACCGTTTCATAGAGGAGATGGCCGATGGCGTAGCCGAGGAAGCCGCCGACCACCGAAGCGGCCGTGCACAGCGTGGCGTACCGGTAGGCGTTCTCCGGTCGCGCCATCGCGAGCAGGGCCAGCAGCGGATGGGGCGGGACGGGCAGGAACGAGGAATCGGCGAACGAGACGGCCGCCATGGCGGCCGGTGCGTGACGCGTGCGCGAAAGTTCGAGCGTCCACGCGTAGAGACGCTGGAGCAATTCCCGCTAGCCCTTGATCATCGTGCCGACGCCGGTGTCGGTGAATATCTCGAGCAGCGTGGCATGCGGCACCCGGCCATCGAGGATGATGGCGCCCTCCACGCCGCCTTCGACTGCCATCAGGCAGGTCTCGACCTTCGGGATCATGCCGCCGGAGATGGTCCCGTCGGCGATCAGTGCGCGCACCTGGGCGGCCGTCAGGTCCGGCAGCAGGTTCTTGTTCTTGTCGAGAACGCCGCGCACGTCGGTCAGCAGCAGCAGGCGCGAGGCCTTCATTGCCGCGGCGACCGCGCCTGCGACCGTGTCGGCATTGATGTTGTAGGTCGCCCCGTCCCGGCCGACGCCGATGGGCGCGATCACCGGGATGATGTCGGACTTCTCGAAATTGTCGAGCAGCGAGGGATCGATGTGCTCGGGCTCGCCGACGAATCCCAGATCGAGCACGCGCTCGATGTTCGAACCGGGATCTTTCTTCGTGCGCGTGACTCGGCGCGCGGTCAGGAAGTTGGCGTCCTTGCCCGAAAGGCCCACGGCCTTGCCGCCGGCCTGGTTGATCGACGTGACGATCTGCTTGTTGATGGTGCCGGAAAGCACCATCTCGACGACCTCGACGGTCGCGGCGTCGGTCACGCGCAGGCCGTCGATGAACTCGCTCTTCACCTTGAGGCGCTCGAGCATCGCCCCGATCTGCGGGCCGCCGCCGTGGACGACGATGGGGTTCATGCCGACCTGCTTCAGCAGCACGATGTCGCGCGCGAACTCCGCCGCCAGTCCCTCGTCGCCCATCGCGTGGCCGCCGTACTTCACGACGATGTACTCGCCGTTGTACTCGCGCATGTAGGGCAGGGCCTGCGACAGGATGCGGGCGATGGTCTGGGGGTCGTCGGTCGGGGTCATGGGCGATTCCGCTGGTGTCGGCCGGCTGGATTCGGAAGGTCGGCGTTTATACCGGTTTCAGGCCGGGCGCGCGAGGGTCGCCAGCTCGGCGCGCAGCTCGGCGATCCCGGTGTCCTTTTCCGCCGACGTCGCCATGACGACGGGGTGTGCCGCGACGTGGCCCGAGATCTCGGCCCCGACTTCGGCCGTGCGCGCCTTGAGGCCCGCCGCACCCAGCGCGTCGCACTTGGTCAGGACGACCTGGTAGCCGACGGCCGCTTCGTCGAGCAGCTTGAAGAGCGCGCGGTCGCTGTCCTTGATGCCGTGGCGGGCATCGACGAGGACAAGTGCCCGGCGCAGCGTCGGGCGGCCCTTGAGGTAGCCGACGATGAGGTCGCTCCACGTCGCCTTGGTCTGCTTGGAGACGGCCGCGTAGCCGTAGCCCGGCATGTCGACCAGAGCCATGCGCCACGAAAGCGCGAAGAAGTTGATCTGCTGCGTGCGGCCGGGATGGCGCGAGACGCGCGCGGTACGCCCACGTCCGACGAGCGCGTTGATCAGGCTCGACTTGCCGACATTCGAGCGGCCGGCCATCGCCACTTCCGGCATGTCGGCCTTCGGGATCGCGTCGAGATTGGCCGCCCCGGCCACGAATTCGCAGGGACCGACGAACAGTTTGCGCGCCGCCTCGATCGCTTCGGGCGTATAGGCGGGCGCTTCGCTCACGCCTTGGCCTTGGCCGGCGGCGGGGGCTTGGCCTGGCCCATCTGCTTCATGATGACCCACTGCTGCAGGATCGACAGCGTGTTGTTGACCGCCCAGTAGATGACGAGACCGGCCGGGAACGAGGCGAGCATGAAGGTGAACACGAAGGGCAGGGCCAGGAACATCTTGGCCTGGATCGGATCGACCGGCTGCGGGTTCAGCTTCTGCTGCAGGAACATCGTGACGCCCATGATGATCGGCCAGATGCCGAGCACGGGCAGGAACGACGGCACGGTCCACGGGATCAGGCCGAACAGGTTGAAAAGCGTCGTCGGATCCTGTGCCGAAAGATCGCGGATCCAGCCGTAGAAGGGGGCGTGGCGCATTTCGATGGTAACGAAAAGCACCTTGTAGAGTGCGAAGAACACCGGGATCTGGACGATGATGGGCAGGCAGCCCGACAGCGGGTTCGCCCCCGAACGCTTGTAGAGGAGCATCATCTCCTGCGACATGCGCTGGCGGTCCTCGCCGAACTTGGCCTTCAGCGCCTCCATCTCGGGCTGGAGCAGCTTCATCTTCGCCATCGCCTTGTACGATTTGTTGGCGAGCGGGAAGAACAGCAGCTTGATGAAGATCGTCAGGATGATGATCGCCACGCCGAAATTGCCGATCTTGGCGTAGAGCCATTCCAGCGCCAGGAACATCGGCTTGGTCAGGAAGTAGAACCAGCCGAAATCGATCGCGCGGTCGAAGAGCGGGATCGCGTGGCGCTCGGCATAGGCGTCGAGCAGGCGCACTTCCTTCGCACCGGCGAACAGGCGCGTGGTCTGGGCGGCCGAAGCGCCCGGGGCGACGGTCTGCGCTGCGCCCAGATAGTCGACCTGATAGCGGTCGGTGCCGGCGACGGGCACGTGCATGAAGCGCGCGGTGTTCTCGCGCGACTGGTCGGGGACCACCGCGACCAGCCAGTACTTGTCGACGAAGCCGAGCCAGCCGCCCTTCGAGGAATCCTTGATCTCGCGCTTCTCGCGCAGGTCGGAATAGGCGGGCTCCTTGAGGACGTCCTTCATCACGCCGATCGGACCCTCGTGCAGGATGTAGAATCCGCCCAGCGTCGGCGTGCCGACGCGGCTCGCCAGCGCGTAGCCGTGCAGCGTCACCGGGGCCGTTCCGGTGTTGGCCACGCTCTCGTCGATCCGGAAGAAGTACTCGTCCTCGATCGAGATCCTGCGCTCGAAGCGCAGGCCCTGGCCGTTGTCCCAGCTCAGCGTCACGGGCGCCGACGGCGTCAGCGCCGTGCGGTCGGCGGTCCAGACCGTATCGGGACCGGGCAGGGCCACGGTGCCCGACGCGGCGACCCAGCCGAACTCGGCGAAATAGGGATTGGCGGCGCCCTGCGGCGACAGCAGGACGACCGACGGCGAATCCCTGTCGACCGTCTCGCGGTACTTGAGCAGGCGCAGATCGTCGATCCGCGCGCCCTTGAGCGTGATCGAGCCGGCGGCGGCCGGCGTGTCGATCGTCACGCGCGCTTCGCGCGCGAGCACCGCGTTGCGGTCGGGATTGGGCTGGGCGAGCAGGTTCGCGATCTGGCTGCCCGGGACGACCGGCGGCGCGCCGGGTGCGGCGGCGGGAGCGCCGGGTGCGGGCAGCGTCGAGCCGGCGGGGGCCGCGACCTGCTCGCTCTGCGCGAGGCGTTCGGCCTCGGCGCGCTGCTTGGCGACGCGCGGCTGGTTGTAGAGAAACTCGAAGCCCAGCACCATCGCGACGGCGATGACGATGGCGAGGATCAGGTTCTTCTGGTCGAACTGCTGCATGACGGTTTCGATGTCTCAAAAACGCGGGAGGTCGCCGGAACGCGGCGGGACGGGATCGAATCCGAAGCCGCCCCAGGGGTGGCATCGGCAGATGCGGCGCGCGGCAAGGACGCTGCCGGCGAGCGCGCCGTGCTCGCGCAGCGCGTCGCGCGCGTATTCCGAACAGCTCGGCATGTAGCGGCAGTTGGCGCCCAGGACCGGGCGCAGCGTCCACTGGTAGGCGACGACCGCCGCGTCGAGGAGCCGGGCCATCATGGCGTGCGCGCGACCCGGGCGATCGCGGCCTCGAAGTCGGCGAGGAGATGGGCGAACGGAATGTCGGGCGTGGCCGCGCGCGCGACCGCGACGTAATCCCAGCCCGCCGTCCCCTTGCCGGCGAGCGTCAGGCGGGCGGCTTCCTTCAGGCGCCGGCGCGCGCGGTTGCGCACGACGGCGCTGCCGATCTTCTTCGTTGCGGTGAAGCCGATGCCGATATGCGCCGTGCCGTCGGCGCGGGGCCGGGCCTGCAGGACGAGTCCGGCGGATGCCCATTTGCGCCGCGTCGCCGCGACCGCGAGGAACTGGCTTCGCGTCTTCAGGCGCTCGAGCGCGATCGGCATTGCGATTCCTTTCCGGCGCCCCTCGTCGCGACGCCCGGATCCGGGCCGCCGGCGCCGGGGTGGCGCTACGCCGAGAGGCGCTTGCGGCCCTTGGCGCGACGGCGCTGCAGGACCTTGCGGCCGCCGACGGTCGCCATGCGCGAGCGGAAGCCGTGCCGGCGCTTGCGGACGAGCTTGCTGGGCTGATAGGTGCGCTTCACGACGTGATCTCCAAATCCGAAATTCCGGCAAAACGAGCGGCGGTTATACAGACCCCGTCCGGCCGCGTCAATCGACCCAATTTTCGTTGCAAGTCAGCGCTTTGATTGCGTTTTTCCCGCTGCGGCGCGTAACCTCGGCCGCACCGCACCCGAAACGGCGCAAACGGCGGGATTCTCCGGCATGACCAAGACCCCAGCGAACCGCAGCGCCTGGCGCTTCGTCCCGATCGCGACGATCGGGCTGGGTCTGGCGCTGTTCTTCGCGACCGGCCTGCACCGCCATCTCACGTTCGAAGCGCTGGCCGAGAACCGCACCCGGCTCCTCGCCTGGACGGACGACAACCCGTTCCTCGCGGCCGTGTTCTTCGTCCTCGCCTATGTCGCCGTCGTCGCAGGCTCCCTGCCGGGCGGGGCGGTCGCCACGCTGGCGGGCGGATTCCTGTTCGGCACGCTGGCGGGCGGCACGTTCGCGGTCGTCGGTGCGACGGCCGGCGCGACGCTGCTGTTCCTCGCCGCGCGGACCGCACTGGGCGACGCGCTGCGGGCCAAGGCCGGGCCGTCGCTTGCACGTCTCGAAGCGGGCTTCCGGAAGAACGCGCTGTCGTACCTGCTGGTGCTGCGGCTGGTACCCGCATTCCCGTTCTTCCTCGTCAATCTCGCACCGGCCTTCCTCGGCGTGCCGCTGCGTACCTACGTGATCGGCACGTTCTTCGGCATCATCCCCGGCACGTTCGTGTACGCTTCGGTCGGTGCGGGGCTCGGCAGCGTGTTCGACCGCGGCGAACGGCCCGATCTCGGCATCGTCCTGTCGGCACCCGTGCTGCTGCCGCTGCTCGCCCTCGCCGCACTCGCCCTCGTCCCCGCGATCGTCGGCCGCTTCCGGAAGGACCCGCCGGCATGAGCGAACGGCTCGACGTCGATCTGTGCGTCATCGGCGCGGGCTCCGCGGGCCTGTCGGTCGCGGCGGGTGCGGCCCAGCTCGGTCTCAAGGTCGTGCTGTGCGAAGCGCACAGGATGGGCGGGGACTGCCTCAATTACGGCTGCGTGCCGTCGAAGGCGCTGATCGCGGCCGCCGCGGCGGCGCACGCGGTGCGCGACGCGGCCCGGTTCGGCATCGGGGTTCCGGGCGAGCCGGTCGTCGACTATGCGGCCGTCCGCGCGCATGTGCGCAGGACCATCGCGGCCATCGCGCCGAACGATTCGGTCGCGCGTTTCACCGGCCTCGGCGTGCGCGTGATCGAGGCGCCGGCGCGCTTCGTCTCGCCGACGCGCGTCGAGGCGGGCGGCCATTCGATCGCCGCGCGCAGGTTCGTCGTGGCGACCGGCAGTCGGCCCTTCGTGCCGCCGATCCCGGGCCTCGAACAGGCCGGCTATCTGACGAACGAGACGGTCTTCGATCTCGACGCGCGGCCCGACCACCTGCTCGTGATCGGCGGCGGCCCGATCGGCTGCGAGATCGCGCAGGCGCATGCGCGCCTCGGCACGAAGGTGACGCTCGTCGAGGCCGCCACGCTGATGCCGAAGGACGATCCCGAAGCGGTCGGCATCGTGCGCGCGGCCCTGCGCCGCGACGGCGTCGAGATCCGCGAGGGGGCGAAGGTGGCCCGCATCGAGCGCCACGCGGTCGCGACGGTCGCGGTCGTCGCCGATGCGGCGGGCGCCGAAACGCAGATCGCCTGCTCGCACATCCTGCTGGCCGCCGGCCGCGCGGCGAATGTCGACGGTCTCGGGCTCGAAGCGGCGGGCATCGAAGCGACGGCCAGGGGCATCGTCGTCGACGCGCGCCTCTTCACGACCAACCGCAACGTCATGGCGCTGGGCGACGTCGCGGGCGGGCTGCAGTTCACGCATGTCGCCGGCTGGCATGCCGGCATCGCGATCCGGAACCTGTGCTTCCGCATGCGCGCGAAGGCGGATGCGTCGGCGATCCCGTGGGTGACCTACACGGCACCCGAACTGGCGCAGGTCGGCCTCACCGAGACGGCCGCGCGCGCGGCCGGCATCGACGTGCGGCTCGCGCGCTGGCCCTTCTTCGAGAACGACCGCGCGCAGGCGACCGGCGAGATCGACGGTTTCGTCAAGATCGTCGCCGACGCGAAGGGCCGCGTGCGCGGGGCCACCATCGCGGGCGCGCATGCGGGCGAGCTGATCGGCCCGTGGACGATGGCCGTGGCCCAGCGCCTGAAGCTGTCGGCGATGGCCGGGTACGTCGCGCCCTATCCCACGCTGTCGGAGGCGGGCAAGCGCGCGGCGGGCGCCTTCTTCGCGCCGAAGCTGTTCTCGCCGCGCACGCGAAAGCTGGTGCGCTTCCTGTTCCGGCTGCCGTTCTGATGCGCGTCCTGATCCTGGCCATTTTGCTGCTTGCCCTGCCGGCGCAGGCGGCGCCGAAGGCGGAGCTGTGGCCGCGCTGGACCGTGCATGATCCGTCGTCGACGCTCGAGATCGACCATTCGGCGTGGGGCCGGTTCCTTCGCGCGTACGTGTCGCGCGACGCCGCCGGAATCGCGCGCGTCGGCTATGGGCGCGTGACGCCTGCGGACCGCGCCCTGCTGCAGGGCTATATCTCCGCGATGCAGTCGGCCGACATCGACCGCTTCGCTCGACCCGAGCAGCGGGCGTTCTGGATCAACCTGTACAACGCGCTGACGGTCGAGACCGTTCTGGCCCACTATCCCGTCGCTTCGATCCGCGAAATCCGCATTTCGCCGGGTCTGTTCGCGTCGGGTCCCTGGGGGCGCAAGCTGGCGCGCGTCGCGGGCGAAGCGCTGTCGCTCGACGACATCGAGCATCGGATATTGCGCCCGATCTGGCGCGATCCGCGCATCCACTATGCCTTAAACTGCGCTTCGCTCGGCTGTCCTGACCTTGCCGCCGAGCCCTATCTTTCCGCCCGGGCGGAGGCCCAGCTCGACGCGGCGGCGTTCGACTTCGTGAACCATCCGCGCGGCGTCTCGCTCGAGGACGGCCGGTTGCGCGTCTCGTCGATCTACGACTGGTTCCGGGAGGACTTCGGCGGCGACGATGCCGGCGTCCTCGCGCATCTGGTGCGCCACGCCGCGCCCGACTTGCGCGCCCGGCTTGGCGGGATCGCGCGCGTGTCGGCCCATTTCTACGACTGGCGTCTCAACGACGCGGGTCAGTCGACCGCGAACAGCAGCGCCTTCAGGTAGGCGCTCTCGGGAAGCTGCGGGTGCAGCGGATGGTCGCCGGCGGCACCGGCCGCGCGCACGATGCGCCCCGTGCGGCCCGCATCGGCCATGCCGCGCGCGACTTCCTCGAGGAAGTTCTCCGGCGTCACGTTGTGCGAGCACGACGCGGCGAGCAGGAAGCCGCCCGGGGCCACCAGCTCGGCCGACAGGCGCGCGAGCTTGCGGTAGCCCTTCAGCGCGGTCGGCACGTCCTTGCGGGACTTCGCGAACGCGGGCGGATCGGCGACGACCACGTCGTAGCGTTCGCCGGCCGCCGCGAGCGTGTCGAGGTGCCCGAAGATCTCGGCCTTCTCGAAGCGGCATTTCCCGGCGACGTCGTTGGCGTCGGCGGCATGGCGCGCGAGATCGAGCGCGCCTTCCGACCGGTCGACCATCGTGACCTGTGCGGCACCCGCGAGGGCCGCGAGCACGCCGAAGCCGCCGGCATAGGTGTAGAGGTCGAGCACGCGCGCACCGGCCGACACGGCGGCGACGGCGCGGCGGTTGTCGCGCTGGTCGTAGAACCAGCCGGTCTTCTGGCCGCCGGTCGCGTCGGCGAGGAAGCGCGCGCCGTTCTCCATCAGCGGGATCGGCCCGTCGACCGTGCCGCGCAGCGTCTGCGTGGCCGTCGGCAGGCCTTCGAAGGTGCGCGCGGTCGAATCGTCGCGCAGCACGATGGCCTTGGGTGCGAGCACCGCGTCGATCGCCTCGAGAAGCTGGGGCCAGATCGTCTCGACGCCCGCCGCGTTGCGCTGCACGACGAGCGTGTCGCCGTAGCGGTCGACGACGAGACCCGGCAGACCGTCCGCTTCGGCGTGGACCAGCCGGTAGAAGCCGCCCGGATAGAGCCGTTCGCGCAAGGCCAGCGCCGACCGGAGGCGCGCCGCGCACCAGGCCGCGTCGATCGCCTTGCCGGCGTCGCGCTCGACGATACGCGCCGCGATCAGCGTGTGCGCGTTGAAGAACGCGGTTCCCAGCGGCTCGCCGTGGCTCGCCGCCAGGCGCACGAGCGCGCCCTTGGGCAGCGCCTTGGCGGCGTTGTCCATCTGGATCTCGTTGGAGAAAGCCCACGGATGGCCGGCGCGCAGGCGCTTGTGGCGTTGGGGCTGGAGCAGGACGGTGGGGAGGGGGTTGGTCATCGCGGGCGGGAAACTGCGCGTCCGCGGTGCCGAAAGCAAGCGCTAGTCGCCCAGCGCCTCGCCTTCGCGGCGCGGATCGGCCGCACCCACGAGCTGCGTCTTGCCCTGCCGGCGGACGATCTGGATCGCGTGCAGGCCGCTGGTATGCGTCACGAGACTGACGTCGTGGCCCAGCGCCCGCAGGTCGGGCGCCAGGGCGGCGATCGGCGTGTCGCGCTCCAGCTCGGTCGTCCCGTTCATGTTGACCGCGTGCGGCAGGGCGAGTGCGCGCTGCAGGTCGAGCCCCCAGTCGAGCGAGGCGACGATGGCCTGCGCCACGTAGGGGATGATGCGCGTGCCGCCGGGCGAACCGATGGTCAGCACGAGCCTGCCTTCGCGGTCGACGACGATGGTGGGCGACATCGAGCTGCGCGGCCGCTTGCCGGGCTCGATCCGGTTGATGTTCGGCGTTTCGCCGTCGCGCGGCTTCAGCGCGAAATCGGTCATGTGGTTGTTGAGCAGAAAGCCGCGCACGAACACGCGGCTGCCGAAGGCCTGCTCGATCGACGACGTCATCGCGACCGCGTTGCCCGCCCCGTCGACGACCGAGAAATGCGTCGTGGCCGGAAGCTCGCTCGTCGTGTCGGGCGCGCGCATCGCGGCGCGCTGGAAGCGGCCGGGCTCGGCGCGGCCCATGCTGCGTTCCGGGCTGATCAGCTTCGAGCGCATCGCGATGTACTTGCGGTCGACGAGCCTGGCGAGCGGTGCCGGCTCGAAATCGGCGTCGGCCATGTAGCGCGCGCGGTCGGCGAAGGCGAGGCGTTCGGCCTCGGCCAGCAGGTGGATCGAGGCGGCGGTGTTGGCGCCGGACTGGCGCATGTCGAAGCGTTCGAGCATGCCCAGGATCTGCGCGATGGCGACGCCGCCCGACGAGGGTGGCCCCATGCCGCAGACCCTGTACTGCCGGTAGGCGCCGCACACCGGCTCGCGCTTGACGGCCTTGTAGCCCTTCAGGTCCTCGACGGTCAGCGTCCCCGGCACGCCGTTGTTCGTGACCGCGCGGACCATCGCGCGCGCGAGGCCCCCGTTGTAGAAGGCCGGCGCGCTTCCGTTGGCGACGATGCGCAGCGTCTCGGCGAGGGCGGGATTGGCGAGGCGCGATCCCGCCGCCTTCGGGTTGCCCTCGGCGTCGAAGAAGTATTCGCGCGCGCCGGGAAACTCCTTGAGCTGCGGCGTTTCGGCGACGAGCTGGTGCAGGCGCGGCGATATCGGAAAGCCGTCGACGGCAAGGCGCATCGCCGGCTCGAACAGCCGCGCCCAGGGAAGCCGGCCGTGGTCGTCGTGCGCGAGCGCCAGCATGCCGACGAGGCCCGGCACGCCCACCGCATGGCCGCCCATCGCGGCCTTCGCGAAGGGCAGGGGCTTGCCGTCGGCGTCGAGGAACATGTCGGGCCGTGCCGCGGCGGGGGCCGTCTCGCGCCCGTCGTAGGTCTCGATCTTCTTCGTCTCGGCGTTGTAGTGGACGAGGAACGCGCCGCCGCCGATGCCCGAGCTCTGCGGCTCGACGAGCGTCAGCACCATCTGCATGGCGATGGCCGCGTCGACGGCACTGCCGCCCTGGCGCAGGATCTGGCGGCCGACATCCGCCGCGATCGGATTGGCCGCCGACACCATATGGCGCTCGCCCACGACGCTGGTGCGCGGGGCGGCGTTGCCGGTCGGGCCTTCGGGCTGCGGGCGGGCGGTCTGCGCCGATGCGGCGAACGAAACGGAAAGGCAGACGGCCGCCGCGAGGCCGGCGGCCGCGCGGGCGAACGAAACGAGGCGCGACGCTGCCGAGAAGCCGGTGTTCACGCGGGCGCTGTCCTGATCCGGTCCGTCGGTGGCCCCGGTGTGTTCCCGTCGCCACGCAAGGCCCGAAATCTAGGCGCTCCGGGCGGTTCAGGGCAAGAGACGAGTCGCCCAAGCGCCGGAGATCGGGCGCTATTTCGCGGCCCCGACCAGCCGGTATACGCCCGACTGATCGTGGCGGGTCCCGAGCAGTGCTTCCAGCGCATGGCGGCTGGCGCCGGCCGCCAGCCGGTCGGGCGGCAGGCGGATCGCGAAGGCCGGACAGTCGAGCTCGCGGGCGAGCTTCTCGATCGAGCCGATCATCTCGCCCGCCGGGCCTTCGCTGTCGATCAGGTCGAGCGTGACGATATTGTCGACGTCGAGGCGCCGTCCGGCGGCGAGGTCGGGGCGCACCGCGAAGCTGCAGAAGCCCTGCAGGTAGCCGCGCCGGTCCTCGAGCGCCAGCAGGCCGCGCTCGCTTCGCGCCGCACGCGCGCGGCGGATCCGCTTGGCGCCCGGCGGTTCGGCCCCCATCGCCTCGGCATAGCGCAGCCACGCGGCGAGCGTAAGGTGGCCGGCGGCGAGCCGGGCGAGCGGGAAGGCGCGCAGCACGTCCGCCCCGCGCAGGCGCCGCGCGACGAACTGCCGGCGGGGTGCGGCCATCGGATCCTGCGGCGGTAGGGCGCGGGCGGTCATCGTCGCGGATGATGGCCCCGGAAGGCCAGCGCCGCGTTGATTTGAATCAACCGCCGCCGGCGCCGCGCCGGACGTAGCCGATCCGAGCACCGCGCGCCTCGAACGCGAGCGTGGCCCAGCTGCCGTCGGCGGCGTAGCCGACTTCGGCGACGAGTTCGCCGTCGATGCGGTGGACTTCGACCGGCTGCTCGGTCCCGTCGACGGCGGCCACGCGCACTCGCGTGCCGGCGTTGCGCACCGCGACCAGCTTGCCGCTCTGCGTGTCGAGAAGCCGCGTCTGGCGGACCTTGTCGCGCTTCCAGTAGCTGGTCGGATAGGTGCCGGCCGGTGCCACGTAGCTGCCGCCGCTGCCTTCGACGGAAAGGCCGCCGGCCACGGCGCGCGCGGCCACGCGCGTGGGCGTGCCGTTGTCGTCGGTCGTCGCGTCGAGGGACACGAGATCGGCGCCGATCCACGTCTCGCGCGCGCGATGGGTGTAGCGGTAGAGCGTCAGGAACGCGAAGCGGACCTCGAGGTCGATCTCGATCGTGACGTCGGTACGCGGGCCGTCGGCGCCGATCGAGACGCGGTGGGTGCCGATCGGGGTGCCTTCGCGCATCACGTCGAAGGTCAGCGTGCGGGTGTCGGCGCCGGCCGGGGCGGCGAGCAGGCAGAGGAGGGCTGCGAGAATTCTCATGGCCCCGATACGCCGCCGGCCGCGCATCGGTTCACCCCCTCGCGCGCAGGGCTTGTGTCGTCCGTGCGGAGGCTCCAATATACGGGCGGGCATTCGCCGGCATCCGAAGGGACAAGTTCGCACGATGGCGATCCAGTCACGCGCAGACGCAGCACACGCACCGGCCGACCGGCTGCGGGCGCACGAATCCCCGTGCGACGACTGCGCCATCCGCGAGACCAGCGTGTGCGAGGTGCTGGAGCCCGACCAGCTCGCGCGGCTGCGCACCATCACGACCGTCGTGCGTCTCGATCCGCACGCCACGCTGTTCCAGGAAGGCGAGCCGGCCGAGCACCTGTCGAACGTCGTGGAAGGGGCCGTGAAACTCTACAAGCTGCTGCCCGACGGGCGGCGGCAGATCACCGGCTTCCTGTTCCCGGGCGACTTCCTCGGCGTGGCGCTCAACAAGACCTATGCCTATTCGGCCGAGGCGGTGACGAAGCTGCGCCTGTGCCGCTTCCCGCGCCAGCGCATGGAGAAGCTGCTGCACGAGCTGCCCAACCTCGAGCACCGGCTGCTCGAGATGGCGGGCAACGAACTGGTCGCCGCGCAGGACCAGATGCTGCTGCTCGGCCGCAAGACGGCGCGCGAGCGGCTGGCGAGCTTCCTGCTGATGGTCTCGAAGCGCGCCGTGGCGCGCGGCCAGCCGGCGAGCCCGCTGCCGCTGCCGATGAGCCGGGCCGACATCGCCGACTATCTGGGCCTGACGATCGAGACGGTGAGCCGCACCTTCACGCAGCTGCGCAAGGACGGCGTGATCGCGTTGCCCGAGCAGACGCGCGTCGAGATCGTGAAGCGCGAGGCGCTCGAGGACCTGGCCGAGGGCGGCTGACCTATTTCGCCGCCGCGATGGGCCGCGCGAACTGCGGCTCGGTATCCCACGGAAACATGATCCACGTGTCCTGGCTCGTCTCGGTCACGTAGGTGTCGACCATCGGCTTGCCGGCGGGTTTCGCGTACACGGTGGCAAAGTGCGCGCCCGGCAGCATCGCGCGCACGATCTTGGCGGTGGTGCCCGTGTCGACGAGATCGTCGACGATCAGCCAGCGCGGGCCGGGCGCGTCGACCGTGGAGGCCGCGAGCGGCTTCAGGATGTTCGACGCGTCGCCGATCTTCTGGCCTTCGTAGGTGGCGACCGACACGGTGTCGATGATGCGCAGCTCCAGCTCGCGCGCGATGATGCCCGCCGGGATCAACCCGCCGCGCGTGACCGCCACGATGCCGCGCCACGGGCCGCCGGCGACGAGCTTCCAGGCCAGCGCCTTGCAGTCGCGGTGCAGTTCCTGCCACGAGACCGTGAACATCTTGCGATAGGTGTCGTCGGCGGTGCTCATCTTCGGGATCTCCGGGGCGGGAACGCGTGGCCCGTTCTAGACGGCGGGCCGGTGGGCGCGCAACAAATAGACGCCGGCGATGCGGAAACCGCCGTCCGGCTGGCGGCGCATCTCGTAGAGATAGATGCCCGACGAACCGTCGAGCCCTTCGAACTCGACGATCTGCGCGATCGTGTCGCCGCGGTCTTCGGCCGCCCCGAAGGCGAAGCGGCGCGGCCGGTAGATGGCGCCGTAGCCCTCGCGCACCATCGCCATGAAGCGGGCGGGATCGCCGAACATCGCGCGGATCGAATCGTCGGCGAAGGCGAAGGCGCGCTCGCCGTCGTCGGCGCGGAAGGCGTCGATCTGGCGCTCGATCGTGGCGCGGATCGATGCGCCGTCGGCGGGTGCGATGCCCTGCGCGTGGGCGGGCAAGGCCCAGAAAAGCGCCAGCAGAACGGCCAGAATCCTTTTGCGCATCGCCGGACCCTCCGATAGGAAAAAGCGTAGACTTCCCCGCAGCAAAGGCAAGCACGATGCTCAGCACCCCGCGCGGCTATCGCGGCATGGCGACCGCCCCCCACCATCTGGCTTCGCAGGCCGGGCTCGACGTGCTGCGCGAGGGCGGCAACGCGGTCGAGGCGATGGTCGCGATGGCGGCGACGATCCCGGTCGTCTATCCGCACATGAACGCGATCGGCGGCGACGGCTTCTGGCTGGTCGACGGCGGCGACGGCAGGCCCGTGGGCATCGACGCGTGCGGCGCCGCGGCATCCGCGATCTCGCCCGCGTGGTACCGCAGGCAGGGCCACGTGACGATCCCGTCGCGCGGGCCCCTTGCGGCCAACACTGTTGCCGGAACCGTGTCGGGCTGGGGGGCGGCGTTCGAGCTGTCGCGCACGCTGGGCGGAAAGTTGCCGCTGTCGCGCCTGGTCGAGCCGGGCGCCTTCTACGCGACCAACGGCTTCCCCACGACCGAAAGCCAGACGCGCTTCACGACCGAGAAGCGCGCCGAGTGCGAGGCCGCCCCCGGCTTCGCTTCCGCTTTCCTGCCGGGCGGCAAGGTGCCGCAGCCGGGCACGCGCTTCGTGCAGGCCGCGTTGGGCGAGACGCTGAAGCGCATCGGCCGCGAAGGGACCGAGAGCTTCTATCGCGGAGCCTTGGCCGAGGCGATCGCCGCCGACCTGTCGCGCGCGGGAAGCCCGGTCGCACTCGACGATTACCGCCGGCACAAGGCGAAACTGGTAACACCATTGACCGTCGGCGTGCCGGGCGCCCGGCTTTACAACATGACGCCGCCCACGCAGGGGCTGGCGGCCCTGCTGATCCTGGCGCTGTTCTCGCGTTTCAGGCCGGAAACGTGCGACGGCCCGGATTACGTGCACGCGCTGGTCGAGGCGACGAAGCTCGCCTTCCGCGTGCGCGACCGGCACGTCAAGGACCCGGCCTTCATGGACGTGGATCCGCAGAGCCTGCTGTCGGACGCGCGCATCGCGCGCCTTGCCGCCGAGTTCGATCCGCATCTGGCCGCCCCGTGGCCGCAGCCACCCAAGAAGGGCGACACCATCTGGATGGGCTGCATCGACGCCGAAGGCCGCATGGCGAGCTTCATCCAGTCGATCTACTGGGAGTTCGGCTCGGCCGTCGTCGGGCGCGACACCGGCATCCTGTTCCAGAACCGCGGCACGTCCTTCTCGCTGGAGAAG
>JAEUKY010000035.1 GCA_016794005.1 Rhodospirillales bacterium
CGCCACCAGCTTCCCATCGCCGCACAGGCCGCCGCGATGGGCGGCAACGTGCGCGTCGGGCTCGAGGATTCGCTGTGGATCGGCCCGGGCCAGTTCGCGAAGTCGAATGCCGAGCAGGTCGCGCGCGCGCGTTCGATCGTCGAGGGGCTGGGCCTTTCCATCGCCACGCCGGACGAGGCGCGCGAGATCCTGTCGCTGAAGGGCGGCGACAAGGTGGCGTTCTAGCGATGGCCGCCGCGTCGGTCCGCGTCGCCTGCGTGCAGTACGGCCAGTCGGCCGTTGCGAGCTACGCCGCGTTCGAGGAACGCCTCGCCTTCTTCACGGGTATTGCGGCAAGCTACCGGGCGGACTTCGTCGTGTTCCCCGAGATGTTCACGCTGCAGCTCCTGACCGTGGCGCACCGCGACGTGCCGATGGCGCAGGCGGTCGACGCGCTCGACACCTACACCGCCCGCTTCAGGGCGAGCCTTGCGGAACTGGCGAAGCGCCACCGGCTGCATCTGTGCAGCGGCTCGCACTTCCTGCGCGACGAAGGCGGGGTGGCGCGCAACGTGTCGTTCCTCGCGATGCCCGACGGCACGCTGCACGCCCAGCCCAAGATCCACGCCACGCCCAGCGAGCGCGACGCGTGGGGCATCGTGGGCGGCGACCGTGCCGAACCGGTCGAGACGAAGTTCGGACCCGTCGCCACGACGGTCTGCTACGACGTCGAGTTCCCCGAACTTCAGCGCCATCTCGTGGATGCCGGCGCACGGCTGATCCTCGTGCCGTTCTGCACCGACGACCGGCGCGGCTACATGCGCGTGCGCCACTGCGCGCAGGCCCGCGCGGTCGAGAACCAGTGCTACCTCGCACTCGCCGGCAACGTCGGCAACCTGCCGCATGTCGCCAACATGGACATCCAGTATGCCGAGAGCTGCCTGATCGCCCCGTGCGACGTGCCCTTCGCGCGCGACGGCCTGGTCGAGATCGCGCCGGCAGGCATCGAGACGGTCGTCTTCGCCGATCTCGATCTCGCCGCCCTCGACGCCGCGCGCGCCGGCGGCACCGTGCGCAACCTCGCCGACCGCCGCAGCGATTTGTATGGCAGCGGCTGGAAGCGCGCTCGTTGACGGCTGTTGACCGTCAACAGACGAACGCGTTCGTTTCCAGCGGCTTAGGCTGTTGACGTTGACGGGAAACGCGGTCCGTCAAGCAAGCCTTGCGGGATGAGACGGATGTTACCGTCTCCTGTCCATGCCCTTGATCGCGCAGGAATCCGATGCGACATGCGACGTCTCATCGCTTCCGTCACGCGATTTTTGCGGCCTCTATTCACTTGTCAAACAGCACACGGCCGGATCGTCTCGACCGATGTGAGGACGATAATCTGCACGAGGATTAAATACAACCATAAATACGTATGTAGGTGTTTCTGTTTTCGTCATGCCCGGGACTTCGTCCGGGCATGACGGCATCAAGAATGGGAGAGGGCTAGGGTGAGGAGTTGCCCGCCGCCTCGGCATCCTTTAATTGCATTGCATGCTTCGCGATTTCGCTCGCCGAATGCGCCGCGATCCGACGCAGGCGGAACGGCAGCTCTGGTACATCCTTCGCAGCCGGCGGCTGGCCGGGTTCAAATTCCGGCGACAGGTTCCGGTCGGGACCTATATCGCGGATTTCCTGTGCTTCGAGACACGCCTGATCGTCGAAGCCGACGGTGGTCAGCATGTGGATGCCGCATCGGACGCGATCCGCACTGCATGGCTGGCCACCAATGGCTTTCGGGTGCTGCGTTTCTGGAATGCGGAGATTCTCGGCAATCCCACTGGCGTGGGCGACGCGATACTTGCCGCACTCGACCCCTCACCCTAGCCCTCTCCCGCAAGGGGAGAGGGGACTCCAGTCGTGATGACGCACGCACAGTGCATCAACTTCAAAGGCGGGATTCCCTCTCCCCTTGCGGGAGAGGGCTAGGGTGAGGGGTGTGCCGCAGGCCGCGGCCTCAGCCGCTCCCGCTGTCGGGCCGTCTCTTCGTCTTCCGGCGGGGCGGGGAGGCGGCGTTTGGCCTCAAGCAGGATCTGTCCGGCGACGAGATCGACCAGTTCGTCGCCGGTGTGGGCGAGCGAGGCGCCGAGATCGGATTCGACGAGGGCGCGCACGGTCTTCTCGACGTCCTCCGGCACGGCGCCGACGATGCGCCGGCCTTCGGCGTCGTGCAGCTTCACGCGGTGGACGAAGATGTGGAGGTTGCGCAACGCGCGCAGACGCGACGGATCGAGCCTTGCGATGCGCGCGTTGTATTCGCGCCGGTCGATCGCGTAGCACTCGCTGTTGGTGACCGCGATGGCGCCCGCGACGCGCGGCGCGCGTTCGACCAGTGCCGATTCCCCGAACAGCCGCCCTTCGACGAATTCGTCGAGCTGGATCTCGCGCGGGCCCTTGACGCGGAACAGGCGCACCTTGCCCGTGCGCAGCACGAACGCGTCGTTGCCGGCCTCGCCTTCGCGGAACACGTAGGTTCCGGCGATATATCTGCGAACGAGTTCTTGCATTGGTCCCGGTTCCAAGGGCAAGTGTCGCGCCCAACCCGTTTGCGAACCGTTAATGCCGCCGCTTCTGATCCTCCAGGACATCCGCGTTTCCTTCGGCGACCCGCCGCTGCTCGACGGCGCCGGACTGGCCGTCGGGCCGGGCGAAAGGCTGGCGCTGGTCGGGCGCAACGGGTCGGGCAAATCGACGCTGCTCAAGATCGCGGCAGGTCTGGTGACGCCGGACGGGGGCACGCGCTTCGTCCAGCCGGGCACCACGCTGCGCTATCTGCCGCAGGAACCTGATCTTTCCGGCTTTCAAACGACGCTGGCCTATGTCGAGGCGGGGCTGGTGGGCGACCACGACGCCCATCGCGCGCGGTATCTCCTGGAGCGTCTCGGCCTGACGGGGGCGGAAGATCCCGCCCATCTGTCGGGCGGCGAGGCGCGCCGGGCGGCCCTTGCGCGCGTGCTGGCCCCGTCGCCCGACATCCTGCTGATGGACGAGCCCACCAACCATCTGGACCTGCCCGCCATCGCGTGGCTGGAGGCCGAGCTGGCCGGCCAGCGCGGGGCGATGGTGACGATCAGCCACGACCGGCGTTTCCTCGAATCGCTGTCGCGCGCGATGGTGTGGCTCGACCGCGGCACGACGCGCCGGCTGGAGCGCGGCTTCGCCGCGTTCGAGGAATGGCGCGACGACATCCTGACGCAGGAAGAAACGCAGGCCCACAAGCTGACGCGCAAGATCGCGCGCGAGGAAGACTGGCTGCGCTACGGCGTGACCGCGCGCCGCAAGCGCAACGTGCGACGGCTCGGCGAGCTTCAGACCCTGCGCAAGCAGCGGCGCGAGCGCGTGGCGGCGGCGGGGACCGCGAAGATGGCCGCCTTCGCGGCCGACGGATCGGGCACGCTCGTCATCGCGGCCGACGGGGTGACGAAGGAATACGGCGGCAATGCCGTCGTGCGCGATTTCACGATCCGCATCCTGCGCGGCGACCGGATCGGCATCGTCGGCCCGAACGGGGCGGGCAAGACCACGCTGCTCAACATGCTGGTGGGGGCACTTGCCCCCGACGCGGGCGAGGTGCGGCTGGGGACGGGCCTTGCGATGGTCACGCTCGACCAGCGGCGCGAATCGCTCGACCCCGAGGCGAGCCTTGCCGACACGCTGACCGGCGGGCATGGCGAGACCGTGTCGGTCGGCGGGGCCACGCGCCACGTGCTCGCCTACATGAAGGACTTTCTTTTCCAGGCCCCGCAGGCGCGCACGAAGATGGCGGCCCTGTCGGGCGGCGAGCGCGGCCGCGCGATGCTGGCGCGCGCGTTGGCGAAACCGTCGAACCTGCTGGTGCTCGACGAGCCGACCAACGATCTGGATATCGAGACGCTGGACCTGCTGCAGGAAGTGCTCGCCGAATATACGGGCACGGTGCTGGTCGTCAGCCACGACCGCGACTTCCTCGACCGCGTGGCGACCTCGACCATCGTTTCGGAAGGCGACGGGCTGTGGCGCGAATATGCGGGCGGCTATACCGACATGCTCGCCCAGCGCGGCCGCGGCGTGGAAGCGAAGGCAGTTCCCGAGACGCAGGCACCCGCGCGCACGCCGGAAAAGCCGCGTGCGGCGGCGGAACCGAAGAAGCGCCTCGGCTTCAAGCAGAAGCACGCGCTCGAAACGCTGCCCGCGAAGATGGATGCGCTGCGCGCGTCCATCGCCGCGGCGAACGCAGCGCTCTCCGACGCCGGCCTCTACGCGCGCGACCGCGCCGCGTTCGACCGCCACACGGCCGCCCTCGCCAAGGCGCAGGCCGACCTCGCCGCGGCGGAGGACGAGTGGCTGGAGCTGGAGATGCTGCGCGAGGAGATCGAGGGCGGTTAGTCGCCGCGCTTCGCGCGACGCTTTTCCTGACTCACCCCGTCATGCCCGGGCTTGACCCGGGCATCCACGCCTTGATCGTCGAATGCCGAAATATTCAAAAGTCGT
>JAEUKY010000049.1 GCA_016794005.1 Rhodospirillales bacterium
AGGCGACACGCTGGCCGAAGCCGCCGCCTTCGCGCGCGATCTCGCCGCGAAGGAGAACCTCGTCTTCGTCCATCCCTACGACGATCCGGCGATCATCGCGGGCCAGGGCACGCTGGCGCAGGAGATGCTCGCCGACGTGCCGGAGCTCGACACCCTCGTGGTTCCGGTGGGCGGCGGCGGAATGATCGCGGGCTGCGTGGTGGCCGCGCGCGCGATGAAGCCGGGCATCGACATCTTCGGCGTGGAGGTCGAGGCCTTCTCGGCCGCCGCCCAGCGCAAGGCCGGCCGGCCCGTGCAGACCGGCGGGCCGACCATCGCCGAGGGTATTGCCGTCGCCGACATCGGCAAGCTGTGCTGGCCGGTCATCGAGCGCGACGTGCGCGAGGTGCTGGTCGTCGACGAGCTGGAGGTCGAGCGCGCCATCGTGCTGCTGATCGAGATCGAAAAGACGGTCGCCGAGGGCGCGGGTGCGGCGGGCCTCGCCGCGGTCCTCGCCCATCCCGAACGTTTCCGCGGGCGCAAGGTCGGCCTCGTGCTTTGCGGCGGCAACATCGACACGCGCGTGCTGTCGAGCGTGCTGCTGCGCGGCCTGGCGCGCGACGGCCGTCTGTTAAGACTGTCCATCGATATCGCCGACAAGCCGGGCGCGCTGGGCGACCTCGCGCACCGCATCGGCATCTGCGGCGGCAACATCGTGGAGATCGAACACCAGCGCATCTTCACCGAGAAATCGGCCAAGAGCGTCGTCGTCGAGACGACGGTCGAGGTCGTCGACCGCGCGGCGGGCGAGAAGCTGGTCTCAGACCTGAAGGACGCGGGCTACCCCAGCCGGCCGCTCTAGCGCGGCAACGCGGGCGGCGCGTATTCGCGCACCAGTTCGGGCAGACGCCCTTCCTCGACCGCGTGGCACGCGACCAAGGCGCCGGTGGGCGCGCGACGCGGGGCCGGCGCCTGCGTCCGGCAGCGTTCGTTGGCCAGCGGGCAGCGCGGATGGAACGTGCAGCCGGACGGCGGATCGATCGGGTTTGGCACCTCGCCCGCCACCGGCGTGCGCGGCCTTCCCGACATGTCGAGATCGGGGATCGCGTCGAGCAGCATGCGCGTATAGGGATGCTGGGGCCGCGTGAACAGCGTCTGCACGTCGGCCACCTCGACGAGCTTGCCCAGATACATCACGCCCACGCGGTCGGAAATATAGTAGACGACCGCGAGGTTGTGGCTGATGAACAGGTAGGTCAGGCCGAGCTGGCGCTGCAGGTCCTTCATCAGGTTCAGGATCTGCGCCTGCACCGACACGTCGAGCGCCGAGGTGGGCTCGTCGCACACCAGGAACTCCGGGTTCGACGACAATGCGCGCGCGATCGAGATGCGCTGGCGCTGGCCGCCCGAGAATTCGTGGGGGAACTTCTCCTGGTCGGCCGGCGACAGGCCGACCTGGCGCAGCAGTTCGTCCACGCGCGCGCGAATCTGCGCCGGGTCGGACATCAGCCCGTGCACGACGATGGGCTCGGCGATGATCTTGCCCACGCGCCAGCGCGGATTGAGCGAGGCGTACGGATCCTGGAAGATCATCTGGAAGCGCTTGCGGATGCGCTCGCTTTCCGCGCGCGATCCCAGGTTCGACATGTCGACGCCGTCGAACTGCATCGAGCCGCGCGTGGGCCGGTAGAGGCCCACGACGAGGCGCGCGACGGTCGACTTGCCGCAGCCGGACTCGCCGACGAACGAAAGCGTCTCGCCCTTGTTGATCTCGAAATCCACGCCGTCGACCGCGCGCAGCACCTGGCGCGGCACGCCCTCGATCAGGCGGTTGAGCAGCGGCTTCGACACGTCGAAGTGGCGCGCGAGGCCGGTGGCGACGACCAGCTTCTTTCCCGGTTGCGCGTTCATTCGGCGGCCGCCTTGTTCGGTGCGTCGTAGAGCCAGCAGGCCACGCGGCTCGCCTCCACGGCGATGGGATCGGGCCGCTCGGCGCGGCAGCGGTCGAAGACCTTCGTGCAGCGCGGGTTGAACGCGCAGCCCTTGGGGATCGCGGTCAGGCGCGGCATGGCGCCGTCGATCTGCGCGAGGCGCGCCTGCGCGTTGCCGAGCTTCGGGATCGAGCCCATCAGCCCGTCGGTATAGGGATGGCGCGCGCGCTGGATGACGTCGCGCACCGGGCCGATCTCGGCGATGCGCCCGGCGTACATGACCGCCACGCGGTCGGCGGTTTCGGCGATGACGCCCATGTCGTGCGTGACGAGCATCACGGCCGTGCCGTGCTCGCGGCACAGGCGCTTGATCAGCGTGATGATCTGCGCCTGGATCGACACGTCCAGCGCGGTCGTCGGCTCGTCGGCCACGATCAGTCGCGGGTTGGCGCACAGCGCCAACGCGATGACCACGCGCTGGCGCATGCCGCCGGAGAACTGGTGCGGATAGTGGTCGATGCGCCGTTCGGCCGCGGGGATGCCGACGTCCTGGAGAAGCTGGATCGCGCGCTCGCGCGCCTCCTTCTCCGACACTTCGAGATGCGTGACGATCGTCTCGGTGATCTGCCGGCCGATCGTGTAGAGCGGGTTGAGCGAGGTGAGCGGGTCCTGGAAGATGGCGCCGATCTCCTTGCCGCGCACGCGGCGCATCTGCTCGTACGGCAGGCCGTCGATGCGCCTGCCGTCGAGCAGGATCTGGCCACCCGCCACGCGGCCCGGCGGCTCGAGCAGGCCGATGATCGCGGCACCGGTCAGCGACTTGCCGGCACCGGATTCGCCGACCACGCCAAGCACCTCGCCCGGCGCGATGGAGAACGAGATGTCGTCGACGGCCACGAGCGTGCCGCGCCGCGTCGGGAATTCGACGCGCAGGTTCTTGACTTCGAGGAGCGGACGTTCGGCTGACATGTCTAGCGGAGCTTCGGGTTGAGGGCGTCGCGCAGCCAGTCCCCGAGGAGATTGACCGCGAGCACCATGACGACGAGGGCGAGGCCGGGGAACACGGTGATCCACCATTCGCCCGAGAACAGGAAGTTGTTGCCGATGCGGATCAAGGTACCCAGCGAGGGCTGCGTGGGCGGCACGCCGACGCCGAGGAACGACAGCGTCGCTTCCGTGATGATCGCCAGCGCCAGGTGGATCGTCGCGATGAC
>JAEUKY010000056.1 GCA_016794005.1 Rhodospirillales bacterium
GGGATCGTCGTCATGGGGATCGCGCTGTGGCTGCTGGCGAAATTCGTCGGCTTCGTCGTCGCGAAGATCGCGGGCCTGTTCCGCAAGTCGCCGGCCTGACGCGTCAGTTCGTCTGCGGTTCGAACCCGTCGAACAGCACGCCCGCCTGCAACGCGGTCTCCAGATCGAAGTTGCGCCACATCTCGCCGCCGCGCAGGCGACGGCGGAAATCGTCCCAGAAGGCGGCCTTGCCGGCCAGATCGTCGGGCCACGCGCGCCGGAACATGTCGCGCGCCACGGCCGCCTCGCCGGCATAGATCAGCACCAGCAGCGAACGCCACGCCTGCACGGGCGGGATCGACAGCACGTCGTCGGGCGTGCGGATGCCGAGCGGCACGTAGGCCCCGCCGTGCTGGCGCCAGTTTTCCAGTGCGGTGCGCATCTCGGCCTCGTAGCGCTGCAGGCGGCGCGGCGAGGTGGGCGCGCGCCCGACGGAATTCGTGTCGACGACGAAGCGTCGCCCTTCCCACACCAGGTTGATCGCCGGTGCCGGACCCGCCGACAGCGGCGAGTTCCAGCCCGCGAAGGCGCGGTCGGAGAAGACGATGCGCTCGACCGCGCGCTCGTCGCCGGCCTCCACGCCCGCGAACGTGTCGCCGCGCCCGATCGTCTGGATCGAGAAGCCGTCGCGGAGTGCAAACGCATGCAGCGTGTCGCCGTCGGACCCGCCCGTCGTCGCCTCGACCAGCAGGTCGGGACCGTCGGCACTGCCTTCGTGGAAGGCGAGCACCTTGTAGAGGTCCGCCGACGCCAGATGCACGATGCGCCCGCGCCGTTCGACCAGCATCAGGGCCGGATGCTCGCGGTTGGCGGGATAGAGCGAGAAGACGTGGCCGCGCAGCGTGAAGCGCTGCGGGACGGGATCCTGCGCGCGGCGTTCGGTCAGGCGTTCGAAGAGCAGCCAGTCGAGCGGGGTGTCGGCGCGCGCCGTGCGCATCCAGCCGGTCAGTGCCGCGAGCAGCACCGCCGCAGCCAGGCACGCGGCGAGGAAACCGCGGGGATCGATCGCAGGGGGCCGGCGTCGATTGCGCATCGCACTGCCTTCCGTCCGGAAAATCCTTCGATCAAATCAAAGCATATTCCGTGCCGGGCGGCGAATCGTGCCCAATCACCTGATCCGTCATGCCCGGGCTTGACCCGGGCATCTGCTACATAAAATACTTAGAACTAAAGTGAAACGGACGGGTCAATGTTCATAACACTACGGCTCTCTCGTTGGCGTAATTGAGGCCGAGCCATACACCGAAATGCACCCTTAGCTTAATACACCTTCATTGATATTCCTTAAAAATTATACTACCATTTATTAGTTCTCAATGTAGAATTTCACTACTTTCGATTTATTGAACCCATTGAATCGCGAGGCACGACAGACATGGCCAAACGCATAATGATCAGCTTTGCCATAGAGGATAAGTGGGCACGCGACTACCTCGTAGGCCAAGCCAAGAATGAAGCGGTTCCATTCGAGTTCGTCGACATGTCCGTCAAGGAACCGTGGGACGAAAAATGGAAAACGAATTGCAGGACACGCATCAGAGGATGTCACGGCCTGATTGCAATTGTGACTAAAAATACCGCCAAGGCTGATGGACAGCTCTGGGAAATCAAATGCGCACGTGAAGAGAAGATTCCGATGATCGGTGTTTACGCAAAAGCCGACGATAAGCCGGCGTCGCTTCCAGCCGACCTTGCGAATGTGAAAATCATCGATTGGACTTGGAGTGGTATCAAATCATTTATCGACAAAGTCTAACTTAGACCGAGAAGGGATCTGCTGGACGCCAAGCAATTCATTTAAGAGGCACGCTCATGAAAAGAGCGCTCGTAATAGGAATTGACCATTATCCAGCCAGCCCACTGGCAGGCTGCGTCAATGACGCAAGCCAGATTGCTGGCTTGCTTGAAACCCACGGCGATGGGTCGCCGAATTTTGATGTCGTCCGGATGTCGAGCGACTCTCAGACTGTTACGGCGGCGAAGCTTCAGGATGAAATCGTAAAACTGTTTGCAGGAAATGCAGATACTGTACTTTTATATTTCGCCGGTCACGGAATCCTTTCTGATCAAACAAACGTTGCGCATATCTGCGCTCAAGATGCTCGCAAGGGCGGCTACGGAATGTCGCTGGCCGAGATTCTTCAGCTCGCCAATAGCGCGGCAGATCGAATCAAGTCCAGTGTAATTATCCTTGATAGTTGTCATTCGGGCTTCGCTGGCGAGACCGTAGGCTCCGGATCAGTCAGCATTAGCTCGGTTATCGGCAACGGCGTTACGATTATGACCGCATGTCAACGCGACCAAACGGCCGCTGAAACAGGTGGCGCCGGCCTTTTCACGAGTCTTGTAGCACACGCATTACGCGGGGGAGCGGCTGACATCCTCGGTCGAATCACACCGGCTGCCGTTTATGCTCATGTCGATCAAACGCTGGGCGGCTGGGAGCAGCGCCCAATTTATAAGGCAAACGTACATACATTCGTTCAACTGAGACAGGTGCCCGCTCGAGTCCCTGCTGAGTCACTCCGAAATCTACCAAGATGGTTCCCGACCGCATCCTCCGTCTATTCACTCGGCCCGTCCTGCGAGCCCAATCGGGACAGTTTTGCCGAGCAGTTCAAGGACATTAAGGTCAATCCTGAACACCATAAAGTCTATCGAGAAATGCAGCGCTTCGCACGCAATGGCCTCGTAGAACCTGTCGACTTCGATCACATGTGGGATGCCGCCATGAACCAGACGGGATGTAGACTAACTGCACTCGGCGCCCACTACCGGCGATTAGCCGAGAAGCGGCGAATTTGACGCCCAACATCTTCATTTCATATCAAAATGCCGACAGCGCACTCGCCGCGCAGATCGCTAAGCGTTTGAAGCTGAATCACAGTATTAACATTTACCTAGACAAACTTGATCCAGAAGGACTGCATGATGGACCACTCCTTGCAGAACAGCTGACATTTACGATTCGGGGGTGTAGCCACATCATGGCCGTTGTGTCCCGAAAGACGCGGGTGTCTTGGTGGGTTCCTTGGGAGATCGGCATCGCTACAGCAAGTGACAAGCCGATCGCTGTCTACGGAGTAGAAAATACAAATCTTCCATCATATTTAATGCGGTGGCCGTACCTATCAAATTTTCAAGAACTCGATACATATGCCTATGTAGTGAATAGCGATGGACGAGATTTCAAACTCGCGGCACCTGGCGCTCCAGCATTGCCAAATGAGATTTCTCAAGCTGAAGCGACATCAATACACTATCAACGCCTTTGGCTAATGTTGGGTCGTCGTATGAATGTACGGCCCAAGAAAGTGCCAAGAAGTTAGAAGTTCCGATTTGGCTTTATTTTCTGCTTGGCAGCCGGTGCTTCACCGGTAATTTTACACTTTGGATTCACTCTTTCGACTACAACGCTCGCCTGTCAGCCACCCTTCGTCTTGTACAGCGGCTCGGAAATGCCTTTCAGCGACAGGCGCTTGCGGTCGGGCTCGGGGGCTTCCAGCGCGTCGCATTCCACCAGCGTGGCGAGGCTGCGCTTCGTCAGGTTCTGGTAGTCGCGCGTCCCGCCGCGCTTCCACTCGATCTCCTTGTCGGTCACTTCGCGCAGGATCTTGGCCGGGATGCCGGCGACCAGCGTGCGCGGCGGGACGACGAAGCCCGCCTTGACGAAGGCCATCGCCGCGACGATGGCGCATTCGCCGACGACCGCGCCGTCCATCACGGTCGCGTTCATGCCGACGAGCGCGTCGCGCTTGATCGTGCAGCCGTGCAGGATGGCGCCGTGGCCGATATGGGCGTCGATCTCCAGCACCGTGTCGGTGTCCGGGAAACCGTGAACGACGCAGTTGTCCTGCAGGTTCGAGCCTTCCTGCATGACCAGCCGGCCGAAATCGCCGCGCATCGCGGCCCCCGGGCCGACATAGCAGCCGGGGCCGATGATCACGTCGCCGATCAATACGGCCGTCGGATGCACGAAGCTTGTCGGATCGACGACGGGCACCATGCCATCGATGGCGTAGACGCGCGGGCGGCTCATGCCGGCACCGCGACGGTGCGGCGCACCTGCGCCACGTGGAAGCGCGGCGCGACGAAGCCCGCATCGGTCAGCGAGGCGTTGGCCGCCGGGTTGCACCCCGTCGCGTGATAGTCGCTGAACGCGGCCGACTGGTTGACGAACACGCCGCCCGTGAGATTGACCGACAGCGCCACGCCCACGTCGGCCGCGCGTTCTTCCGCCGCCGCGAGATAGGCCGCGTCGGTCGAATAGACCGCGGCGGTGATGGCACCCTTCTTCGCGATGGTGCCGAACGCGGCGTCGAGCGCGCGCGCGGGATCGGCGACGGAAACGAGATACGCGATGGGGCCGAACGCTTCCTGCGCGTAGATCGCGGACTGGCCTTCGTCGAGCGCCACGATCAGCGGCGTGCGCACCGTCGCGTCCGCGAACGCGGGATGCGTCAGCGCGGCACTGGCGCGCACGACCTTGCCGTGGCGCGCGGCACCTTCGAGGCGCGCGAGCGTGGCCGGGTTCTGGATCGCCCCCAGCACTTCGGCAGCACGAACGGGATCGCCGAGCAGCTTGTCGATGGCGACGGAAAGCTGCGCGCCGAAATCGGCGGGCGACAGCGTGCCCTCCGGCGTCTTCACGCCGGTCGCCGGCACGAAGACGTTCTGCGGTGTCGTGCACATCTGGCCCGAGTACAGCGACAGCGAGAAGGCGAGGTTCTGGAACATGCCCTTCGCGTTGTCGGTGCTCTCGACGATCACGGCGTTGGTTCCCGCCTTCTCGGCGAAGATCGTCGCGTGCCCGGCATTGGCCGACAGCCACGCGCCGAATTCCGGCCCGCCGGTGTAGTCGACGATCGCGATCTCCGGCCGTTTGGCCAGCGTCTGCGCGATGGGCGCGTAGATGCCGTCGGCCATCAGCTGCACGGCGTTGGGATCGATGCCGGCCTCGGCCAGCACCTCGCGCGCCACGCGCACCGTCATCGCCAGCGGCAGGATCGCGGCGGGATGCGGCTTCACCAGCGTGGGGTTGCCGGTGGCGAGATTGGCGAAGATCGCGGGATAGGTATTCCACGTGGGGAACGTGGCGCAGCCGATGGCAAGCCCGATCCCCTTGGGCACGATGCGATAGTCCTTGTCGAGGACGAGCGGCGGGTTCTTGCCCTGCGGCTTTTCCCAGCGCGCGTGCGCGGGCACGCGCGACATTTCCCGCCACGCGGTCGCGACCGCTTCGAGCCCGCGGTCCTGCGCATGCGGGCCGCCGGCCTGGAAGGCCATCACGAAGCCCTGCCCCGTCGTGTGCATGACCGCATGCGCGATGGCGAACGACATCCTGTTCAGGCGCGCGAGG
>JAEUKY010000073.1 GCA_016794005.1 Rhodospirillales bacterium
GCGCGTCAGGCCGCGCGGATGAACTCGCGCGTCGCGCGCACGATCAGGCCCGAGCGCGTCGTGCCGGCGTTCTCGGCGTAACGGTCGATCTCGGCCAGCGCGTCCTCGGGCAGCGTGATGTTCACGCGCACGGTCTTCGGCACGCGGGCCCGCAGTTCGACGAGCACGGCAACCGCCTTGCGGTTCGCGCGGTCCGCCATGATCGTCTCCAGATCGCTCGCGATGGGGATCGTCTCGCCGTCCGCGACCAGCCCCTCGATGTGCAGCGCCAGCGCTTCGACCGCGAACGCGCGCGCCTCGTCGAGCGTTCGGCCTGCCGTCACGCACCCCGGCAGATCCGGGAACGAAACGCCGAAATCGCTTTGGGCTTCCTTGTGGATCAACGCGATGTAACTGGCCATTCGAATCTCCATCGTCATTCCGGAACCAGCCGCAGTCCGGCCTGCTTCTCGATGCTGCGAAGCGTGCCGGCCGGGATGTCCCGCTTGGGATGGACGACCGTCACGCGGCCCGGCTTGACCGGATGCTTGAATTGTTTGTGGCTGCCCCGATGGGCCACTTCGAACCAGCCGTCGGCGCGCAGCCGCTTGATGATGTCGCGGCTGTTCACGTGCGTATCAATACACACTTGGAAATTAGTGTCAATTCATACACACGCGACTGAGAGTGTCGGCCGACCGCAATGAACAATTCGAATGGCGCTCCCGGGCAAAGCTTTCTCGATCTCACTGGCCGCTCTCTTTATGTATTCCTTGAAGTTGCATTCATCAGCGTCCATATGACTTCCCATCCGCCGGCGCAAGCCGTCGGTGCGCTGTTTGACAGGTGAAGAGGAAGATTTAAGGCCGTGCAGCGTTGCACGCAGGCCGGTTGCAGTAACATCCGTTGAACTTCAACGGGATGGATACGTTACCGTTGCAGGTTGTAACGCGTCTATACTGCGGAACTACAAAATCGTGAAAAGCGCGGTTCAGGTTACGTGCCTGTCCGATCAACGGCTTAAGAGGTTACCGTCGCCTGTCGTAACCTGTTGTCGCCTGTCGTAACCTGTTGTTGCGGTCACGCGGTCGCGACCTGGCCGTCGCTGCGCGGATCGGTCGCCCCTTCCAGCAAGGCGGGGCCGCCGTCCTTGGCGGGCGTGCGCACGATCATGCCGGCATGGCCCATCAGGTCGGTGAAGTCGGCGGCGACTTCCAGATCGTGGCCCATCCCGCGCAACGCGGCGATGGTGCCGGCCGGGAAGCGGCTTTCCAGCCGCAGCTTCGTGGTGGCCGTGCCCCACGTGCGGCCCAGCAGCCAGCGCGGGGCGGTCACCGCCTGCTGCGGCGCCATGCCGTAGAACGCGTAGCGCGAGAACACCATCGCCTGCGTCTGCGGCTGGCCGTCGCCGCCCATCGTGCCGTAGACCATGCCGCGCCCGTCGGCGAAGCGCGCCATCGCGGGGTTGAGCGTGTGGAAGGGCTTGCGGCCGGCGGAAAGTTCCTGTGCCGCACCCTTCTCCAGCGAGAAGGACGTGCCGCGGTTCTGGAACAGGATGCCGGTGTCGCGCCCGACGACGGCCGAGCCGAACTCCCAGTAGATCGACTGGATGAAGCTCGCCATGCGGCCTTCGGCGTCGATGCAGCCCATCCAGAT
>JAEUKY010000075.1 GCA_016794005.1 Rhodospirillales bacterium
GTTCCTTTCCAACATGTCCGAACGCGCGGGCCGCCTGATGCGCGACGACATGGAACAGCTCGGCCCCGTGCGCGTGAAGGACGTCGCCGACGCCCAGCACGCGATCATCGAGCTTGCCAAGGACCTCGCCGCGAAAAACGAAATCGCGATCGGCCGCGGCGGCGGCGAGGACGAGCTGATTTACTAGAACCGCTTCAGCAGCCGTTCCAGATAGTCGCGCTCGGCCGTGGGCCGCGTGCGTTCGCCCAGCCGCCGGATCAGCTCGTCGAGGATTTCCTGCGAGCGCATCAGCTGGCCCTCGCCGATACCGGGGATCTTCTGGAAGGCGTCGGACAGCGACGTGCCGTCGCCTTCGGGATTGCGGCCCAGGGGATCGCGCTGGTCGGCCTGCTGGCGTTCGCCGAACGCCTCGTCGCCGGGCCCGTCGCCGTCGCCCTGGCCGAAGCGTTCCATCATCTGGCGCATCGCCTCGCGCGCACCCGCGCGCAGCTGGTCGAGCGCGTCCATCTGCGGGCGCAGGGCGCGGCCGGGTGCCCCGCGCCGCAGCTGGTCGCCCGACTCGCCCATCGAGCGGTCGGCGCGCCCGAAGCCGTCGGGGGCCCCGCCCATCATCTCCTCGAGCTGGCGCATCATGTCGGCGAGGGCCCCGCGCAGCGCGTCCTGTTCGCCCGCGTCGTCGCCTTCGCCCTCGCCTTCGCCCTGTCCCTGCTGACCCTGCTGGCCCTGTTGCCCCTGCTGGCCGCGCTGGCCCGGCTGGCCGGGGCGGAACTGGCCGGGCCGGTTCTGCTGCGAGCGGCGGAAGGTGCGGTCGATCAGGCTCTGCTGGCGCTGCATCATCTCCTGCAGGTTCTTCATCATCTCCTGCGCCTGGCCGTCGCCGGGCTGGCCGCGCTGCTGGCCGTCGCGCTGGGCCTGCATCGTGCGCAGGTTTTCCAGCATCTCCTGCAGGCGGGCGAGCAGGTCCTTGGCCGCTTCGCGCGCACCCGTGCGCGCGAGCTGGCGGGCCTGGTCGAGCAGCTTCTGGAGGTCGTTGCGGTCCATGCGCTGGGCGTTGCGGTCGGGCTGCTGGCGCGGCTCGCCCGGGTTCTTCATCGCCTGCTCGACGAGCGACTGCAGATACTTGTCGATGGCCTGCTGGAGCTCGGCCATCAGCTTCTCGATCTCGGAATCCGGCGCGTTGTTGGCGAGCGCGTCCTGCAGCTTCTGCTGGATCGCGCGCAGCTCGCGCTCGGCGGCCGACAGCCTGCCGTCCTCGATGCGCAATGCGGTGTCCCACATCAGCGCCTGCATCTCGTCGATCGTGCCGGGTTCCTCGGACTTCTGCAGGCGAAGTGCGCCGATACGAAGGGCCAGCAGCACGACCGGGTCCTCGGCGAACTGCACGGGGTTCGACGCGATGGCGGCGAGCGCGCGCGCCACGATCTGGCGCAGGTTCGGCTCGGCGATCAGCAGCTTGCGCTGTTCGACCAGGGCGCGCGCCACCGGATGCTGGAACGTGCGCTCGGGCAGCACGATGCGGATGGGTTCCGAAACGCCGGTCTGGCCGGCCACGTCGGTCGCCTTCAGCGTGACCGTCACGGGCAGGCCCGCCCACGGATGCGCGGTCAGGTCGAAGAAGCTGGAGGCGGTCGAATCCTTCGAGCGCGCGGACGCGAGCGGCAGGGCGAGGTCGATGGGCGAGCCGGCACCGGGCTTGTCGGCCGGCGCGTCGCGGCGGATCTCGGCGATCACGCCGGAAATGCCGTAATCGTCCTTCGCGCGATATTCCATGCGCAGCGTGGCGCGCTGGCTGGCATGCGGCGGCTGCACGAACTCGACCGTCGGCGGCGCGTCGGGGATCAGCGTCAGGTCCCACGAACCCAGGGCACGCTGCCCCTGTTCGACCGCCAGGCGCTCGCCGGCGGAAAGCTCGCTCGCCACGCGCCAGCTCTGCATCTTCGGTGCGGGTACAGCCCCGGTCGCGGCGGGGGCGAGCACGGGGGAAAGATCGACGGGCACGAAGGGGATCGGCTTGCCGTCGATCGTCAGGCGCGGCGGCACCGTTCCGCCCGACACTTGTGCAATCAGCTGGCTGCCGACGGGGACGGCGATCGACGCCGTCTCGGCGCGCGGCAGGACGGGCGGCAGGCCGGTATAGGCCGGCGGCGTGATCCACAGATCGAGCGTGCCCGGCGGGATGGCGGCGACGTCGACGCCCGGCGTGAAGGCGCGCGCGAAATGGCTGCCGGCGCGGTCGCCGCCCACCCCGAACGCGACGGCAAGGCCGAGCACCAGCACGATGCGCACCGCGCGCGGGTCGCGCATCGGCAGGCCCGGATGCGGGGCGCCGATTCGCACGCCCGCGAGTCGCGCCAGCAGGCGGTTGCGGTGCGTCTCCCACAAGGCGCGGGTCGCGGGGTCGTGGCCCGATCCGGCCATCTCGTCCTCGAGGGCGGCAAGCGGGCGGTGGCTGAAGCCGCTGGCCTTCTCCAGCCGGCGGCGGCCTTCGGCCCGGTCGGGCAGGGCGAACACGCGCCGGATGCGCCACAGGGCCATCGCGAAGGCGGCCGCGAACAGCGCAAGTGCGGCACCGTGCAGGGAAAAATGGAGCTTCGGCAGCAGGTCGAGGAGCGCGACGATGCAGAAGACGCCCGCCACCGTCAGGGCCGGCCAGACCGCCGGCCAGATGCGTTCCCAGGCGATCGCGAAACGGGCGAGCCACAGCCGGCGCGCCAGTTTCGGCACGGCCGGCGCAGGGGCCGGCGGCTGGTTCGAGCGGTGCTGAAGCGACGCGTCGGTCATCCTCACCCCGGCTTAGATAGGGCTTGCGGCCCGTCCGACCAGTCTATCGCGACCGGCGGGCGGGTCCACAGGCCATTTATTTGCCGCGCCGGGATTTTCCGGCCTGCCAGGGGGCCAATTGGTCGAGGGCGATCAGCGCCTCGACCGACTGGCGGCCCCGGATTTCGGCGATCTTCGTGCCCTTGACCAGCAATTCCGGGGCCAGCGGCCGGGCGTTGTAGGTGGACGACATGACCGAGCCATAGGCCCCCGCCTGCCGCACGGCGACGAGGTCGCCCTCGGCCAGCTTCGGCATCTGGCGGTCGTGCGCGAAAAAGTCGCCCGATTCGCAGACGGGCCCGACGATGTCGTAGGGAAGCTTCCTGCCGGCGCGGGGCTTCGCGACTGGTTCGATCGGCATCCACGCCTCGTAGAGCGTGGGGCGGATCAGGTCGTTCATCGCCGCGTCGAGGATCGCGTAGCGCTTGGCCGTGCCCTGCTTCACGTATTCGACGCGCGCCAGCAGCAGCCCTGCGTCCGCCACCAGCCAGCGCCCCGGTTCGAGGACGAGACCGAAGCCCGTGCCCTTCATCGCGGCGCGCACGGCCGCGGCGTACGCCTTCAGGTCGGGCGGCGTTTCGTCGCGATAGACCACGCCCAGCCCGCCGCCGAAATCGAGCCGCTTCAGCGCCACGCCGTCGGCGCGCAGCGCCTTGGCGAGATCGGCCACGCGCCGGAACGCCGCGCGATAGGGCGTCACGTCCGTGATCTGGCTGCCGATATGCGTGGACAGCGCCTCGATGCGCACGCCCTTCAGGCGGCGCGCGGCGATGGCCAGTTCGCGCGCCTGCGCCAGCTCCACGCCGAACTTGTTCTCGCTCTTGCCGGTCGTGATCTTCCGGTGCGTCTTCGCATCGACGTCGGGGTTGACGCGGATGGCGACCGACGCGGTCGTGTTCATCGCCTGCGCCACCGCCGACAGCCGCGCCAGTTCCGGGGCGGATTCGACGTTGAACTGCAGGATGCCGGCTTCCAGCGCCATCGCCATTTCGGCTTCGCTCTTGCCCACGCCGGCGAACACGATCTTCTTCGCCGGCACGCCGGCGGCAAGGGCGCGCGCCAGTTCGCCCGCCGAAACGATGTCGGCACCGGCACCCAACGCGGCGAACGTCGCGATCACGGCCTGGTTCGAGTTGGCCTTCAGCGCGTAGCAGATCGTCGGATCGAGATCGGCCGTGGCCTTCTCGAACAGGCGCCAGCGCTGTTCCAGCACCGTCTGGCTGTAGACCCAGGCGGGCGTGCCGAAATCGCGCGCGACGCGCGCCAGCGCCACGCCGTCGCAGTGCAGCGCGCCGTTGCGCCGATGGAAACCTTTGCTCATTGCGCGGGTGCCGGCGCCGGCGCGCCGCCGGGATAGGCGCGCGGATACTTCTCGTCGGCACCGGGCGGGGCTTCGGGCGGGCCCTTGCGCCCGCACGCGGCCAGCGGTGCCGCAAGGGCGGCGACCACGGCCAGCAGGATGATCTTTCGCATCGTCATTCGCGTGGAATCCTAGAGATACTTCCTGCGCGCGGCAATCGCCGCGCGGCGCACGTTGGCGGGCGCCGTCCCGCCGAAGCTGGTGCGGCTGGCGACCGAATTGCGCACGCCCAGCACGGCGAAGACCGACTTCGCGATGCGCGGCTCGATCGCGCGCATGTCGGAAAGCGGCAGACCGGAAATGTCGCAGCCCTTCTCCTCGGCGCGGCGCACGATGCGGCCCGTCACGTGGTGCGCCTCGCGGAACGGCATGGAAAGCTCGCGCACCAGCCAGTCGGCAAGGTCGGTCGCGGTCGTGAAGCCGGCGCCGGCCGCCTGTTCCATGCGCGCCTCGTCGATCGAAAGATCGTCGACCATGCCGGTCATCGCGGCGACGGACAGCATCAGCGCGTCGTCGGCGGCGAAGGTGCGCGCCTTGTCCTCCTGCATGTCCTTCGAATAGGTCAGCGGCAGGCCCTTCATGACGGTGGCAAGGCCGATCAGCGAACCGAACATGCGCCCGGTCGTGGCGCGCACGAGCTCGGCCGCGTCGGGGTTGCGCTTCTGCGGCATGATCGACGAACCGGTCGTCCACGCGTCGGAAAGGCGCACGAAGCCAAACTGCGGGCCGGTCCACATCACCAGTTCCTCGGCAAGGCGCGAAAGATGGATCGACGCGATGGCGGCGGCGGCGAGGAACTCCAGCGCGAAGTCGCGGTCGGCGACGCTGTCGAGCGAGTTGGCCGTCGGCCGGTCGAAGCCCAGCTCGCGCGCGGTCATGTGCCGGTCGATCGGGAACGACGTGCCGGCGAGGGCCGCCGCCCCCAGCGGGCATTCGTTGAGGCGCTTTCGCGCGTCGGCGAAGCGCGCGCGGTCGCGCCCGGCCATCTCGACATAGGCCATCAGGTGGTGGCCGAACGTGACGGGCTGGGCGGGCTGAAGGTGCGTGAAGCCGGGCATCACCGCGCCGGCGTGCTTTTCCGCGCGGTCGATCAGTGCACGCTGGAACTCGCGCAGGGCCGCGTCGGCGCGGTCGCAGGCCCCGCGCACCCACAGGCGGAAATCCAGCGCCACCTGGTCGTTGCGCGAACGCGCCACGTGCAGGCGCTTGGCGGGCTCGCCGACCAGCTCGGCCAGCCGCGATTCGACGTTCATGTGGATGTCTTCGAGTTCCGTGCGGAAGACGAACCTTCCGCTCTCGATCTCGCGGCGCACGGCGTCGAGGCCCTTGCAGATCGCCGCCACGTCCTTGCCCGACAGGATCTTGCGGGCCGCCAGCATGCGCGCGTGCGCGATCGATCCGGCGATGTCCTCGGCATAGAGGCGCCGGTCGACGTCGATCGACGCGTTGATCTTCTGCATGATCGCGTCCGGCGCCACGCCGAAGCGTCCGCCCCACATCGGGTTGGCGGATGCGGCGGGCTTCTTCGGGGCGGCGGACTTGGTGCGGCGGGCCATGACGACCTATATTGCGGCTATGGATCGGAACCGGCGCGCATTTCTGGCGCTCGGCGCGGGCGCGACCCTAGCGCTTGGCGCGGGCGGATCAAGGATTTTCGGGAACGGGGCGAACGCCCAGGGCCCGGAATTCCGCGGCAAGCTGGGCGCGTTCCAGCGGCTCGCACCGCCCGCACCGGCACCGGCGATCGCGTTCCGCGACGCCGAGGGGCGCGACCTTTCGCTGGCCGATTTCCGCGGCAGGGTCGCCGTCGTCAATTTCTGGGCGACGTGGTGCGCGCCCTGCGTCGAGGAGATGCCCGCCCTCGACCGCCTGCACGCCGCACTGAAGAAGGAGAAGATCGAGGTCGTCGCGATCTCGGTCGACCGCGGCGGCCTGCGGCAGGTGGCCCCCTTCTTCGCGTCGCACGACCTGCGCAGCCTGCCCGTCTATCTCGATCCGGCCGGCGGTTCGATGCGCGCCTTCGCGGTGCGCGGCCTGCCCACGACCGTCGTGATCGACGCCGAGGGGCGCGAACGCGGCCGGCTGGAAGGGGCGGCCGAATGGGATTCGCCCGCCGCCCAGCGCCTGCTGCGCGCCCTTCAGTAGGATTCGAGGAAGACGATCTGGAGCTGGCCCGACCCGGCGGGCGGGTTGGCGAGCGTCGTGCGGAACGCGACTTCCGAGCCCGGTTCGAGGCGGTGTTCCTCCGCACCGAATTCCCAGCCCGCGATCTCCTTGCCGTCGGCGTCGCGCAGCGAGGCGCGCAGGCGCGGGACCGGGCGCGCCATGTCGCCGGGATTGCGGATGCGCCCGCTGATCTCCAGCGTCGGCGTTCCGTCCACGACGATGCGCGCGGGCGTGGGCCCGACGACCTCGAGCCCGTCGCCGGGCGGCGGGACGGGGAAATGCAGCGCCTGGTAGACCGCGCGCGTCTGCGGGAAGCGCGCCATGATCTCGCCCTGCGCGAAGACCGCCGCACCGATCAGCGTGGTGGTCAGCGCGAACAGCAGCCAGCCGATCGCGGCGGCGATCGAGCGGCGCGGGGCGGCCATGCCGTCGGCGTGCATGCCGGCCGGCTTCGAGGGCACCTCGGCATCGGCGGCGGCGAGCGCCTCCTTCATCGATTCCTCGAAGCTCTTCGTCGGCGCTTCGGGCTCCGGCTCGGCCATGACCGGCTCGGGCCGCGGGCGCGGCGGCGGCGGCGCAAGGGGCGGCGGCGGGGGCGGCGGAGGGGGCGGGGGCGGCGGGGCCATCGCCGGCTCGGCCATGCGCGCGCGCGGGGCGGCCGGGGCCTCGATGCCGTCGTCGGCACCCTGGCGCATGCGCTTGGCCGTTTTCGGGAAGCGCGGGTTGAGTTCGAGGATCGCCTGGCGCGGCCGCTGGACCCAGCTGTTGCCGCACGAGCCGCAGCGCACCGACCGGCCCGCATCGCCCAGCGCCTCGTCGGGCACGCGGAAGCGCGTGGCGCATTTTGGGCAGGCGAGGATCATGGTCCGGCGGATCGGCTCTGGTTTGTCGAAGTTGCGGATGCCAAATGCTTTTATAGGTCGGCGCGGCGCGGCGGGGCAAGCTTGCGGGTGCGTCGGCGCGCGTGCGACCATCCCGGCGGCGGTCGGGTACCTTACCCCGGCCGCGGGGGCCGGGCGTCCGAAATGGTGATTTTCCAGCAGGTGGGATTGCGCTACGGCCTCGGGCCCGAAGTCCTGCGCGACGTCAGCTTCGAGCTTGCCCCGGGCAGCTTCCATTTCCTGACCGGGGCGTCGGGGGCGGGGAAATCGTCGCTGCTTTCGCTGCTCTACCTCGCCCGCGTGCCCTCGCGCGGGATGGTCCACCTGTTCGGGCGCGACGTGTCGCGCGTCGTGCGGGCCGAGCTTCCGGGCCTGCGCCGGCGCATCGGCACGGTCTTCCAGGATTTCCGCCTGCTCGACCACCTGTCGGTGGTCGACAACGTGGCCCTGCCGCTGCGCGTGCAGGGCACCGACGAACGCCAGGTGCGCGACCACGCGGCCGAGCTGCTGGCCTGGGTGGGCTTGGGCGACCATCTGGGCGCCCTGCCGCCCACGCTTTCGGGCGGGCAGAAGCAGCGCGTGGCGATCGCGCGCGCGATCATCGGCCGGCCGCAGCTGCTGATCGCCGACGAACCCACCGGCAACGTCGACGACCGCATCGCGATCCGCCTGATGCGCCTGTTCGAGGAGCTGAACCGGCTGGGCACCACCATCGTGATCGCCACGCACAACCTGCAGCTCGTGCGCGAATCGCGCCATCCCGAGCTGCGGCTGGACGGCGGCACGCTTTCCCGCCACGCGAAGGCCGCATGACCGGCTTCGGCTTCCGTCTGGGCGGCGAACTGGCGCTCGAGCGCGACCGGGAACGGCGCTGGATCGCGGCGGTGGTGGGCGCACTCGCCTTCCTCGCCACGCTTGCACTGGGTCTCGCCCTTGCGCTCGCGGGCACGGCCGGGCGCTGGCAGGCGAGCTTCCAGGGCACGCTGACGGTCGAGCTTCCCGCCGGTGCCGACAACGCCGCGGTGCTGCGGGCCTTGCGCGCCGAACCCGCCATCCTGCGCGTCGAGCCCATCGACCGGCGCCGGTCGGAAGCTTTGCTTGCTCCCTGGCTGGGGGCGGGCAATCTCGCCGACCTGCCGATCCCGGGCCTGATCGACGTGAAGCTGCGCGACGGCGCCTATCTCGACGTCCGTTCGCTGGAAGCGAAGCTCGCCGCCCTCGTTCCCGGCGCCGTCGTCGACGACCACGCGCGCTGGCTGGGCGGGTTTCTCGCCCTTGCGCGTGCCGCGTTGATCGTGGCGTCCATCGTCGTCGTCGCGGTCGGGCTTGCGGCGGCAAGCTGCGTGGCCTTCGCCACGCGCGCGGGCCTTGCCATGCACCGCGAGGCGGTCGACCTCCTGCATCTGGTGGGGGCGGAGGACGGCTACATCGCCGGCCAGTTCGCCGGTGCCGCGATGCGCCTTGCCTTCGCCGGGGCCGCGACCGGCGCCCTGGGCGGGGCGGCCGTACTCGCCCTCGCGCATTCGATCGCCAGTTCTTCGGCCACGCTCGCCTTTCCGCTGCCGGCACTGGGCGCGCTGGACTGGGTCGCGCTCGCGGCGATCCCGCTGGCCGCCACGGCCGTCGCGGCGGTCGCGGCCTACGCGACGGTGATGCGCAACCTCGGCCGTATCCTGTAGAACGGCTGTCGATGAAGCTCGTGCTGCTCGACCGCGACGGCGTGCTGAACGTCGACCGCCCGGACTACGTGAAGAACCCCGGCGAGCTCGTCATGCTGCCGGGTTCGGCGGCGGCCGTGGCGCGCCTCAACGCGGCGGGCATCCTCGTCGCCGTCTGCACGAACCAGTCGCCCATCGGGCGCGGCATCTTCGGCGAGGACATGCTGGCGCGCATCCACGCCAGGCTGCGCGACGAGCTGGCGCGCGAGGGTGCGCGCCTCGACGCGATCTTCCATTGCCCGGATGCGCCCGGTGCGCCGTCGCGCTGCCGCAAGCCCGCCCCCGGCATGCTGGAAGAAGCGCTCCGGCGCTTCGGTGCCGCCGCGCGCGAAACGCCGTTCGTCGGCGACAGCGCCACCGACATGCTGGCGGCCGCCGCCATCGGCTGCCCGCGCCATCTGGTGCGCACCGGTCACGGCGCGCGCACGCAAGGTGCGGGCCTGCCGCCCGAGACGCTGCCCGTCGCGATCCACGAGACGCTGGCCGACGCGGTCGAGGCGCTGCTGTCCGCAGGTCGCGGATGAAGTCCCGCCGCCGGCCGTTCGCGTGGGTGGCGCTGGCGCTTGCGTCGGCGGCGGCCGCGTATTTCGGCGGGCTCGCCTGGTTCGCGCAGACGATCCCGCGCCAGCCGGCGGCCGAAATGCCGACGACCGACGCCATCGTCGTGCTGACCGGCGGGCCGATGCGCCTGCGCGAAGGGCTGCGCCTGCTCGCCGAAGGCAAGGGGCGCAAGCTGCTCGTCTCGGGCGTCTATCGTGGCGTGGACGTGCAGGAACTGCTTCGCGTCGCGCGCCAGGAACCGGAATCGGTCGAATGCTGCGTGGAATTGGGCTACGCGGCCGACTCCACGCTCGGCAACGCGGCCGAGACGGCCGCGTGGATGGCACGCGAGGGCTTCGCGAGCCTGCGGCTGGTCACCGCCAACTACCACATGCGCCGCTCGCTGCTGGAATTCCGCCGCGCGATGCCCGGGACCGACATCGTGCCCCATCCGGTCTTCCCCGACGCGTTCCGCATCGACGCGTGGTGGCGCTGGCCGGGTACGTATGCGCTGGTGCAGGCCGAGTATCACAAATATGTTGTCGCCCTGCTGCGGCCCTATGTGCCGCTCGGCGCCGCCGATGCCGGCGCCGCGGGAGGGGATCTGCCGTGACGTTCGTAGGTTCGGTACTGTTCAACATCTGGTTCTTCGGGCTGACGGCGCTGCTGCTCGTGCTGTCGTTGCCCACGCATCTGATGCACCGGCGCTGGTCGTGCCTGACCGCGAAGATCTGGATGCGCGGCCTTTCGTGGGGTCTCGCGACGTTCTGCGGCCTGCGCTACGAGGTGCGCGGGCGCGTCGATCTGCTCGGCCGGCCGGGGCTGTTCGCGGCCAAGCACCAGTCGGCGTGGGACACGATGATCTTCCACACGATCAGCCCCGACCCGGCCTACGTGATGAAGAAGGAGCTGCTGTCGGTCCCGCTCTACGGGTGGCTCGCCAGGAAGCAGGGCAACATCCCGGTCGACCGCAAGGGCGGGGCGGCGGCGCTGAAGGCGATGGTCGAGCGCGCGCAGGCGGCCCTTGCCGGCGGCCAGCAGATCGTCATCTTCCCGCAGGGGACGCGCGTTCCGCCGGGCGAAGGAACGGCCGACTGGCCCTACCATCCGGGGATCGCGGGCCTCTACGGCAAGCTCGGCGTCGAATGCGTGCCCGTCGCCGTCAATTCCGGCGTGTTCTGGGGCCGGCGCAGTTTCGTCAAGCGCGCGGGCACCATCGTGGTCGAGGTGCTGGACCCGATTCCCCCCGGCATGCCGCGCGCGGCCTTCATGCGCGAACTCGAGCGGCGGATCGAGACGGCGAGCGCGCGGCTGGAAGCCGAGGCCGCGCGGTGAAGCCCACGGTGCGCCAGCTGCGCCTGTCGAGCGGGCTCGTGCTGTTCACCTATGTGGGATTCCATCTTCTCAACCACGCGACGATGGCGGTCTCGCTTCCGGCGGCCGAAGCCTACGCGACGGTCATGTTCGCGTTCGTGCGGCTGTGGCCGGTGCAGGCGGTCCTCTACGGCGCGCTTGCGCTGCACTTCGCACTGGCGGTCTTCGCACTCTATTCGCGGCGCGATCTTCGCGCCATGTCGCGCGGCGAGGCCATGCAGCTCGTCGCCGGCCTGCTGATCGTCCCGCTGCTGGCCGGCCACGTCGTGCCCGCGCGCTTGGGCCCCGCCCTGCTGGAGACGACACCCTTCCACACGCTGATCGTGCTGATCGGCACGAAATTCGATCCGCTGGGCGGCGTCATGATCGTGTCGGGCCTGGTGCTGGCGTGGACGCACGGCTGCATCGGCATGCATTACTGGCTGCGCCTGAAGCCGTTCTATCCGCGCGTGCGGATGATCCTGCTCGGCCTTGCGGTGATGCTCGCGACGGCGGCGTTGGCGGGATATCTCGCCGGTGCGCGCGAAGTGGCGGCCCTCTATGCCGACGAAGCGTGGCGCGCGTCGCTGGGCACGCGCTACCGCATGCCCGACGCGGCGGGGGCCGCCCTGCTGGAGAATATCCGTTACGGCATCTACACCTTCTGGGCGACGTGCGTGGGCGGAGCGCTGGTGGCGCGTCGCGTGCGCGACTGGGCCGAGCATCGCGCGGGCCGTTTCGCGGTCGCCTATCCCGACGGGCAGGTCTCCGTCCTGCCGCTGGGCGCCACGATCCTGGATGCCAGCCGCGCGGGCCGCATTCCGCACGCCGCCGTGTGCGGCGGGCGCGGGCGCTGCTCGACCTGCCGCGTGCGCGTCGAGCGCGGTGCCGCGAACGTGCCGGCCGCGGCGGCGGACGAGCTTGCGGTGCTCGCGCGCGTGGGCGCGCCGCCCGGCGTGCGCCTCGCCTGCCAGACGCGGCCCACGGGCGACGTCGCGGTCGTGCCGCTGCTGCCGGCCAATGCCGGCCCGCAGGCGGCACGGCGCACCGAGCGCGACGCGGCCGGCAGCGAGAAGACCATCGCCGTGATGTTCGCCGACCTGCGCGGCTTCACCACGCTGTCGGAAGCCAAGCTGCCCTACGACGTGGTCTTCCTGCTCAACCGCTATTTCGCCGAGATGGGTGCGGCCATCGAGAAATCGGGCGGACGGCTCGACAAGTTCGTCGGCGACGGCATCGTGGCGCTGTTCGGCGTGGAAAGCGGGCCCGCGAAGGGGACGCGCGAGGCCATCGCCGGCGCCAAGGCGATGATCGAACGGCTGGGGGCGCTCAACGCCGCGCTGTCGCACGACCTGCCGGCACCCTTGCGCATCGGGATCGGCATCCATACGGGGCCGGCAATCGTCGGCGAGATGGGCTATGCGCAGGCGCGCCAGTTCACCGCCATCGGCGATACGGTCAACACCGCCAGCCGGCTCGAGGCACTGACCAAGAAATTCGGCGCCGAACTGCTGCTGTCGGCCGATGCGGCCGCGGCCAGCGGGCTCGACCTTTCCGCGTTCCCGGAAGAAACGACCGACATCCGCGGCCGGCAGGGCACGCTCGCCGTGCGCGTCGTCGCGGATACGCGAATGCTTCCCGACGCCTGACGGCCGCCCCTAGCGCTGCGCGTCCCGGACACCCATCTATGTCCGAGAAGCCCGAACCGGAGGAGGCCGCCATGTCAGCAAGAACGCCGATCGCCAGCGACATCATGTCCACAAGACTTGCGGCAATTGCACCGGATGCCGGCGTGCGTCTGGCGGCCGAATTCATGCTGAAGCGGAAGGTCAGCGCGCTGCTCGTCCTCGATTCGAAGAAGCGCCTGCTTGGGATCGTCAGCGAAGGCGATCTCGTGCATCGCGCCGAACTTGGGACGCGGAAGAAGGGATCCTGGTGGCTCAACATCCTCCTGACCGACCGGGAGCTCGCCCGCCAGTACGCGCGCGCGCACGGCCGGCGCGTTTCCGACGTGATGACGCGCAACTGCGTGGTTGCCGCGCCGGCCACACCCGCCGCGACGCTCGCCGAGATGATGGAGAAGCACAAGGTCAAGCGCATCCCGATCGTCGACGAGGGCCGCGTGATCGGCGTGGTCTCGCGCGCCGACATCGTCGCCGCATTCGTGCGTTCGGCCGGGGACAAGGTCGCCGTCCACGCCGCCGACGATGCCGCGGCGGCCGCCGACATCCGAAGGAGGATCGCGCGCGAGCCGTGGATCGGCAGCACGATGGTTTCGGTCGCGGTCCTGAAAGGTGTCGCTTCGATCTCCGGCATCGTCAGTTCGATCGCCCAGCGCGATGCGGCGCGCGCGATCGCGGAGGAGACCGATGGCATCCGCCGGGCGGACATGCGCGCCCTGCGCGTGGACCCCAAAGCCATCGCCCTGACCCATAGCCTGCCGCTGGTCTAGAGGCCGCGCCCCCGCGTCAGGCGACCTGCACCGGCAGCGTCTTGACGAAATGCACGCGGTTGCCGTTGCCGAACGGCTCCTCGCGCTCGATCGCGTAGCCGCGCTTCAGGTACCAGTCGACGTTCGTGCCCATGCGGCTGTGCGTGTAGAGGCGCAACACGGGCAGCTTCAGCCCGCGCGCGACCTGTTCGGCGCGTTCGAGGATCGTGTCGCCAAGCCCCCGGCGCTGGGCCGCGATCCGCACGGCGATGTTCTCGACCAGCAGGTAGCCGTCCTGCGGCACCAGTTCGACCGCCGCGACGACCGCCCCGTCCATCTCGACGAACTCGACCAGATGCTCGCGCACGGCGGCGTCGTGGTCGGCGACCATCGGGCGCGGCTCGCGGCCGACGGGTCCGACCCACTTGGCGTAGGCCTCGCGCGTGATCTCGCGCAGCAGCCCGCCTTCGTCGGCGCGCGCGCGGCGGAAGACGGGGGCCTCACTCATCGCGCATCGTCGGGACGACGAGGGCGGGGTCGAGCCGCACGTCGAACCACGTCATCCCCCAATGGAGATGGGCGCCGGTCACGCGGCCGGTCGCTCCCAGGGCCGCGATGGGCTCGCCCTTGCGCACGCGCGCACCGACCGCCACGTCGATGCGCGAGAGATGCGCATAGATGGTGCTGAGCCCGTGGCCGTGGTCGAGCACGATCGTGCCGCCGGTGAAGAACAGGTCGGACTCGGCGAGCGAGACGATCCCGTCGGCCGCGGCGCGGATCGGCGTGCCCGTCGGCTGCACGACGTCCACGCCCAGATGCGGGGCGCGCGGCTGGCCGTTGAGGATGCGCTGGCTGCCGTAGACGCCGCTGATCCGTCCCGTGACCGGCCACTGGAAGCCGCCGGCGAACAGCGCTTCGGGCGTGTCGCGCCGGCGGGCCGCGACGAGTTTCACGTTTTCCTCGGCGATGCGCGCGAGTGCGGCCGGGTCGGGCGATACCTGCGCTTCCGGCAGACCGTCGATGCGCTGGATGTCGAACCTGCGCGCGGCGACGGCGATCTCGATCGTGCGCGAAGCCCCGCCCGCCGTCACGTCGAGCCGGGCCGCGCGCGCCTCGCGGCCAAAGCCGATCACGAAGCGTCCGTCGGGCGATACGCGGACCGCCCTGCCGTCGAGCGACAGGGAAGCCCCCGGCTCCGTTCGGCCGAACACGACGCCGCCCTGCACGATCTTTCCGTCGAACGAGACGTCCTGCGCGGCTGCCGGCATCGCGAGCAATGCGAACAGCACCGCGAGGCGCTTCACAGCAGCGAACCCTGCTTGGCGGGCGGCGGGGCGGCGGGGCCGCGCGGCTTCTTCTCGCCGTCGATGGTGGCACCCGCCTTGCCGTCGGCGAAAGTGAGCGTCACGGCCGCCCCCGGCTTCGCCTTCGCGGCCGACTGGATCGGCTTGCCGTCCGCGTCGGCGACAAGTGCAAAGCCGCGTTCGAGCACCTTCTTGTACGAGACGCTTTCGAGCAGCTTGTCGAGTGCTGCGAGCCGCTGGCCGCGCACCTCGATCCCGCGCGCCGTTCCCGCCTTGGCGCGCGCGAGCAGGTCGACCAGATGCGCGGTCTCGCGCGCCAGCGCGGTCTTGCGCGCCCCGGCATTGGCGGCGAGCGCCCCACCGAGGCGCAGAAGCTGGCCGCGCGCGCGTTCGAGCTGCGTCTTCGGGTCGGGCAGGCGCGCACCCAGTTCCAGCGTGCGGCGCTTGCGCGCGTCGAGGCTGGCGACGATCGCCAGTTTCAGCCGCTCGCCGCGCTCGTCCACGCGCTGCGCGCGTTCGTCGAGCAGGCGCTTGGGATCGCCCAGCGCGCGCGCGGCGGCGGCGATGCGCGTGCGCCGTTCGTCGAGCGTGCGTTCGAGGCTGGCTTCCAGCGTGGCGCCCGCGCGCGCAATACGCGCGGCCAGTTCCTGGCGCACGGGCACCACCATCTCGGCCGCCGCCGTCGGCGTGGGCGCGCGCACGTCGGACGCGAAATCGATCAGTGTGGTGTCCGTCTCGTGCCCGACGGCGGAGACGAGCGGGATCTCGCTTTCCGCCGCCGCGCGCACGACGATCTCCTCGTTGAAGGCCATCAGGTCTTCGAGGCTGCCGCCGCCGCGCGCGACGATCAGCACGTCCGGGCGCGGCACCTTGCCGCCGGGGACCAGCGCGTTGAAGCCGCGGATCGCGGTCGCGACCTGTTCGGCCGCCCCTTCGCCCTGGACGGCCACCGGCCACACGATCACGCGGCGCGGGAAGCGGTCGGCGAGGCGATGCAGGATGTCGCGGATGACGGCCCCGGTCGGCGACGTGATCACGCCGATGACGTCGGGCAGATAGGGGAGCCTGCGCTTGCGCTCGGGAGCGAACAGGCCTTCGGCGGCAAGACGCTTCTTGCGGTCCTCGATCAGCTTCAGGAGCGCGCCCTGGCCCGCCAGCTCCATGCGCTCGACGACGATCTGGTATTTCGAGCGGCCGGGATAGGTCGTCAGCCGGCCCGTCGCGACGACTTCCATGCCGTCCTCGGGCTTGATGCCGAGCTTGCCGGCCGAGCCGCGCCAGCACACGCCGTCGATCGCCGCGTCGGCGTCCTTCAGCGTGAAATAGAGATGGCCCGAGCTGTGCCGCTTGAAGCCGGAAATCTCGCCGCGCACGCGCACGATCTCGAAATTGTCCTCGACCGTGCGTTTGACGGCCTGGGACAGTTCGGAGACGGAATATTCCGGCAGGTTGCCGCGCGGGTCGGTCATGGCGTCGTCCCGTCTTTATGATACAAGCCGTGCGGTTTGGATAGCCGGAGAGCGAATCGGATGCGGATCCTTGTCGTCGGTTCGGGTGCGCGCGAACACGCACTCTGTTGGGCGATCGCGGCCTCGCCGCTGTGCACGAAGCTGTTCTGCGCGCCGGGCAATGCCGGCATTGCAGCCGAAGCCGAATGCGTGCCGGTCGCGGCGATGGATCTCGACGGCATCGTCGATCTGGCCAAGCGCGAGAAGATCGATTTCGCCGTCATCGGCCCGGAAGACCCGCTGGTGGCCGGCATCGTCGACCGGCTCGCCGCCGCCGGCATCAAGGCCTTCGGCCCCAGCGCCGCCGCCGCACGGCTCGAAGGTTCCAAGGGTTTCCTCAAGGATTTCTGCGCGCGTCATAACGTGCCGACGGCGGCCTACGCCCGCTTCACCGACCGCGACAAGGCCGTGGCCTATGTCCGCGCGCAAGGCGCGCCCATCGTCGTCAAGACCGACGGGTTGGCCGCCGGCAAGGGTGTGACCGTCGCCGCCAGCGTCGGCGAGGCGGTGAAGGCCGTCGACGAGGCGATGTTGGGCGGCAAGTTCGGCAAGTCGGGGGCCGAACTGGTCGTCGAGGAGTTCCTCGACGGCGTGGAAGCCAGCTTCTTCGTGCTGTGCGACGGCACGAACGCCGTCCCGTTCGAAGCCGCACAGGACCACAAGCGCGTGGGCGACGGCGACACCGGCCCCAACACCGGCGGCATGGGCGCCTATTCGCCCACGCCCGTGTTCGACGCTGCCGTGCAGGCGCGCGTGATGGCCGAGATCGTGCGCCCCACGCTTGCCGGCATGAAGAAGGAGGGTGCCCCCTTCAAGGGCGTGCTGTTCGTCGGCCTGATGATCGGTGCCAAGGGCCCGCGTCTGGTCGAGTTCAACGTGCGCTTCGGCGATCCGGAGTGCCAGACGATCCTGCCGCGCCTCAAATCCGACCTGCTGCCGGCTTTGATCGCGTCGGCCGACGGGTCGCTCGACCGGTTCGACCTGCGCTGGTCGGCGGAAACGACGATGTGCGTCGTGATGGCCGCCAACGGCTATCCCGAAGCGCCGGAGAAGGGCAGCGAGATCCGCGGGCTCGACGCGGCGGCGAAGGTCGCGAACGTGTCGGTGTTCCATGCCGGCACCAAGGCCGACGGGGCGCGCATCCTCGCCAATGGCGGGCGCGTGCTGGGCATCGTCGGACGCGGGGCCGACGCGCGCGCGGCGCGCGACGCGGCCTATGCGGCGGTCGACAAGGTGGACTGGCCCGGCGGCTTCTGCCGGCGCGACATCGGCTGGCAGGTCGTCGGCCGGAAATGAGTTCGCCCGCCTACGCCTATTCCGACCTGCCCGCACCCGGCACCTGCCGGGAAGTGGCACCGGGCCTGCGCTGGCTGTCGATGCCGCTGCCGTTCCCGCCCGACCACATCAACGTGTGGCTCGTCGACGACGGCGAGGCGGGGACCGCCATCGTCGATACCGGGCTTTCGCGCGACGACACGAAGGCGCACTGGCTGGCGGCTCTCGGCGAGGAAACGGTCAGCCGCGTGGTCTGCACGCATTTCCATCCCGACCACATGGGCCTCGCGCACTGGCTGTGCGAACGCTTCGGCGTGGAGCTGTGGACGACGCTGGGCGAATACTACACCGCGCGCGCGATCCACGCGCAGGGCTCGCCCGCCGATATCGCGCACAAGGTCGCGTTCTACCGCTCGAACGGCATCGGCGCCGACGGGATCGGCGCGTTCGCCAATCCGGAGAACATCTACCGGCGCGGCGTGCCGGAACTTCCCGCGCACTACCGCCGCATCCATGCCGACACGCCATTGATGCTGGGCGGCGAGGCGTGGCAGGTGATCGTCGGGCGCGGCCACTGCCCGGAACATGCGTGCCTGCATTCGCCCGCGCGCGGGCTGGTGATCGGCGGCGACATCCTGCTGCCGCGCATCACGCCCAATATCGGCGTGTGGCCGGCCGAGCCGATGGCCAACCCGCTGGCCGACTATCTCGCCTGCCTCGACGGGTTCGCGAAGCTGCCGGGCGACACGCTGATCCTGCCCGCGCACGGCTTTCCCTATCGCGGCGTGCATGCGCGCATCGCGGCGATCCGGGCACACCACGAGGAGCGGCTCGACATCCTCGTCGCGGCGGCGCGCGAACGCGCCGACGGCCTCAGTGCCGCCGACTGTTTCAAGCTGCTGTTCCGCCGCGAGATCGGCCCGCACAACGTGGGCCTCGCCACCGGCGAGGCGCTCGCCCACCTGCATCTGCTGGAAAGCCGGGGCGCCCTGTTCCGCCGCAACGTCGACGGCGTGTGGCGGTTCTGCGCTGCCTAGCGCCGCGCCTTGAAGAATTCGCGCAGCTGTTCGGAAGCCGCCGCTTCGCCGATCCCGCCGTAAAGCTCGGGCCGGTGGTTGCAGCCGGCCTGCGCGAAGATGCGCGGGCCGTTCTCCACGCCGCCGGCCTTGGGGTCGGACGCGGCCCAATAAAGGCGGCGCAGCCGGGCGAACGCGATGGCCTGCGCGCACATCGGGCAGGGCTCCAGCGTGACGTAGAGGTCGAGCCCTTCGAGCCGCTTGGCCCCCAGCTTCGCGGCCGCCGCCCGGATCGCCAGCATCTCGGCATGCGCCGTCGGGTCGCGGTCGCGTTCGACGCGGTTGTGCGCGGCCGCCACGACGGTGCCCGTCGTTCCGTCGACCAGCACCGCGCCGACCGGCACTTCGCCCGCCTTCGCCGCCGCGGCCGCCTCGGCCAGCGCCAGACCCATGAAATCGTCCGCCATGCCCCAGCGTTTACGCCGGAATCGCCGCCGTGATAAGAGGGTCCTCATGAAACGTCCCCGCATCGGCATCACGCTCGACTCCGAACCCGCCGGCGGCTGGTCGAAAATGCCCTGGTACGCGCTGCG
>JAEUKY010000082.1 GCA_016794005.1 Rhodospirillales bacterium
CGGCGCATAGACGATGTCGCGCTTCTTCGCCACGGCCGCAAGGGCGGCTTCGGCGACGGCCGAAGGCGGTGCGACCAGGAACAGGCCCGGCAGGCCCCACGTCATCGCGGTATCGACGAAGCCCGGCTTCAGCGTGACGACATGCACGCCCTTGCGCACGAGACGCGCGCGCAGCCCCTGCAGATAGGCGTGCAGGCCCGCCTTGGCGGCGCCGTAGACGTAGTTCTTGAGCCGCCCGCGATCGCCCGCGACCGAACCCAGTGCGACGACCGCGCCTTCCCCTTGCGCCTCCAGCATGGGCGCGAAGCGGTGCAGGATCGACGCCGCGTCGGTGAAGTTCGTCGTGATGGTGGACGCGACAAGGGCCGGGTCGGCGTCGATCGCGGCCTGCTCGGGCATCGCGCCGAACGCGAGAAACACGCTGACCGGCGACGTGCCGGCGAATTCGCGCACGGCCGCCAGCAGCGTTTCGTGCGCCGCCGCATCGCCCGCGTCGAACCGCACGGCCATGCAGCGCCGGCCGGTGCGGATCGCGATGTCGGATGCGGTGGCGTAGGCGTCGTCGAAATCGCGCGCGGCCAGCACAAGCTCGGCCCCGCCGCGCGCGGCAGCGCGCGCGAATTCCCGCGCGATCGAAGACGTGGCGCCGAGCACGACCCACACGCCGCTCATGCCGGCCCCCGGATTTCGAGGCGACGGGAAAGATCGGACGCGAACCGGCCGGCGGGATCGTACTTGGCGAGGGCCGCGCGGAATTCCGGCAGCTTCGGATAGGTGGCGGCGAACGTCCCGGCCGACATGCGCGCGTCCTTGGCGAGATAGATGCGTCCGCCAGCATCGCGCGCGATGCGCTCGAGGTCGCGCATCAGGTCGTCGGCACCGGCGGCGCGCGGAATGTCGAGGGCGAGCGTGACGCCGCGCATCGGGAACGAGAGATGCCCGCGCCCTTCCCCGCCCAGCGTCTTCAGCACGGCGAGGAACGAGGCGTTGCCGCCGGCCGAGACCGCCTCGAGCATCGCGCGCGTGGCGCCGAGCGCGCCCGCATCGGGCACCACCGACTGGAACTGGTAGAAGCCGCGCTTGCCGTAGAGCCGGTTCCAGCCCGAAAGACTGTCGAGCGGATAGAGGAACGCGTCGAGCGCGCGCATCGACGCGCGGCCCGCCCTGGGCACGCGCGCGCGGTAGAGCGCGTTGAAGACGCGCACGCTTGCGGGCGAGAGCGCGAATTCCGGCAGGTCGAACGGCACGGCGCGCGGCTTTCGCATCTGCGGCGCGATACCGGCATCCGGCACGAATTCCGCCGTCTCGAACACGCCGCGGCCGAGCGCGCGGCCGCGCGCCAGCGCGTCGACCCAGCCGACGGAAAAGGTGCTCGTCGCGCGCGCCGCCTCGAACGCGGCGAAGAACGCGTCGAGATCGGCGATGCGCCGCTCGCGCACGGCGACGCGCGCCGTGCCCGGCAGCATCCGGAACGCGGCGCGCACGATCACGCCGGTCAGCCCCATGCCGCCGATCGTGGCGCCGAACAGGTCGGCGTTTTCCGCCGTCGACGCGCGCAGCGTGCGCCCGTCGGCGACCAGCACGTCGATCCATTCGACATGGTCGCCGAACGAGCCGTGGCGGTCGTGGTTCTTGCCGTGCACGTCGGCGGCGATGGCGCCGCCCACGGTGACGTGCGCCGTGCCCGGCGACACCGGCGGCACGAAGCCGCGGACCGCGAACGTGTCGATCAGGTCGCGGAACGAAACACCCGGCTCGCATTCGAGCAGGCCCGTCGCCGGATCGAAGGCGAGCATCCGGTCGAGACGCGCCGTCAGGATCGCGCGGCCGCCGGAAAGCTGGGCCGCATCGCCATAGGCGCGCCCCGCCCCGCGCGCCAGCGCGAAGCCGCCCGCCTGTGCGAGCGCCGTCGCGACGCCGGCCAGCCGTTCGGGCCGGGCGGCCGGGACCGCCGCGGGCGCCACGCGCCCCCAGCCTTCGAGCCGCATCTCTTTCCAGCGGACCGTCATGCGTAGATCAGATACCCGAAGACCGCGATCCAGCCCAGCACGCAGGCGAGCAGGAAACGGTCGCCGACGGCAAGGTCGGTGGGCGAGCCCGACCGTTCCTCGACCAGCGCGATCTGCAGGTAGCGCAGCACGCCCGCGACGACGAACGGCACCGTCAGGTAGAGCCGGTCGGTGCCGTAGCGCCGGATCACGTCGTCG
>JAEUKY010000108.1 GCA_016794005.1 Rhodospirillales bacterium
TCGGAAGCCGCCCAGATCGTCGCCGCGTCGGTCTCGGGCGTCATCGCGCACATGCGCCGGGGCAACGTCGATTTCCGCATGGGCGGCGTGCTGCTCGTCGGCGGCCTGTTCGGCTCCACGCTGGGCGTGCAGATCTTCAAGATCCTGCAGGGCCTCGGCCAGATCGACCTCGTCATCTCGCTCGCCTTCGTGATCGTGCTCGGCGTCATCGGCACGCTGATGCTGGTCGAATCGCTGCGCACCGCGCACACCAGCGCCCAGCGCGCCCGCGCCGGCGGCGGGCCGATCCTGACGCGCCTGCACGCGCACACGTGGCTGCACGGCCTGCCGTTCAAGATGCGCTTCCCGCGCTCCAAGCTCTATATCAGCGCGATAGCGCCCTTCGCGATCGGCGCGTTCGTCGGCGTGCTGGCGGCCCTGATGGGCGTGGGCGGCGGCTTCATCATGGTGCCGGCGATGATCTATCTGCTGGGCATGCCCACGTCGGTCGTCATCGGCACGTCGCTGTTCCAGATCGTCTTCGTCACGGCCAACGTCACGTTCCTGCAGGCCTGGCAGAACTTCACGGTCGACATCTTCCTCGCCCTGCTGCTGCTCGTGGGCGGCGTGGTCGGCGCGCAGTTCGGCGCTCGCGCCGGTGCCAAGCTGCGCGGCGAACAGCTGCGCGGGCTGCTGGCGCTGCTGGTGCTCGGCGTGGCGACGAAGCTGCTGTTCGACCTGGTGGTCACGCCGGACGACCTCTATTCGACGGTCACGCGCATGGGCGGGGGCCACTGAAATGGACATCCTGCCCGTCTATCTGCCGATGGCGGAAACCGCGGTCGACGGCGTGCTGCTCGTCGGCATCGGCGGCGGCGTGGGGCTGCTGTCGGGCCTGTTCGGCGTGGGCGGCGGCTTCCTGATCACGCCGCTGCTGATCTTCCTCGGCGTGCCGCCGGCGGTCGCGGCCGCGACCGGGGCCAACACCGTCGTCGCCTCGTCGGCGGCGGGCGCCATCGCGCACTGGCGGCGCGGCACGCTCGACGTGAAGATGGGCCTGCTGCTGCTGGCCGGCGGGATCGCGGGATCGGCGGCGAGCGTGAAGCTCTTCGGCATTCTCAGCGCCATGGGCCAGATCGATCTCGTCGTGGCGCTTTCCTACGTGCTTCTGCTCGGCTCGGTCGGCGCCATGATGCTGGCCGAAAGCGTGCGCGCGATGCTGCCGGGCGCGCGCAGGGCCGCGGTCGCGCGCGCCGCGATCGGCGCCGACCTGCCCTGGCGCATGTCCTTCCCGCGCTCGGGCATCGAGACGAGCGCGCTGGCGCCGCTGCTGATCGGGCTCGCCGTCGGCGTGCTGACCGGGCTGATGGGCGTCGGCGGCGGCTTCCTGCTGGTACCGGCGATGATCTACCTGCTGGCGATGCCGACCACGACGGTCGTCGGCACGTCGCTGTTCCAGATCCTGTTCGTGTCGGGGAACGTCACGTTCCTGCAGGCCGTATCGCACCAGACGGTCGACATCGTGCTGGCGGCGCTGCTGATCGCCGGCGGCGTCGTGGCGGCACCCGTCGGTGCGCGCCTCGGCGCGAAGCTGGATGCCGCCCGCCTGCGCGTCCTGCTCGCCCTGATGGTCCTCGGCGTGGCGATCGGCCTCGGGGTCGGGCTCGTGCGCCAGCCGGCCGACATCTATTCGATCCGCCTCGATCTGGGCGAACCCGCGAAGGACGAAACGCCGTGATCCGCGCGCTGCTTCTCGCCCTCGCGTTCCTCGTCGCCGCGACGCCGGCGCGCGCGCAGCCGCTGATCGCCGACCTGTCGAGCCACCTGATCGCGATCACGACCGGCTTCTCGGGCACCGAGCTGCTGCTGTTCGGCGCCACCGAGGGCGAAGGCGACGTGGTGGTGGTCGTGCGCGGGCCCGAAGGCGAAGCGTCGGTCCGCCGCAAGGCGCGCGTCGCCGGCATCTGGATCAACCGCGACGAACTTCGTTTCGCCGGCGTACCCGCCTTCTACCGGATCGCGTCGTCCAAGCCGCTGGCCGATTTCGTGCCCACCGCGCTGCGCCAGCGCCACCAGATCGGCGTCGATTTCCTGCGCCTGCAGCCGCAGCGCGAGCTCAATTCCGAGGAGACGGCCGCGTTCCGCGCCGGCCTCGTGCGCAACAAGGAAGCGCAGAAGCTCTACGAACCGGAAGTCGGCCGCGTCAGCTTCCTCGGGCCCCGCCTGTTCCGCACGCGCATCCTGTTCCCGGCCAACGTGCCGACCGGCAACTACTCGGTCGAGGTGCTGCTGATCCGCAACGGCCAGGTGCTCGCGGCGCAGACAACGCCGATGTTCGTCAGTAAGGTCGGCTTCGGGGCCGACGTGTACGATTTCGCGCACGCGTGGTCGGCCGTCTACGGCCTGCTCGCGATCCTTCTCGCCGTGGCGGCCGGCTGGGCGGCCGGCGCCATCTTCAGGAAATAGCCGGAAGCGGGAGAAAAGCCATGCCGACCCGGAAGCAGCAGACACAGCGCGTTTTCCTCGTCGTCGTCGACCAGACGCCCGAGCTGAAGGTCGCACTCCGCTATGCCTGCCGGCGCGCGCGCCATTCCGGCGGGCGCGTGGCGATGCTCTACGTGACCGAACCCGCCGAAGCCTCGGAATGGGTCGGCGTCGGCGAGCTGATGCGCGAGGAACGCCGGCAGGAAGCCGAATCGAAGCTGCAGGAACTGTCGAGCCTCGTGCGCGAGCAGTCCGGCCAGATGCCGATGCTGCACGTGCGCGAAGGCGACGCGCGCGACGAGCTTCTGAAGCTGCTCGACGAGGAACCGACGATCTCGATCCTGGTGCTCGGTGCCGGCACCACGTCGAAGGGCCCCGGCCCGCTGATCACCGCGCTGACCGGCAAGTACGCCAGCAAGCTGCGCGTACCCCTGACCATCGTGCCGGGCAGCCTTGCCGACGAGGAAGTCGACGCGATTACGTGAGGCACCCGTTCATTTGACGACGGGGCAGGTGAACGCCTCGACCGGTTCGGCGACGCCGCGCAGCGCGTGGCGGCCGAGCGAGACCAGCGGCTCGGGGCAAATCTCGGCGAACGCGGCCGAAACGATCAGTTCCTTGCCCAGCGACTTGGCGAGGCTTTCCAGCCGCGACACGACGTTGACCGACGTGCCGATGGCCGTGAAGTCGAGCCGGTCCGGTGCCCCGATATTGCCGTGGAAGACCTCGCCCGCATGCAGGGCCGCGACGGCGGCGAGCGGCCTTGCGTCGGCGAAGGCGGGGTCCGCTTCCATCGCGCGCGCGGCGGCCAGCGCGTCGCGCGCGGCGGCCAGCGCGTTTCGCGCCGACATGCGCGCGAACTCGACGTCGGCGATCGGGAAGATCGCCAGCATGCCGTCGCCGACGAATTTCAGCACCTCGCCCCCGTGCGCGTGGACGGCCGCGACCTGGCGCCCGAACCAGTCGTTCAGCAGCTCGATGACGCGCGCGGCCGGCAGCCGGTCGTTGAGGGCGGTGAAGCCGCGCATGTCGGTCGTCAGGATCGCCGCGCGGATCGCCTCGCCCGATCCGCGGCGGATCTCGCCCGACAGTACGCGCGGACCGGTCGACCGGCCCAGATAGAGCGACAGCAGGTCGCGCGAGATGCGCCGTTCGGTGACGAGGGCGAGCGGCCCCGCGAATTCGTGCGCGATCGTGGCGAGGGCCGCGATGTCGGCGTCGGTGAAGCCGCCTTCGCGCTTGGTCGCCCAGTTGCAGGCCTGGAAATGGCGGCTGTCGTCGGAGGGCGTGAAGCCCTGCAGGCGGACGGGCAGGACGATGTAATCGGTATAGCCCTGTGCGGCGAGGTCGGCGATCACCGGAAAGGGATAGGCGTTGGCGCGCGGCTCGATCCGCACGCGCACGGTCTCGCCCCGCTCGACCACCGACGGGAAGGGGCTGGCGCGGTAGACGTCGCTGCGGGTCACCTCGTGCTCGACCAGCGCTTCTTCCGATTCCCCGATATCCCGCCACCAGCGGATGCCGTAGCCGGAAAACTGGGGGTGCAGCAGGGCGACCGTGATCCCGGCCCGGTCGACCGGCAGGCCGGCCGCGGCCATCCGCCAGCACAGGCCGTCGACCAGCTTGATCGGGGAACCGACCGCATGGGCGGGCCCACGCAGCCATTCCTTGATCGAGGCGAGCGACGCGTTCTTCGGGCGGGCGGCCGCCGGGCGCTTGTAGCGGCGGCGCCCGTGGATGCCGGCGGGCCGGCTTTGCTGCACTTGCGAAGGCGAATCGCTCAACGGGACCTCTTGTATTTCAATATGTTACAGTCTCGGCCTTGACAGCCCCCCGCTTTCGGCCCATTTCGACCCTACCGCACGGACCGCCTGCAGCGCCATCGCTGCCAGTCACGGGAGTACACCTAAATGTTCATCCAGACCGAGACGACGCCCAATCCGGCGACCCTCAAATTCCTACCGGGCCGCGAGGTCTTGTCGGCCGGTTCGGCCGATTTCAAGTCGGCCGACGAGGCGTCGGCCCGCTCCCCGCTGGCCGCCAAGCTGTTCGGCGTCGACGGCGTTTCGGGCGTGTTCCTGGGCCAGGATTTCGTGACCGTGACCAAGGCCGACGACAAGGACTGGCACCTGATGAAGCCGGCCCTGCTCGGCGCCATCATGGAGCATTTCACGTCCGGTGCGGCCGCCCTGTCCGAGGGCGGGGAGACCGCCCACGGCGAAGCCGCCGAGGGCGACGGCGAACTCGTCCAGCAGATCATCGAGCTCCTCGACACCCGCGTCCGGCCGGCCGTGGCCCAGGACGGCGGCGACATCCTGTTCCAGAAGTACGAGGACGGCATCGTCTACCTGCACATGCAGGGCTCGTGCTCCGGCTGCCCGTCCTCGACCGCGACCCTGAAGATGGGGATCGAGAACATGCTCCGGCACTACATCCCCGAAATCGTCGAGGTCCGCGCGGTCGCCTGAGGGCGCCCTCGCCACCCGATTCCGGAAATTCCGAGATGATGGAAACCGCCCGCTACGCGGCGTCAGACGGCTTTGCCGTCGATTCGCCCGCAACCGAGCCGCAGCGACGCACCGTGCGCGTCCTGCTCGCCGGCATGGCTCTCGTCGCGGCCTTGCCGCTGGCGCTCGCCATCGGCACGTCGGGCGCCACGCGCCACGCGGCCGAAGCCTGGCGCGGCCCGATCGATCTGCTCGAGCCCGAGATGGCGCTCGTTCCCGAGGCCGTCGAAAAGGTCACGCGCGTCAGCCTTGCGGCGGCGGGCGAGCTCTACGCGCTGTTCGTCGAGCGCGGCTACCAGCTCGACGAGGCCAAGCGCGGCGCCGACGCGGTCCCGCGCATGGTCGTCGAGCGGCTGCCGCGCGACCTCGCCAGCCTCGAATCGACCGACCTGCGCAAGGCGGTATTCATCAAGTCGCTGCTGCCGCTGCTGCTGCTGGAAAACGAGCGCATCCTCGCCGACCGCGCGCGGCTGGAACGCATCTTCGCCGACCGCGCGCAGGGCACCATGCCCTCGATCGCCGACTCGGTCTTCCTCGACGAGATCGCGGAGCGCTACGACGTGGACACCGACCGCGTGCGCGACACGCTGCGCAAGGTCGACGCCGTGCCGGTATCGCTCGCACTGGCGCAGGCGGCGCTGGAGACGGGCTGGGGGACGAGCCGTCCTGCACAGGCCGGCCATGCGCTGTTCGGCCAGATGGTCTATCGCGATGCGGCCGACGACGACGGCCGCGTGCGCCGCTTCGACGACCTGCCCGGCGCGGTCGCCGCCTACGCGCTCAATCTCAACACGCACCGCGCCTATGCCGAGTTCCGCCGCGCGCGCGAGCGTGCGGCCGCCGAAGGCAAGCCCGCCGACGGGCACGCGCTCGCCCAGCACCTGCAGCGCTATTCCGAGCGGCGGATGGATTACGTGCGCGACGTGCGTTCGGTGATGCGGGCCAACGGGCTGCGCGCGCTCGACCGCGCGCGCCTCGACGCCGAACCGGGCTGAGCCTTCAGGCCCCGGTGGCGATCCGCTCGACGAGCTGCTTGACCGTCGGGATGAAGCCGTTGCGGTAGAACGGGTCGGACGCGAAGCGGTACGCGTTGTGGCCCGCGAACATCAGCTGGGCCTCGACGTCGGCGCCGTGGCTGATGTCCTGCAGCGTCTTCTGGATGCAGAAGCTGCGCGGATCGGCCTTCTTGCCGGTGGTGCCTTCCTCGTTCTGCTGCCAGTTCGAGAAGGCACAGGCCGAAAGGCAGCCCATGCAGTTCACCTGGTCGCGGTGGATTTCCTCGGCGCGCGGCGGATCGACGAAGATCAGCGTCGAATCGGGCGTGCGCAGCGCCTCGGTGAAGCCTTCCTTCACCCACGCCTCGGCATGGACCTTGTCCTGCGCCGAGAGATAGACGAGCCGGCCGCGCGCACCCACCGGGAAGGGCTGGTCGTGCTCGCCGACGGGATGCATCTGGTAGGCGACCTGGCGGGCCGAGCGCGCTTCCAGTTCGTTGAGGAACGGGTTGCGCACGGCCGACGAATAGAAGCCCGTCGGCGAGAAGCGGTGCAGCAGCACGTCGCCCGACTTCAGCGTCAGCAGGCGCTGCTTCCACGCGTCGGAAATCGGGCTTTCCTTCGTCAGCAGCGGACGCGTGCCGAACTGGAACGCGCACGGGCCCACGTCGGGGTTGCCGATGAAGTCCTTCCATTCGTCGAGGCGCCACACGCCGCCCGCCATGAAGATCGGCGTGCGGTTGAGGCCGAACTCGTTCATCTGCTTGCGCAGCTCGATCACGCGCGGCAGCGGCGGCTCGGGCTTGCGCGGGTCCTCGGCGTTGGAAAGGCCGTTGTGGCCGCCGGCCAGCCACGGATCCTCGTAGACCACGCCGCCCAGCAGGTCGCTGAACTTGTGGTAGGCGCGCTTCCACAGCGCGCGGAACGCGCGCGCCGACGAAATGATCGGATAGTAGTAGGCGCCGTACTTGGCGCAGATCTCGGCGATCTTGTACGGCATGCCGGCCCCGCAGGTGACGCCGTGGATCAGGCCCTGCGACTTCTCCAGCACCGCCTCGAGGATGGGTTCGGCACCGCCCATTTCCCACAGGATGTTCATGTGCACGCGGCCGTTGGGCCCGGCCATGTCGTGCGCGACGCGCGCCTGGTGGAGCGCACCCTTGACCGCGTAGGCGATCAGCTCGTCGTGGCGTTCGCGGCGCGTCTTGCCGCGGTAGATCTGGCGGACGACCTCGCCGTTCGCGTCGAGATGGTCGGCATTGACGCCCGAGAAGGTTCCCACGCCGCCGGCCGCGGCCCAGGCGCCCGAGCTTTCGCCGTTCGAGACCGAGACGCCCTTGCCGCCTTCGACGATGGGCAGGACCTCGCGGCCCGAGATCAGGAGAGGTTCAAGAGAGAACAATTCGCGGGTTCCGTCCGTAGGGGCCTCGGGTGACGACCAGCTCCGGCCGTTCGCAGCATGTGGATAGATATAGGGTGCGTGCCGGGGCACGCAAGCGGCTTGCGTGGACCCTGATTAGCCCGGATTTGCGGGCGGTTCCAGTGCGCCGCGCGCCCCGGCCCAGCCCGCCAGCGGCAGGCGCGCATGGACCAGTTCCGGGGCCTCCGGCGAGGCCGCGATGCGAAAGCCGAGGGACCGGCACAGGTCGATCATCTTGTGGTTCTCGCGCATGACCTCGCCGAATACCTCGCCCACGCCGCGCGCCTTGGCATAGTCGAGAATGCGGGTCATCAGCCGCCGGCCGAGCCCGATGCCCTTCAGGTCGGACCTGAGTGCGATCGCGTATTCGGCCTTCACCCGGTCCGGGTCGGCGGCGATGCGCACGACGCCCAGCAGCCCGACGCCGAGCAGGGCGGATTCGCACACGAAGGCCATCTCGCGGTCGTAGTCGATCTGGGTCAGCCGGGCGAGCTGGGCGCGCGACAGCTGCTTGACGGGTGCGAAGAACCGCATGCGGCGATCCTCGTCGTCCATCCGGTCGACCAGCGCTTCGATCAGCGGCGCGTCCTCGGGCCGGATCGGGCGCAGGATGGCCGGCCCCGCCCCGTCGAGCAGGACCGTCTCGACCAGGTCCGAGGGGTAGGGCTCGATCGCCAGGCGTGCCGCATGCACGAAGCTTTCGGGCTTGCGCACCCGGATGCGCGCGTCGAGCACGATCGCCTCGTTCGCGTCGACCAGCAGCGGATTGATGTCGAGCTCGGCGACCGCATCCAGATCGCAGACGAGCTGCGAAAGCCGCACGAGTGCGAGTTCCACCGCCGCGACGTTGGCCGCCGGCCGGTCGCGATAGCCCTTGAGCAGGCGCGAAACGCGCGTGGCCGCGACCAGCTCGCGCGCGAGCTTCACGTTGAGCGGCGGCAGCGCCATCGCGGTGTCGGCCAGCACCTCGACCGCCGTCCCGCCCTGGCCGAACAGGATCGCCGGCCCGAACTGGCGGTCCTCGCTGGTCCCGAGGATCAGTTCGTGCGCACCGGGCCGGCGCACCATCTCCTGCACGAGGAAGCCGCGGATCTCGGCCGCCGGGATCTTCGCGCGTACGCGCGCCGCCATCGCGTCGGCCGCAAGGGCCGTCGCCTGCGGCCCGTCGAGATCGAGCGCCACGCCGCCGACGTCGGACTTGTGCAGCACCTGCGGCGACACGATCTTCAGCGCGACGCGACCGCCGATGCGCGCGGCGGCGGCGGCCGCACCCGCCGCGTCGGCGACGAGTTCGCCCTTCGGCAGCGTGAAGCCGTAGCCCGCCAGCACCGCGCGCACGTCGGGATCGGGCAGCCATTCGATGCCGGCGGCAAGGGCGGCGGCCACCGTCGCGCGCGCGGACGCGGCGTCGGGGGCGAGATTCTCCGGTGCCGCGTCGGGCACCTCCATCAGGTTTTCCTGCGCGCGGCGATAGCGCACGAGATGCATGAAGCCGCGCACGGCCTTGTCGGGCGTCTCGAAGCTGGGGATGCGCGCGTCGGCGAAGCGCGCGCGCGCGGCAAGCGCGTTCTCGGTCCCGCCCAGCCACGAGGCGAGGATCGGCCGGCGCGCACCCGCCGCGACCTCGACCACCGCTTCGGCCGCCTCGACCGACGAGGCGATGGCGGTCGGGCAGTTGAGCGCCAGGATCGCGTCGACGTCGGGGGCCGCGAGCAGTTCGGTCAGCGCCGCCTTGTAGCGAGCACCGTCGGCGTCGCCGATGATGTCGACGGGGTTTCCCTTCGACCACGTCCTGGGCAGCACGCCGTCGAGACGCGCCATCGTCGCCGCATCGAGCGTGGCGAGATGGCCCGCCTCGTCCATCAGCGCGTCGGTCGCCAGCACGCCGAGACCGCCGCCGTTGGTCAGGATCGCGAGCCGGTCGCCGCCGCCCACGGGCGGCGCGGCGAGCGTGGCGACCGCGTCGAACAGCTCGTCCACGTCGTAGACGCGCAGCATGCCTGCGCGCCGGAACGCCGCGTCGTAGACCGCGTCGGCCCCGGCGAGCGCCCCGGTGTGCGAGGCGGCGGCCTTCGCCGCCTCGGCGTGGCGGCCGGCCTTGATGACGATGACGGGCTTCAGGCGGGCGGCCGCGCGCGCCGCACTCATGAACTTGCGCGCGTGCGTGACCGCTTCGATATAGAGCAGGATCGCGCGCGTGCGCCCGTCGTTGGCCAGCCAGTCGAGCATGTCGCCGAAATCGACGTCGGTCATGTCGCCGAGCGAGACGACCTGCGAGAAGCCGATCTTGCGCGGCATCGCCCAGTCGACGACGGCCGTGGCCATGGCACCCGACTGCGTGACGAAAGCGAGATCGCCCTTGGGCGGCACCACGTGCGCGAAGGTCGCGTTGAGCCCGATCCCCGGCACCATGACGCCGAGGCAGTTGGGCCCGACGATGCGCAGCAGGTGCGGGCGCGCCGCTTCCAGCATCGCGCGCTCCAGCGCCTTGCCGCGGCCTTCGCCGAGTTCGCCGAAGCCCGCCGTGACGACGACCGCCGCCTTGCAGCCGCGCGCACCCAGCTCGCCGATCAGCCCCGGCACCGTTTCGGGCGGCGTGCAGACGACGGCGAGGTCGGGCACGGCCGGCAGGCTCGCCACGTCGCGGTAGGCGAACACGCCCTCGATCGCGTCGTACTTGGGATTGACCGGCAGTACGGGACCGGCGAAGCCGGCATGGAAGAGATTGCGCGCGAGGACCGCACCGACCGATCCCGGCTTCGGCGTGGCGCCGATCAGCGCCACCGACTTGGGCGCCAGCAGCTTGTCCAGGTTGCGGATCGACATGGTGCGAAGACAGTCCCCTGTTGGCGCACGACATGCTAGACGGTCGTTTCCGGGGCCGAAAGCGATTCCAACATGACCTTCGATTCGATCCTCGTCTATGTCGGGCTCGACCTCGTCGGCGACGGGCTGATGAAGCTGCCGTTCGCGCGCACGCTGCGCGCCAACTGGCCGCGGGCGCGCATCGTGTGGTGCGCGGGCAAGGGGCCCAGCGCGTTCGCGGGCGGCTTGCGTCCCATCGTCGCAGGGCTGATCGACGAGACGATCGAGAACGCCGGCTTCGGTTCGAGCTGGACCGAGATGTTCGGCCGGCCGCTGTCCGGCCGCGCGTTCGATCTGGTGATCGACACGCAGCGCCGGCTCGCCACCAGCCTTGTGGTACGTCGCGTGCGCCATCGCCGGTTCGTTTCGGGCAGTGCGGGCTTCCTGCTGTCGGACGGAAAGCCGGCAAGCACGGCCAAGCCGCGCGCGATGCACGGCCAGCTCCTGCAGCTTGTCGAGGCGGCGGGCGGCGATCCCACGCTTGCGGGTGGCACGCTTGCGCTGCCCGGCGAAGCGCTTGCGGCGGCGGCTTCGCTGCTGCCGCCGGGGCCGGTCTATGTCGGGCTCGCCCCCGGTGCGGGCAATCGCGCGAAGAGCTGGCCGCTGGCGCGTTACCTCGAACTCGCGCGCGGCCTTTCGGGTGCCGTGCCCGTCTTCATCCTCGGCCCCGACGAGCGCGACTGGATCGACGCGTGCCGCGCGGTGCCCGGCGCGATCCTGCCGCTGCAGGACGCGACGGCGCGCGGGATTTCCGCGTCGCCGATCCTGACGATCGCGCTTGCCCAGCGTCTGGCCGCGTCGGTCGCGAACGATTCGGGCGGCGGGCACATGCTGGCGGCGGGCGACGGCGCGCTCGTGTCGCTGTTCGGCCCGACCGATCCCGCGAAGTTCGCGCCCGCCGCGCGCAGGCTGACGGTGCTGAAGGCGCAGGATTTCGGCGGTGCGGCGATGGACGCGATTCCGCTGGACGCGGTGCGCGCGGCCCTTCAGTCGTCGATCGCGAGTGCGGGTCCGCGCTGAGCGAGCCTTTCGTTCGGGAAGCGGCGCATCAGCCAGATCACCATCAGGATGCCCGGCAGGGCCGCCAGCGTCGTCGCCGCGAAGAACGCCATCCAGTCGAGCTGTTCGGAAAGCCAGCCGCCCCAAGCCGACAGCGTCGTGCGGCCGACCGTGGCGAGGCTCGACAGCAGCGCGTACTGCGTGGCGGTGAAGGCGACGTTGCACAGGCCCGACAGGTACGCGACGAACGCCGCCGAACCCATGCCGCCGGTGAAATTCTCGAGCCCGATCGTGACGGCGAGCAGCGTCGTGTCGTAGCCGACCCACGCCTGCACGACGTACATCAGGTTCGAGACGGCCTGCAGCACGCCGCAGATGAAGAGCGACTTGTAGAGCCCGTAGCGATGCACGACCGCCCCGCCGGTCGCGACTCCGGCCAGCGTCGTGAACACCCCGAAGATCTTCGAGATCGACGCGACCTCGACGCGGCTGAAACCCATCGCGACGTAGAACGGGTTGGCCATCACGCCGGCAAGCGCGTCGCCGAACTTGTAGAGCACGATGAACACGACGATCAGCAGCCACGAGGGCCGCGAGGCGAACTCGGCGAACGGCCCGACGACGGCGGCACGCACCCACGCGACGGCCTTCTGCGCCGGCGTATCGCCCGGCAGCGGGGCGGCGACGTCGGCCGGGACCGGCGGCTCGCGCGTGAACCACACGGTCAGCATGCCCACCGCCATCAACGCGGCCATCAGCGCGCAGGCGAAGCTCCAGCCGCCATATTCGGCCGCGAACAGGGCACCGGCCGACGACGCCATCATGCCGAAGCGGTAGCCCCATTGCGTGGCCGCGGCACCGGCCCCCTGTTCTTCGGGGCGCAGGATCTCGATGCGGTAGGCGTCGATGACGATGTCCTGGCTTGCCGACAGGAACGCGATGGCGACGGCCACCAGCGCCGTCGGCAGCGGATCGATCTTCGGATCGGTGAGGCCGAGGCAGAAGATCGCGACCGCGAGGGCCGCCTGGATCGCCAGCGCCCAGGCGCGACGGCGGCCCAGGCGGCGGGTGAACGCGCCCAGCGGCAGCCGGTCGATCAGCGGCGCCCATAGGAACTTCAGCGAGTAGGCCGTGCCGACGAGGGCGAGTGCGCCGATCGTCGTGCGGCTGACGCCGGATTCGGCCAGCCAGAAGGACAGCGTGCCGAAGGTCAGCGGCAGCGGCAGGCCCGACGAGAAGCCCATGAAAAGCACGGCAAGCAGCCGCGGCCGCAGATAGACGGCCAGGGAATCGCGCCATGCTGTCGCCGTCGGATCGGTCACGCTGCAAATTTTCGCGAATCGGGAAAGGGACGTTTCAGTCTACGCGGTCGCCGATTCGCGTCGAGAAATATTGCGTGCGACGGCCGAGTCGCCTTGCGCGCGACGACCGTGATAGCGTCCGCGCCCCTCGGATTTTCGGTACTACATATGAGAATGCCGGCCATCACGCTCCCGGAGCCCGAATTCGATCCGGCCACGCTGCGCGCCAACCGCCTGCGCCGCTTCTACAGCCATTGGGACGGGCGGCGCGGCCGGCGCGCGATGCCGGCCCGGCGCGATTTCGATCCGGTCGACATCCCGTGGATGCTCGGCTTCGTCACGCTGCACGAGGTGCTGGCGTGCGGCGATTTCCTGTTCCGGGTCGACGCGTCGAACACCGCGGCGATGTTCGGCGTCGACATGACCGGCCGGCCGCTGGCCGAATATCCGGTCGTCTCGGTGCGCGAGATGATCCGGCGCGCGCTGACGACGGTCGTGGAAACGGGCCGGCCGCTGCGCAGCGATCTCGACTACGAGTCCGCGTTCAGCCACTGGCGGTACGAACGCCTGATCCTGCCGCTGTCGGACGACGGCGAGCGCCCGAACATGCTGTTCTCGGCGATCGACGCGGCCCCCGTAACTTTCGATTAGGACGCTTCGGCGTCGGCCGCCTTCTCGGCGCGCTTGCGCGCGTTGGGATCGAGCAGCTTCTTGCGCAGGCGGATCGACTTGGGCGTCACCTCGACGATCTCGTCGTCGTTGATGTAGGCGATCGCCTGTTCGAGCGTCAGGATCTTCGGCGTCTGCAGCACCACCGCCTCGTCCTTGCCGGCCGCACGGATGTTGGTCAGCTTCTTCGCCTTCATCGGGTTGACTTCGAGGTCGTTGTCGCGCGTGTGCTCGCCGATGATCATGCCCTCGTACACCGGCACGCCGGGCTGGATCATCATGGGGCCGCGATCCTCGAGGTTCCACAGCGCGAAGGCGACGGCGGTGCCCGCGGCGTTCGAGATCAGCACGCCGGTGTGGCGGCCGTCGATCGGGCCCTTCCACGGCGCGTAGCTGTGGAAGATCTTGTTCATGATGCCGGTCCCGCGCGTGTCCGAGAGGAACTCGCCGTGGTAGCCGATCAGGCCGCGCGACGGCACCAGGAACGTGACGCGCACCTTCGCACCGCCCGACGGGCGCATGTCGGTCATCTCGCCGCGGCGGCGGCCGAGCTTCTCGACCACGACGCCCGAATAGTTCTCGTCGACGTCGACCTGCACTTCCTCGATCGGTTCGAGCCTGTTGCCCGCGTCGTCGGTCTTGATCAGCACGCGCGGGCGGCCGACCGAAAGCTCGAAGCCTTCGCGGCGCATCGTCTCGATCAGCACGCCGAGCTGGAGTTCGCCGCGCCCGGCCACCTCGTAGGCTTCGCCGCTGTCCGATTCGCGCACGCGGATCGCGACGTTGCCTTCCGCCTCGCGGAACAGCCGGTCGCGGATCATGCGGCTGGTCACCTTGGTGCCTTCGCGCCCGGCGAGCGGCGAATCGTTGACCGAGAAGGTCATCGCCAGCGTCGGCGGATCGATGGGCAGCGACGGGATCGGTTCGGTCACGTCGATCTGGCACAGCGTGTCGGCAACCGTCGTCTGCGTCAGGCCCGCGATGGCGACGATGTCGCCCGCCTCGGCGCTGTCGACCGGCACGCGCTCCAGCCCGCGGAAGGCGAGCAGGCGCGTGAGGCGGCCTTCCTCCAGCACCTTGCCGTCGCGCGACAGGGACTTGATCGCCATGTTGGTCTTGGCCACGCCCGAGAAGATGCGCCCCGTCAGGATGCGCCCGACGTAGGAATCGTACTCCAGCGTCGTCGCCAGCATGCGGAAGGGCCCGCTCGTGTCGGCTTTCGGCGGCTTGACGTGCTTGACGATCAGGTCGAACAGCGGCGCGAGGTTCTCGCGCGGCGCATCCAGCGATTCCGCCGCCCAGCCCGACCGGCCCGACGCGAACAGCGTGGGGAAATCGAGCTGGTCGTCGTCCGCACCCAGGGCCGCGAACAGGTCGAACACCTCGTTCAGCACTTCCTGCGCGCGCGCGTCGGAACGGTCGACCTTGTTGATGACGACGATGGGGCGAAGCCCGCGGGCCAGCGCCTTCATCGTGACGAACTTGGTCTGGGGCATCGCCCCTTCGGCCGCGTCGACCAGCACGACGACGCCGTCCACCATCGACATGATGCGCTCCACCTCGCCGCCGAAATCGGCGTGGCCGGGCGTGTCGACGATGTTGAGGCGCACGTCCTTCCACGTCACCGACGTGCACTTGGCGAGGATGGTGATCCCGCGCTCGCGCTCGAGATCGTTGGAGTCCATCGCGCGCTCGGCGACTTTCTCGTTGGCGCGGAAGGTGCCGGACTGCTTCAGAAGCTGGTCGACGAGCGTGGTCTTGCCGTGGTCGACATGCGCGATGATCGCGAGATTGCGGAGTTCCATTTTCCTTACGACGCCAGCG
>JAEUKY010000154.1 GCA_016794005.1 Rhodospirillales bacterium
CCAGTTCACGTTCGCCGACGTCCGCGCGTCGCTCGCCGCCCTCTGGCGTTTCCTCAGCCCCTATCTGCTGCGCCGGCCGCGCGCGCTGTGGGCGCTGGGCGCATGCATCGCGGTCGAGACGGCGTTCAATGTCGCCTTCCCGCTCTGCCTCAAATACCTGCTCGACTCCGTCCTCGACGAGGGGCGATGGGAAACGCTGGTCCTGCTGCTGTCGCTGCTGGCGGGCCTGGGCGCCATCGCCGCCGTCGCGATGATCGCGGGCGAATGGCTCAACGCGCGGCTCGGAGCCGAAGCGATGTCGGCGGTCCGGCTCGATCTGTTCGACCGCATCCAGCGCGTGACGCTGAGCTTCATCGACCGCACGCAGTCCGGGCGCATCCAGTCGCGCCTGTCGAACGACGTCGGCACGATCGACAGCATCGTCATGCACGGCGTCGACTGGGGGCTGCTGCCGCTGCTCGAGCTGATCGGGGCCATCGCACTGCTGTTCTGGCTTTCCCCGCAGATGGCCGTCATCGCGATGGCGATCTTTCCGCTGACGCTGCTGGGCCCGCGCCTGTTTGCACCACGCGCGGTCGAGGCGGGCTATACGCTGAAGCGGCGGATGGCCGACGCGATGTCGTCCGCGGGCGAAAGCATCGGCGCGCAGAAGCTGGTCCGCGCCTTCGGGCTCCAGCGCCATCTGGCGCGGCGCTACCGGTCGCGGAACGCCCATGTGCGGCGCGGCGCCTTCCGCGTGCGCTTCTTCGAGGCGCTGATCGAACGCTCGGCCGCCATCGCGGTGCTCGTCCTCCATCTCGCCGTCTTCGGCATCGGTGCGGTGCTGACGTTCGAGGAAGTCATCAGCGTGGGCACCTTCATCGCGTTCGAATCCGTGTTCTGGGAGCTGAGCTACAACATCGTCCATCTCACGCAGTTCGTGCCCGACATCGTCGGCGGGGCGGGGGCGCTGCGCCACATCGACGAATTCCGCGAGGCACCCGCCGCACCCGCCGACCCGCCGGATGCGGCCATCGCCGCCCCGTTCCGCGGCGAGATCCGCTTCGAGAACGTGGGCTTCGCCTACGAGGGGGCGGAGCCGTGCCTTGGCGACGTCTCGTTCGCGATCCCGGCGGGCGGGCGCGTGGCGATCGTCGGGGAAAGCGGATCGGGGAAGAGCACGATCCTCGCCCTTCTGCTGCGCCTGCATCTGCCGCAGCGCGGACGCCTCACCTTCGACGGCGTCGACATGGCGCGCCTGTCGGGCGACAGCCTGCGCGCCCAGATGGCCATCGTGTTCCAGGACAACATCCTGTTCGGCACGACGATCCGCGAGAACATCCGTCTCGGCCGGCGCGACGCGACCGACGCCGAGATCGCGGCCGCCGCCAAGCAGGCCGGTATCCACCGCTTCGTCATGTCGCTGCCGGACGGCTACGACACGCCGGTGGGCGAGCGCGGCGATACGCTTTCGCAAGGACAGCGCCAGCGCATCGGGATCGCGCGCGCGATGGTCCGCAACCCGGCGATCCTGCTGCTCGACGAGGCGACCTCGGCGCTCGATTCCGCGACGCGCGGCGAGATTCTCGCGACGCTGGCGAAAGTCGGAAAGGACCGCACGCTGGTGACGGTCACGCACGATCTCGCGTCGGTCACGACGTACGATTCCATCTTCGTGCTGGCCGACGGCGCCATCGTCCAGCACGGCCGCCACGACGACCTGATCGCCGTCGACGGACCCTATCGCCGCCTGTGGCGACAGACGCCCGCCGGTGCGGACGACTAGACGTTTCGAGAAGGAGACACACATGCGTATCCGAACCCTGATTGCGGCCCTGATGCTCGCCGCGTCGCCCGCCCTTGCCGGCGAGAACATCCGCGCGGACGGGCGCTTCTCGGTCTGGACGCCGGACCAGTGGGTCGTCGTGCCGGGCAAGCCGCAGTTCGAGGCGCACAACCCGCCGAACACGATCTATGTCGTCGCGGCGCGCATCGCGGGCGGTGCCGCCGACCCGACCGCGCGCGCCCGCGCCTTCATCGAGGCGGAGCTCGACGAGGTCGCCTACAAGGGCGGCGAACTTGCGGGTACGGCGGAGGACGAGGGCGACGACGTCGAGTTCGTCGCGCGCACGGTCGTCGACGGCCCCGACCTGCTGATCGTGCTGTGCTACGGCGAGGCGGCGATCCTCGGCCAGCCCGGGCCGCGCCAGGCGCTGGAGCGCGTGCGCGCCAGTCTCAAGGCTGCCAATCCCGGCTGATCCGACCTATAATCGCCGGATGGCGGACGAAGGCATTCTCGGCCAGATCAAGCAGAAACTGGTCGATACCAAGCGCAAATGGGCGGACGAAGGCCGGCTGCTGACCGGTGCCGCCGCCGATCCGGCCGTGCGCCTGCCGCCGGGCCAGCGCGAGGTCGCGACGTGGCCCGTGCTCGATATCGGCATCCAGCCGCCCGTCACCACGAAGGACTGGAAGCTGACGGTCGACGGGCTCGTCGAGAATCCGGTCGCGTGGGACTGGGCGGCCTTCCAGGCCGAGAAGCAGGAAGACTTCGTCAGCGACATCCACTGTGTGACCGCGTGGTCGCGCTTCGACAACCGCTGGCGCGGCGTGTCCACGCGCCGCCTGCTCGAGATCGTGCGTCCGCGCGCGGAAGCGAAGTTCGTCGTCCAGCATTCCTACGACGGCTACACGACGAACGTGCCGCTCGAATATTTCGCGGCCGACGACGTGCTGCTCGCGCACGAATGGGAAGGCAAGCCGATCAGCCGCGAGCATGGCGGGCCGGTCCGCCTGATCCTGCCCAAGCTCTATCTGTGGAAGAGCGCCAAATGGCTGACGCGGATCGAGTTCGTCGCCGAGGACCGGGCCGGCTTCTGGGAAGTGCGCGGCTATCACATGCGGGGCGACCCGTGGACGGAGGAACGCTATGGCTAAGGAATCCGGCGGATCTCTCGCGCGCATCTCGCGCCGCGTCTTTTCCGTCGCCGCATTCGCGGTTTCGATGGGCGGCTACTATGGCGGACGGCTGGCCGGAACGGCGCATGCCGGAACCGTCGCCGCCGGCAAGGGGAAGACGGGCATGAGCGCGTTCGATTTCGAGTTCGTGTCGATCGAGGGAACGCCGCTGCGCCTGCGCGAGTTCGCGGGCCGGCCGCTTCTCGTCGTCAACACGGCGTCGTTCTGCGGCTACACGCCACAGTACGCCGAGCTCGAGGCGCTGTGGCGCGCCTACAAGGACAGGGGCCTCGTCCTGATCGGCGTGCCGTCGGACGATTTCGGCAAGCAGGAGCACGCCACGAGCGCCGAGATCAAGGCGTTCTGCGAGGGCTTCGACGTGTCGTTCCCGCTCGCCGAGAAGAACGTCGTGTCGGGCGCCGGTGCCCACCCGTTCTACCGCTGGCTCGCCGCCGAGCTGGGCGAGGGGGCATTGCCGCGCTGGAACTTCTTCAAATACCTGATCGGCCGCGACGGCATGCCGCGCGGCACGTGGCCCTCGCGCACGACGCCGATGTCGGCCGAGATGCGCAAGGCGGTCGACGACGCGCTGGCGGCCAAGCCGCATGTCTGAGTTCGGTGCCGCCTGCCGCGGCGAGTTCCTGCTCGACCCTGCGGTCACGTTCCTCAACCACGGTTCGTTCGGCGCCACGCCGCATGCGGTGATGGATGCCGCCGAAGGCTGGCGCCGGCGCATGGAAGCCGACACGACGGGCTTCATCCGCCGCATCTGGCCTTCGGCCGTCGCCGCGGCGCGCCACGCCGCCGCCGCCTTCCTGAAGACGGACCCCGAGGGACTGGCACTGGTCGACAACGCGACGCAGGGCGCCAACGCCGTGCTGCAGTCGCTCGATTTCGCGCCCGGCGACGAGATCGCGGTCACCACGCACGGCTATCGCGCCGTGGCCAAGACGGTCGAACTCGTCTGCCGGCGCACCGGTGCCGTCCCGCGCGTCGTGGCGCTGCCGTTCGACGGCCTGACCGACGATCTGGTCGTCGCGATGGTGGGTGCCGCGATCGGGCCGCGCACGAAGCTCGTCGTCGTCGACCACATCACGTCGCCGACCGCACTGGTGCTGCCCGTCGCCCGGCTCGTCGCCGAAGCGAAGAAGCACGGCGTGCCGATCCTCGTCGACGGCGCGCATGCGCCCGGCCAGATCGATCTCGATCTCGACGCGCTGGATGCCGACTTCTATGTCGGCAACGCGCACAAATGGATGTTCGCCGGCAAGGGTGCGGCGATCCTGTCGGTCGCGAAGCGCTGGCGGGCCCGCATCCATCCGACGTCGATCTCGCACGGGCTGGGCAAGGGCCTGCATGCCGAGTTCGACTGGACGGGCACGCGCGACGTCGGCAGTTGGCTGTCGATCCCCGATGGCATCGCGTTCGGCGAACGATACGGCTGGGGGCGCATCCGCGCGCACAACGACGCGCTGTGCGCGCGTGCCGCCGTGCGCATCGCGGGCGCCTACGGCACGGAAATCTGCGGACCGGCCGGCATGCGTGCGCACCTCGCCGCGATCCGTCTGCCGGTCGAAGGGCCCGCCGACGAGGCGCGCGCGATCGCGCTTTACGGCGCGCTCTACGACCGGACCCGCATCCAGGCGCCGGTCATGGCGTTCGGCGACCGGCTGTGGGTGCGCATCTCGGCGCAGATCTACAACGACATGGCGCAGTACGAACGGCTCGCCGCCGTCGACTGGCGCGCCTATTAGGCGCGCTTCAGCGAGGCCGTCAGCAGGCCGGCACCGACCAGCATCACGGCACCCGCACGGTTGAGCGTGCGCATCGTCGAGGGTTTCGCGACGTTGCGGCGCGCGGTCCCCAGCGCCATCACGTAGCCGCCCTGGATCGCGGTCGCGAGCGCCACGAATGTCAGCATCAGCGCCAGGACCTGCGGCAGCAGCGGCCGGGCCGGGTCCATGAACTGCGGCAGAAACGCCGCGAAGAACAGGATGCCCTTGGGGTTGAGGAGCGTGATCGCGAAGCTGCGGAAGATCGCGCGGCGCACGTCCGTCTGCCCTGCCGATACGGCGGCAAGATCGGCGGGCGGTGCGCGCCACAGGCCGATGCCGAGCCAGACCAGATAGGCCGCCCCGATCCATTTGAGGATCTCGAAGGCGTGGGCGGAGGCCGACAGGATCGCGCTGAAGCCGAGGACCGACAGGCTGATCGCGCAGACGTCGCCGAGCGCCACGCCGATCAGGCTGACGAAGCCCATCCGCCGTCCGCCCGAAAGCGTCTGGCCCAGGACGACCAGCGTGGTCGGGCCGGGAATGGCGATCAGGATCGCGGCGGCGGCGGCGAAGGCGAGCCAGATTTCGGGGGCGACGGGCAGCATGGCGACAGCCAGCCACGGGTCGGGTCCCGCTGGCAAGTCCCGCTTGCCGACGCCCACGCGGATGGGCGATTGTCCGGCCAACGAAGAAATCAGGGGAGCTTCGCCCGCATGACCGGCCAGTATCTGCTCGCCATCGATCAGGGAACCACGTCGACGCGCGCCATCGTGTTCGGCACCGACGGGGCACCCGTCGCCTCGGCGCAGGTCGAGCTCAAGCAGCATTATCCGCAGCCCGGCTGGGTCGAGCACGACGCGGAGGAGATCTGGACCGCGACCGTTTCGGTCGTGCGGCGCGCCCTTGCCAACGCGCGCCTGAAGGCGGGCGACATCGCCGCACTCGGCATTACCAACCAGCGCGAGACGACCGTGCTGTGGGACCGCGCCACCGGCAAGCCGATCCACAAGGCGCTCGTCTGGCAGGACAGGCGCACGGCCGACTGGTGCCGCCGGATGCGCGAGGAGATCGGCGACGCCGAACTGGGCAAGCGCACGGGCCTGCTGTTCGACGCGTATTTCTCCGGCTCGAAGATCGCCTGGCTGCTCGACAACGTGCCCGGTGCGCGCGCGTCGGCGAAGGCCGGCAAGCTCGCCTTCGGCACGATCGACACGTTCCTGCTGTGGCGGCTGACCGGCGGCAAGGTCCACGCGACCGACGCGACGAACGCCGCCCGCACGATGATCTTCGACATCGGCAGCCAGAAATGGGACGCCGACCTGCTGAAGGCGTTCGACATCCCGGCTTCGCTGCTGCCGGACGTGCGCGACAGTGCCGCCGACTTTGGTACAACCGACCCCGCCCTGTTCGGCGGCGCCATCGCGATCCGCGGCATCGCCGGCGACCAGCAGGCCGCGACGGTCGGGCAGGCCTGCTTCCAGCCCGGCATGGTCAAGAGCACCTACGGCACCGGCTGTTTCGTGCTGCTCAACACGGGCGCGAAGTTCGTGCGCTCGAAGAACCGGCTGCTGTCGACGGTCGCCTATCGCCTGAAAGGCAAGGTCGCCTACGCGCTGGAAGGCTCGATCTTCATTTCCGGCGCCGTCATCCAGTGGGTGCGCGACGGGCTGAAGGCGGTCGCGAAGGCGTCGGAAAGCGAGGCGATCGCGCGCTCGATTCCCGACAATGGCGGCGTCTATCTCGTTCCCGCCTTCACGGGACTGGGGGCGCCCTGGTGGGACCCCGACGCGCGCGGCGCGATCTTCGGCCTGACGCGCGATTCCGGCCTGCCGCAGATCGTGCGCGCGGCCCTCGAATCGACGGCCTACCAGACGCGCGACCTGATGGGCGCCATGCGCGCCGACATGGGGCCCAAGGCCGAACTCAAGACGATCCGCGTGGACGGCGGCATGGTCGCCAACAACTGGGTCATGCAGTTCCTCGCCGACCAGCTCGGGCTCGACGTTGACCGCCCGCTCGTCACCGAGACGACGGCATGGGGGGCCGCCGCCCTCGCGGGGCTCGGTGCGGGCGTGTACGCGTCGGTCGACGACGTCGCGAAAGCGCGGCAGGCCGAGCGCCTGTTCCGGCCGCAGGGTGCGCGCGCCGAACACGATGGATTGTATGCAGGCTGGCAGGACGCGGTCGCGCGCGTCCGGTCGGATTTCGGCGCGAAGCCGTCGCCGAAGGGCTTGGGGGCAGGGCGGCCCCGTGCTAAAGCTATGTCATAAAAGCTTCACGGATACGTCCCGGATGGGACATGCCGGAAGCCTAAACGACGCGACATCGGTGCGCAAATTCGATCCGTCGCGCGAAAAGAGGAGAGGAAGGAACCCCATGTATCTCGGTCGATCGCTTTCGAAGCATTTCATGGCGGCACTGCTGGCCGGCACGGCGTTGACCGTCGCGGCCCCGGCATCCGCCCAGGTCGAAATCCAGTGGTGGCACGCGATGACCGGCGCCAACAACGACGTCGTCAACCGGCTTGCCGCCGAGTTCAACGCGTCGCAGAGCGAGTACAAGGTCGTCGCGTCGTACAAGGGCTCGTATCCCGACACGATGAACGCCGGCATCGCCGCGTTCCGTGCCGGCAACGCGCCGCACATCATGCAGGTGTTCGAAGTCGGCACCGCGACGATGATGGCCGCCCGCGGCGCCATCAAGCCGGTCGCCGACCTGATGAAGGAAGCCGGGGAGCGCTTCGACCCGAACTCGTACCTCCCGGCGGTCGCCGGCTACTACTCGACGGCGAAGGGCGAAATGCTCTCGTTCCCGTTCAACTCGTCGTCGACGGTGATGTGGTACAACAAGGACGCCTTCCGCAAGGCGGGCCTCAATCCCGACGCGCCGCCGAAGACCTGGCCCGAAGTGTTCGAGGCCGCCAAGAAGCTGAAGGCCGCCGCGACGCCGAACTGCGGCTTCTCGACCGCCTGGGTCACGTGGGTCAACATCGAGCAGTTCTCGGTCTGGCACAACATCCCGATCGGCACGAAGTCGAACGGCATCGACGGCTTCGACACCGAGTTCAAGATCAACTCGCCGACGCACGTGAAGCACTTCGCCAACCTCGCCGAGCTCGTCAAGGACAAGACCTACGTCTACGGCGGCCGCACGAACACCGGCGAAGGCACGTTCACGTCGGGCGAGTGCCCGATCCTGCTGACGTCGTCGGGCTTCTACGGCAACGTCAAGGCGAACGCCAAGTTCGACTGGGCGAACGCGCCGATGCCGTACTATCCCGACGTCGCGGGCGCGCCGCAGAACTCGACGCTGGGCGGCGCCTCGCTGTGGGTCATGGGCGGCAAGCCGGCCAACGAGTACAAGGGTGTCGCGAAGTTCTTCGCCTTCCTGTCGGATACCGATCGCCAGGCGAAGCTGCACACCGAGTCCGGCTACCTGCCGATCACCAAGGCGGCCTACGAGAAGGTCAAGTCGTCGGGGTTCTACAACGCGAACCCCTATCTCGAGACCCCGCTCAAGGAGCTGACCAACAAGCCGCCGACGGAGCACTCGAAGGGCCTGCGCTTCGGCAATCTCGTCCAGATCCGCGACATCTGGTCGGAGGAGATCGAAGCGGCCCTGCAGGGCACCAAGACGGCACAGCAGGCGATGGACGCGGCTGTGAGCCGCGGCAACGCGATGCTGCGCCAGTTCGAGCGTACCGTCACGCGCTGAACCCGGGCTGACGGGCGGGCCGGGTCGTTCGCGACCCGGCCCGTTTCGTACCGTACTTCAGGGAACCGGAGACCTTACGACATGGAACGACGCGCGCTGTTCGGCGGCAAGCTCCTGCCCTATTCGCTGCTCCTGCCCCAGTTCGCGATCGTCGTGGTCTTCTTCTATTTCCCGGCAGCGCAGGCGGTCTGGCAGTCGCTGCTGATGCAGGATGCGTTCGGCATCTCGACCGAATTCGTGTGGTTCGAGAACTACAGCATCCTCGCCTCCAACCCCGAATACTACAAGACGATGGGCACGACGGCCGTGTTCTCGGCGCTCGTCGCGTTCCTGTCGCTCGCCATCGGCCTGCTGCTCGCGGTCATGGCCGACAAGCAGATCAAGGGTGCGACGATCTACAAGACCATGCTGATCTGGCCCTACGCGGTGGCGCCCGCCGTCGCCGGCGTGCTGTGGCTGTTCATGTTCCAGCCGTCGCTGGGCATGCTCGCCAAGATGCTGCGCGGCTGGGGCATCGACTGGAACCCGCTGCTCAACGGCAATCACGCGATGATCCTCGTCGTGCTGGCCGCGACGTGGAAGCAGATCTCGTACAATTTCCTGTTCTTTCTCGCCGGCCTCGCCGCGATTCCGAAAAGCGTGATCGAGGCGGCCGCGATCGACGGCGCCCGGCCCCTGCGCCGCTTCTGGACGATCGTCTTCCCGCTGCTGTCGCCGACGGCGTTTTTCCTGCTCGTCGTCAACATCGTCTACGTGTTCTTCGACACGTTCGGCATCATCGACTCGGTCACCGGCGGCGGCCCCGCCGGCAACACGACGACGATGGTCTACAAGGTCTACGCGGACGGCAAGCTCGGCAGCGACCTCGGCGGTTCGGCCGCGCAGTCTGTCGTGCTGATGGTCATCGTGATCGCGCTGACGGCCATCCAGTTCAAGTTCGTCGAACGCAAGGTCCAGTACTGATGGTCGAACGCCAGACATTCGTCAGCCGCTATCTGCCGCACGCAGTCCTCCTCGCCGGCGTCGCCATCGTCGCGTTCCCGGTCTATCTGGCGCTGCTCGCCTCGACCTACGACGCGGCCTCGGTGCAGAACGGGCAGATGTCGCTGCTGCCCGGCGGCCGGATGGCCGAGAACTACACGCGTCTGATCTTCACCGGCACGTCGTCCTCGACGCGCGAGCCGGTCGGCACGATGCTGATCAACAGTTTCGTCATGGCGATGGCGATCTCGCTGGGCAAGATCGCGATCTCGCTGATCTCGGCCTACGCGATCGTGTTTTTCCGCTTCCCGTTCCGCATGGCGGCCTTCTGGCTGATCTTCATCACGCTGATGCTGCCCGTCGAGGTGCGCATCTATCCCACCTACAAGATCGTCGCCGACCTGCGGCTGCTCGACACCTACACGGGTCTCACGCTGCCGCTGATCGCCTCGGCGACGGCCACGCTGCTGTTCCGCCAGTTCTTCATGACGGTGCCGGAAGAGCTGGTCGAGGCGTCGAAGATCGACGGGGCGGGGCCGTTCAAGTTCTTCGTCGACACGCTGCTGCCGCTGTCGGTCACGACGATCGCGGCGCTTTTCGTCATCCAGTTCATCTACGGCTGGAACCAGTATCTCTGGCCGCTGCTGATCACGACGCGCGACAACATGCAGACCATCGTCATCGGCATCAAGAAGATGATCGTCACGCAGGACGCGCTGACCGAATGGCAGCTCGCCATGGCGACGGCGGTGCTGGCGCTGCTGCCGCCGGTCTTCGTCGTGGTCGTGATGCAGAAGCTGTTCGTGAAGGGTCTCGTCGAGACCGAGAAGTGATTTCGGTACGCAAGGGGAATCGGGTATGGCGAGCGTAATCCTCGACAAGGTGAAGAAGGTCTATGCCGGCGGCGTCGAGGCCGTCAAAGGCATCACGCTGACGATCCCGAACGGAAACTTCACCGTGCTGCTCGGGCCGTCGGGCTGCGGCAAGTCCACGCTGCTGCGCATGATCGCGGGCCTCGAGCATATCAGCTCGGGCACGATCGCGATCGGCGACCGCACGGTCAACGACGTCGAGCCGGCCGAGCGCGACATCGCGATGGTGTTCCAGAACTACGCGCTCTACCCGCACATGAGCGTCTACGACAACATGGCCTACGGCCTGCGCAACCGGAAGACCCCGCAGGCCGAGATCGAGCGCCGCGTGGCCGAAGCCGCGCGCATGCTGGCGATCGAGCCCTACCTGCAGCGCAAGCCGCGCGCGCTTTCCGGCGGCCAGCGCCAGCGCGTGGCGATGGGCCGCGCCATCGTGCGCGAACCGGCCGCCTTCCTGTTCGACGAGCCGCTGTCGAATCTCGACGCCAAGCTGCGCGTGCAGATGCGCCTCGAGATCCGCAAGCTCCACAACCGCCTGAAGGCGACGTCGATCTTCGTCACCCACGACCAAGTCGAGGCGATGACGCTGGCCGACCAGGTCGTCGTGATGAACGGCGGCCAGATCGAACAGACCGGCACGCCGCTGGAAATCTACCGCCGCCCGGCCAGCAAGTTCGTCGCGACCTTCATCGGTTCGCCGGCGATGAACCTCTTCTCCGGCACGGTCGCGGCACCCGGCCAGGTGGCGCTCGCCGACGGCACGAAGCTGGCGTTCGACGCCGCGTCGATCGACGCGAAGCCCGGTATGAAGGTCGATGTCGGCGTCCGCCCGGAAGACGCCAAGGCCGAGACGGGCGGTTCGCGCGAAACGCCCGTCCTGAAGTGGGACGTGACGGAAGAACTGGGCGCCACGCGCCTGCTGCACGGCACCCTGGCCGGCGAGCCGTTCGTGCTCGCCATGCCGGCCGACGTGACGAGCCCGGCCAAGGAGCTGGCGGTCGGTGCCGTCGCCGGGGCCGTCCATCTGTTCGATCCGGGCACCGGAAGAAGCCTGCGGCGCGGCTGACGGAACGATGGCGGGCAGTCGAATCGAAACCCGGGTCCCGCCGCTCGTCGTGCTTGCATTGGCCGCCTCGTTCGTGTGGCTGGCGCCCGATATCTCGGGTGCGCCGCCGCTCGAGATCCCTTTCGGCGGCGCGCTCGCCGCCATGCTCGCCGTCGCGGGCGCGGCACTTGCCTTCGTGGCCGTCGCCGGATTCCGGCGTGCCGGCACGACGGTCGATCCGCGCTATCCGGACAGGACGAACGCGCTCGTGACCGCCGGCGTCTACGCCCATACGCGCAATCCGATGTATGTCGGCATGGCGATGCTGCTGGCCGCGTTCGCAATCGTGCGCGGCGATCTCCTCGGCCTGGTCGCCGTCCCGGCCTTCGTCGCCTACATCGACAGGTTCCAGATCGTCCCCGAAGAGCGCGCGTTGCAGGCACAGTTCGGGGACGCCTATGCCGAATGGTGCCGGCGGGTCCGCCGCTGGCTCTAGAGGTCGATTTCCGTCCAGATCGGCTGGTGGTCGGAGCCGACCGCCTCGTTGTCGATCCAGGCGCGCTTGATCTTCGGCGCGATCGTGGCGCTCGCGAAGCAATAGTCGATGCGCTGGTATTTCTCGCGCTCGTGCCCGTCGGCGGTGACGCCGGCGTTCTCCGCGTTGCCGGCCGCCACGTAGGCGTCGACCAGCCCCGACATCGCCGTCATGCGCCCGTACTCGTACGACAGCGGCCCGGCGAGCCGGTCGTAGAGCGGCGAATCGGCCTTGAGGTTGAAATCGCCCATGAAGATCGCCGGCTGGGGCATCGGCGGCGGCGGCAGGCCTTGCGTCCAGTCGGTCCCTTCGCGCGCGCCGCACCACGCCCCGCCCTCGGCGGGCGCGTCGCGGTGGATGGCGAGGAGCCTGTCGACCTGCGGGCCGCGGTCGCCGTCGCCCAGATGCGACAGGTGCAGCGAATAGACGCGGATCGGCCCCGACTTCGGCGTGTCGATCACGCCCTCGATCGTCGAGCGCTGCAGGCAGTATAGGTTCGTGGCGCCGAACTTCGGCAGCATGTGGTGGCGCGAGCTGATGATCGGCGTGCGGCTCAGCAGCATGTTGCCGAACTGGCGCCGGCGGTTGCCGGGCGTGCCGTTCGTCGCATCCATGTCGTAGCCCGCCCCGTAGACCCAGTGGTAGCCGGGCAGGGCCTGCGCCAGTACTTCGACCTGGTCGACGTCGTTCGAACGCGGCCAGTGGCGCTCGACCTCCTGAAGTGCGATGACATCGGCACCCTTCACCGCGGCGGCCACCCGCCCCAGGTCGATCTTTGCGTCCTTTCCCGTCCCGTACTGGATATTGTAGCTCGCGAACAACATGGCCGAATCCTCTCCCCCGCTTCACGGTTCCAGACTTTACCTGGCCCTCTTCTACATGCTGTGCATGGGGCTTGTCTGGGGCCTGCAGTTTTCGATGGCCAAGGTCGCCGTGCAAGGGGGAATCCATCCGCTCGGCTTCACGCTCGCGACGTCGCTGTCGGCCGGCACGCTGCTGGCGATCGTCGCCCGGTTCCGCGGCGCGAAGATCCCGCTGCGCCGCGGCTTCGCGGTCTACATGCTGGTCGCCGGCGCCATCGCGGTCTCGATCCCGAACTCGGTCGCCGCGCTCGTCGTCGGGCACGTGCCGGCGGGGCTCGCCGCCGTGGTCAACACGCTGTCGCCGGTCTTCACCTATGCGATCGCGTGGGCGGTCGGCATGGAGAAGCGCCACAACCTGCGCATCCTCGGCATCGGTTTCGGCGTGGTCGGGGCCCTGCTGGTGGTGGTACCGCGCGCCAGTCTGCCCGATCCGGAGATGGCGCCGTGGGTGGCGCTGTGTCTGCTGGTGCCGTTCTTCTACGCGCTGTCGAACGTCTATATCGCCTGGGCCCGGCCCGACGACGTCGATTCGGTGGCGCTCGCCTCCAGCATGCAGCTAGGGTCGGCGATCTGCATCCTGCCGGTGGCGCTGGCGCTGGGGGCGCCCCACATGCCGCTGCCGCCGCAGGGCCCTGGCGACTGGGCGCTGATCGTCCAGTGCACGCTGGCGGGATTGGGCTCGCTGCTGTTCTTCGAGGCGATGCGCATCGCCGGGCCGGTCTTCTTCAGCCAGACCGGCTTCATCGTCACGCTCGCCGGCGTGTTCTGGGGCTGGCTGCTGTTCGGCGAGACGCACAGCGCCTATGTCTGGGCGGCGATCGCGGCGATCTTCACGGGCCTGGCGCTGGTTACGCGGGCCGGACGGAAATAGCGCCTAGCGGTTCTCGCGGATGAAGCCGCGCACCTGCGGCAGGATCTCGGTGCGCCAGCGCCTTCCGTTGAAGATGCCGTAATGGCCCACACCCTTCTGCAGCCAGTGCCGGCGCCGGTCGGCCGGCAGGCCGGTGCACAGCGCATGCGCCGCGAAGGTCTGGCCGACGCCGGAAATGTCGTCGAGTTCGCCTTCGACCGTCATCAGCGCGGTGCTGCGGATCGCACCCGGGTCGACCTTGCGGCCGCGCGAGATCCACGTGCCGGTCGGCAGCGCATGGTCCTGGAAGGCGACCCGGACGGTCTGCAGATAGAAGGCCGCATCGAGATCCATGACCGACAGATACTCGTCGTAGAACTCGCGGTGGCCGTGCGCGCTCAGCCCGTCGCCGCGCACGAGATGCTGGAACTGCTTCATCGCCGAGCCGACATGGCGGTCGAGATTCATGCTCATGAACCCCGAAAGCTGGATGAACCCGGGATAGACGCGGCGCATGAAGCCCGGATAGGTCGGCGGCACGGTCGTGACGACCGAGCGTTCGAACCACTCGATCGAACGTTCCTCGGCGAGCCGGTTCACCTTCGTGGGATTGACGCGCGTGTCGACGGGTCCGCCCATCAGCGTCATCGAACGCGGGGCCGCGGCCGGGTCGAGCGCCGAGACCAGCGACACCGCCGCCATGACCGGCACGGACGGCTGGCAGACCGCGATCAGGTGCGTCTCGGGCCCGAGGAATTCCATGAACTCGATCAGGTAGTCGACATAGTCGTCGAGATCGAAGCTGTCCGCCTCGATCATCGGCACGAGTGCGGCGTTCACCCAATCGGTGATGTAGACGTCGTGGTCGGGCAGCAGCGCCTCGACCGTGCCGCGCAGCAGCGTGGCGTAGTGGCCCGACATCGGGGCGACGACCAGCACGACGGGGTCGGCGCGCTCCGTCGCGGTGTCGCGCCGGAAATGCAGCAGGTCGCAGAACGGCTTCGAATGGACGACTTCCTCGACGACCGGCGTTTCGACGCCGTCGATGGCGACGGAATCGAGCCGGAAGGCCGGCTTGCCGTAGCGGCGCGTCGCGCGCTCGACCATCTCGGCGCCCGCCGCCATCGCGCGGCCGAAGCGCGTATAGGAAACCGGCATCAGGGGATGGCTGAAGACGTTCTGGACGGCTTCGGCGGTCATCCGCACGGGCGTCAGAAGCGTCTGCTGCATGTCGTAGAGGTGGTAGAGCATTGAACCCCCGGACCGGGGCGAGAGAGCCGGGAGGCCCCTCGCGGGCGGTCAACTTAGTCGGCTGCCGTCGAAAGTCCAGCGCGGTCGATCAGATGCACGAACGATCCCGCGACTCGACCGACCCGGCGGCCCGCCGATCCTAGCGGATTGCCGCGCGCGTCGCCGAGATCGAACAGGGGGGCCTCGCCCCCTTCGGACAGGATCGTCGCGTAGTGGAACTCGTGGCCGCGGAAGGTTTCACCGGCCCGGCCGAGCGGCCCGTCGGCCGGAAGCCTCGCGGCGCGATAGCCCAGATGCAGCCGGCGCGCGGCGAACGACGTTTCCAGCGGCAGCAGGCCGAGCATCGCGTGACGCGCACCGCCGGTGTCGACCAGCCCGGCGCCCAGCGCCATGTAGCCGCCGCATTCGCCGTAGACGGTGCCGCGATGGCGGACGACGGCGTTCTTGAAACGCGTCGCCGCGGCAAGGCGGCCGGCATGCAGCTCGGGATAGCCGCCGGGAAGGAAGACCGCGTCGCTCGCCGGATCCGGCGCCTCGTCGGCGAGCGGCGAGAAGAACGAGATTTCGGCTCCTGCCGCGCGCCAGCCTTCGAGCGTCGC
>JAEUKY010000191.1 GCA_016794005.1 Rhodospirillales bacterium
TGGCGCAGGCAGCCATAGACGATGGCCTGCACCGCCGTGCGGTCCTTCGAGCCGATATAGCGGCGCGAGCGGAAATAGTCGTTGGCGAGCCGGTCGGCCGGCGTGCGGTCCGCGATGATCTTGTCGAGGATTTCGATCGCCGCGGCCGCGCGCCCGCCGGGCGTCATGCGGGGCCGCCGCTGTAGTTGGGCGCCTCGCGCTCCATCGTCACGTCGTGGACGTGGCTTTCGCGCAGGCCCGCACTGGTGATCTTCACGAAGCGCGCGTTGCGCACCATGTCGGCGAGATTGCGGCTGCCGGTATAGCCCATCGACGCGCGCAGCCCGCCGACGAGCTGGTGGATGACCGCGCCCACCGGCCCCTTGTAGGGAACGCGGCCCTCGATGCCTTCCGGCACCAGCTTCAGCGAGTCCTTGATCTCCTGCTGGAAATAGCGGTCGGCCGAGCCGCGCGCCATCGCCCCCACCGAGCCCATGCCGCGGAACGACTTGTACGAGCGGCCCTGGTAGAGGAACACGTCGCCCGGCGCCTCGTCGGTGCCGGCGAACAGCGAGCCGATCATCGCGCACTCGGCCCCGGCGGCCATCGCCTTGGCGAGGTCGCCCGAATACTTGATGCCGCCGTCGGCGATGACGGGCACGCCCGCGGGCTTGGCGGCTTCCACGCAGTCGAGCAGTGCCGTCAGCTGCGGGATGCCCACGCCCGCCACGATGCGCGTCGTGCAGATCGCCCCCGGCCCGATGCCGACCTTGATGGCGTCCGCGCCTGCGTCGATCAGCGCCTTGGTGCCTTCGCCCGTGGCGACGTTGCCGGCGATGATCTGGCTGTAGTTCGAAAGCTTGCGGATCTGGCGCACCGTGTCGATCACGCCCTGGCTGTGGCCGTGCGCGGTGTCGACGACGACGATGTCGACCTGCGCGTCGAACAGCGCCTCGGCGCGCGCGATCCCCGTGGGGCCCACGCCGGTCGCGGCGGCCACGCGCAGGCGGCCCTTCTCGTCCTTCGAGGCGTTGGGGAAGCGCTGCGCCTTCTCGATGTCCTTGACCGTGATCAGGCCGATGCAGCGATAGGCGTCGTCGACGACGAGCAGCTTCTCGATGCGGTGCTGGTGCAGCAGCCGCTTCGCCTCGTCCTTCGAAACGCCCTCGGTGACGGTGACGAGACGCTCGCGCGTCATCAGCTCGCGCACCTTCTGGCGCGGGTTGGACGCGAAGCGCACGTCGCGGTTGGTCAGCACGCCGACCAGCTTCTTCGTGCCCGGCTCGACCACCGGCAGGCCGGTGATGTGGTTGGACGCCATGACCTGAAGCGCGTCGGCCAGCGTCTCGTCCGGGCCGATGGTCAGCGGGTTGACGACCATGCCGCTCTCGAACTTCTTCACCTTGCGCACTTCCTGCGCCTGCGCCTCGATGTCGAAGTTCTTGTGGATGACGCCCAGCCCGCCCGCCTGCGCCATCGCGATGGCGAGCGCGTGTTCGGTGACGGTGTCCATCGCGGAGGAGACGAGCGGGATGCCCAGCTCGATGGTGCGCGTCAGGCGCGTGCGCGTATCCACGTCGCCCGGAAGGACGGAAGAGGCCGCCGGTTCCAGAAGAACGTCGTCGTAGGTCAGTGCGTCGCGGATCTGCATGCCGCCTCCGTTGTCGGGAAGTGGCGCGCATCAATACACCAGTCGGGCGGCGGCGGGAACCCCGTTCGAGGTGCCCGGAATCGTTGCCTTTTCAGCCCTTGAAGCCGGTCGCGACGAGGTAGAACTCCGACGACTCGGATCGCGAGGCCGGCGGCTTCATCCGCACCACCTTGGCGAAGCGCGTCTGGGTCGCCTTGAAGATGTTCACTTCGTCCGGCCCCTGCCGGAACTTGGCCACGAACGCCCCGCCCTTGCGCAGCGTCTGGACCGCGAACTCGACCGCCGCCTCGACGAGGATGACGATGCGCATGTGGTCGGTCTCGCGATGGCCCGTGGTGGACGGCGCCATGTCGGAAAGCACGACGTCGACCTTGCCGCCGAGCACGGCTTCCAGCTTCGCGGGCGCCTTGGCATCGAGGAAATCGGCCTGCAGCACGGTCGCCCCGGCGATGGGCGCCATCTCGAGGATGTCCAGCGCCACGACCATGCCGCAGCCGCGCTCGACGGCGACCTGCGTCCAGCCGCCGGGGGCCGCCCCCAGATCGACGACGCGCGTGCCCTTCTTCAGCAGCCTGTACTTGTCGTCGATCTCCATCAGCTTGAACGCGGCCCGGCTGCGATAGCCCTGGTCGATCGCCTTGCCGACATAGGGATCGTTGAGCTGGCGCGAGATCCACTGCTGCGAAGCCGTCGAGCGGCCCTTCGCGGTCTTCAGCTTCACGTGCAGGCGGCGTTCGGTCACAGGCCGGCCTCGCGCATCATGCCCAGAAGGATGCCTTCGCGAAGCCCGCGGTCGGCCACGCGAAGCTGGCCCACCGGCCAGCGCCGGCAGATCCCTTCCAGCACCGCGCAGCCGGCGACGACGAGATCGGCCCGCTCGCGCCCGATGCACGGGTTCTGCGCGCGCGTCTCGAAATCCTGGGCGGCGAGTTCGGCCGAATGGCGGCGCATCGCCTCGAATTCCAGCGTCGAGCCGTCCACACGGTCGCGCTGGTAGCGCAGCAGCCCCATCGCGAGCCCCGACAGCGTGGTGACGGTGCCCGACGTGCCGAGCATGTCGACGTTCCCGGCCGCGACCTGCGCCGCGATCGAGTGGCGCGCGTCGAGTTCGGCCAGCGCGTCGGCGATCTGCGAAACGACGCCTTGGTAGAGCGCGTCGTCGACCGCGCCCGGCCCGAAGCGTTCCGACACCGGCACCACGCCGAACGGCATCGACACGAAATCGACGATCCGCCAGCCGGTCTGCGTCTGGTCGAGCCACATCACCTCGGTGCTGCCGCCGCCGATGTCGAAGACGATGGCGTGCGGGCGCGTGGTGTCGAGCAGCGGCGCGCAGCCGGCGAGTGCGAGATCGGCCTCCTCGGCGGGTGCTATCGGCTCCAGCAGCAGGCCCGTCTCCTCGCGCACGCGCGACAGGAACGACATGCCGTTGTCCGCGCGCCGGCACGCCTCGGTCGCCACGCCGCGGAAGCGGATATTGTCGCGCCGGCGCAGCTTCGACGCGCAGACCTGGAGGGCGTCGAGCGAGCGCAGCATCGCGGCTTCGGTCAGCAGGTTGGCGCGCGACAGCCCCTCACCCAGCCGCACGATGCGCGAGAACGCGTCGACCACGCGGAATCCGTCTGCCGACGGCCGCGCCACGAGAAGGCGGCAGTTGTTGGTGCCGAGATCGAGGGCGGCGAACAGACTGTCCTCCACCCGCCCGATCTCCGCCGACGGCCGGTCATCGCGCCGACGCGCGCCTGCGTAGACCACGCCAAACTCCCCGTCGCCTCCGGCCAAGGCTCCCCCGAGCCCGGCCTCCGGCGAAAACGCTTTTCGCCGAACACTCTAGACCCCATGCCGGACGCACGCAATCCGCACCCCGGCACCTCGAATTGACGGGCGCGCCGAACGGGGATATACGACACCCCGCTTGCCGAACGGCCCTGCTGGGGGATCGTCTAACGGTAGGACCGCTGACTCTGACTCAGCTAGTCTAGGTTCGAATCCTAGTCCCCCAGCCAAT
>JAEUKY010000202.1 GCA_016794005.1 Rhodospirillales bacterium
TTGAAACGCGCGAGGCGCAGCGCGCAGCAGACGGCGAAGCCGAGCGCGATGACCCAGCCCACACCGCCCCACGCGCTCAATGTCCAGAGATAGACGATGAGTGCGGGTGCCGCACCGAAGCTGACGAAATCGGCGAGCGAGTCGAGCTCCGCGCCGAATTTCGACGTGCCGTTCAGGAGCCGCGCCATGCGCCCGTCGAGCCCGTCGAGGATCGCCGCCACGACGATGGCGCCGACGGCCATCTCCCAGCGCTCGTCGATCGCGAAGCGAACGCCAGAGAGACCCGCACACAGGGCGCCGACCGTGATCGCGTTGGGAATCAGGCGGTTCATGTGGCCGCCGCCGATCCGCTCCCCGCGCTCGCGCTGGCGACGCTTGCGTGCCTTGCCGAACATCAGCGTGTCTCCCCTTCCCTGCGCGCCTCGCCCGACGCGAGATCGGCGATGACGGTCTCGCCGCCGATCGTCGTCTGGCCGACGCACACCAGCGGCGCCACGCCGTCGGGAAGATAGATGTCGCACCGGCTGCCGAAGCGGATCAGGCCGTAGCGCTGGCCGGTGCGGACCTCGTCGCCGTCCTTGATGTCGTAGAGGATGCGCCGGGCGACGAGACCTGCGATCTGGACGAAGGCGATCTCGCGCCCGTCTTCCGTCGCGACGCGCACCGACATGCGTTCGTTGTCGTCGGACGCCTTGTCGAGGGCCGCATTCAGGAAAAGGCCCGGCCGATAGCGCGCCCGCACGACCCGCCCGCCCACGGGCACGCGGTTGACGTGCACGTTGAACACGTTGAGGAACACCGAAATGCGCGTGAGCGGTCGGTCGCCCATTTCCAGTTCCGGCGGCGGGACCGCCTGCACGATCAGTTGGACCATTCCGTCGGCGGGGCTGACGACCAGACCGGATCGGGTCGGCACGACGCGGTCCGGATCGCGGAAGAAATAGATCATCCACGCCGTGACGAGCGCCAGCACGGCGGCCAGCGGTGCCCAGGCGAATGCCGCCAGGAACGTCGCGACGACGCCGCCGACGACGAACGGAACGCCCGCCCGATGCATGGGCGCGGATACTGACTTCCACATGTCGCTCATAAGCTTAGCCGCCGGATTTGAAGTTTTTCCGTAACAATTCGGGCCGAGTTTAGCGCCTCGTCCGGGAATCCGCCACTGGTGCCCGGATCAATTCGTCTTGGGCAGCGCGAAGACCTGGCCGGGATAGATCAGGTCGGGGTCGCCGATCTGGGTGCGGTTCGCCTCGTAGATCGTCGTGAAGCGCAGGCCCTCGCCATAGACCCGCCGCGCGATCCGCCACAGCGAGTTGCCGGGCTGCACGACCACGATCTGCTGGCCGGGCAGCGGCGCCGTCATCGTGTCGCGCTGGAACCGCGTCTCCGCCCGCGCGACGACGCGGCCGTCGGGTCCGACGGCATCGGCGCGCAGCGTATAGCCGCCGGGCGCCAATTCGCCGACCCGCATTTCCCAGCGCCCGTCCGGCCCCGCCACGGCATTCGCGACCGGCTTGTTGTCGACATAGAGACGGACGGTGGCGCCCGGATCGGCGCGGCCCGCGACGACGACCTCGCCCTTCTCGCCGTAGTCGAGCGCATCGATCGCGACGCGCTGGCCCGGAACCGGCGTACCGGGAACCTGGATCACGTTCGGGGCACGCCCCGGCTCCGTCGGAAGCAGGGCCGCGAGCGGACCGCCGCCGGGCGCCAACGTGCCGCGCGGCGGCACGACCATTGCCACGCTCTGGTCGGATGTCAGCACGCTGCCGTCAGGGCCGGGGGCGCGAAGGCGCAGATCGTGCGGGCCGGGCGCAAGCGGCTCGACCGTAACGAAGACCCATTCGCCCCGACCGTCGGCGGTGACCTGGCCGATTTCCCTGTCGCCGTCGAGGATCGTGACGGTCGCGTTGGGTGCCGCACGTCCGGCGATCACCGCGTCGCCCGACGGGCTCACGCGCACGACGTCGAAGCTCGGGCGAACGGGTTGAACGGTCGCGGTCGAAGGCGACGCGGGCGGCGGTGCAAGGGCCGACGGCGGTTGCGGGGCCGAAATCGGCGGCGCCGACGCGACCGGGCGCGCAGGCGGGCGCGCCTCCTCGACCTGCCAGTTGCGCAACGCAATGACGCTCGCGACGATGAGGAAAATCGCGCCGACAAGGGCGAGAAGCGAATTGCGGTTCATGCGCGGGTTACGACTCGGGCCAGGACGAGAGTGGTTCCGGCAGACTATGCCTGCCGGCCCCGTGTCGCAATCTCCGCCCCGACGGGCCTCAAGAACCGCCGCCGCGCACCCGGTTCTGTATCGGCTTCAACTGCCGCAGATAGGCGATCATCGCCTTCCGGTCTTCGGGCGTCAGTTTCGACGTGGACTTGGCGACCACTTCGCCCATCTCGCCCCCGACGGAATCGCCGTCCGGCGTCATCCCGCTGCCGAGCAGGTCTTCGAGATCGCCGTCGGACCACTTGCCGATGCCTGTCTCGGCGTCCGGCGTGATGTTCGGCACCCTGCCCCCGCCCGGCGGATTGCGATCGCCGGCGAAAAGCATCGCCGTGTCGAGACCGCCCAACGGATTTCTCGGCGAATGGCATTCGGCGCAATGGCCCAGCGCCTCGGTCAGATAGGCGCCGCGATTGACCTGCGCAGATTTCGACGGATCGGGGCGGAACGCACCGGGCGTAAAATGCAGCAGCTTCCAGCCGAACTGGAGCGCGCGCAGGTTGAAGGGGAAACCGATATCATGCGGCCGGTTCGGACGGTCGGACGTCGGCAGCGAGAAAATGTAGGTTTTCAGGTCGACGAGATCCGCGTCCGAGATCTTCGTGAACGACGTGTAGGGGAAGACGGGGAAGTAATGCGCGCCATCCGGACGGCGACCCTGCCGGACCGCACGGATGAAATCGGCGTCCGACCAGGTACCGATACCGGCGGTCGGATGGGCGGTGATGTTGGGGCCGTAGAAACTGCCGAACGGCGTCTTGAGTTCGCGCCCGCCTGCCAGAAGCTGGCCGTTGTTCTTGGTGTCGGTGTGGCAGCCGGCACAGCCGCCGGCCGCGAAGATGTATTCGCCGCGTCCAGCATCGCCGCTTTGGGCGGATGCCGATCCGGCAAATGCGAGCAGCAGAACGAATGCGCCCGCAAGGCGGGACGTCGCCACCTTGCGGGCGCACCACGTCATCGGGGCGTTACTCAGTTCGCCGGACGGCGGAACGGCGTGTGGCAGGCGCCGCACGACTGGCCGAGGGCCGCGAAGCCGGCCTTGAAGCCGGCCTCGTTGTTGGCTGCCGCCAGCGTGACGAGGTTGCTTGCAGCCGCGATCTGGCGGTCGAAAATGGCGTCGAACTCGGCCTTGCGTTCCCAGATCGCGGGAAGCGCGGCGGTCTGGCCCTTGTCCGGACCGGTACCGGCCGGGAAAAGCGCCTTGGCCTTGGTGGCCGCGTCGCGTGCGCTGGCGGCGGCCTGACCGGCGGCCTGCGCGTTCCAGGGCGCTTCACCGCGAACCATCGGCGTCAGCACGCGCATGGCGCCGCCGTTTGCCTTCATCAGTTCCTGACGCTGCGCGATCTCGGCCGGATTCTGGGCCGCAGCGCCGAACGACGTGGCGGCAACGAGAATGCCGACGCCGACCGCGAATGCAGCTTGGCGGACGAAATACTTCATTGGGGACAATCCTTTTTCGGGTTTTTCCGGTTATTGTCGGGCGCTTAAGCCGACACGGCAGTGCTTGTGGACCGGCGCGGTCCGATTTAAGCATTCGCCCGATCAATGCGGCAAGACGGTCAACAATGTCGAAGCGGGCAACACACTGTTTTATTTTCGGCAACAATAGATGACAAAGCTGAATTCGGTCTGCGTCTATTGCGGATCGTCGAACGACGGCAATCCCTCCCACCGGACCGATGCCAACCGTTTCGGCGGGCAACTGGCGGCGGCCGGGATCGCGCTCGTGTACGGCGGCGGTCGCGTCGGCCTGATGGGGGCCGTCGCCGACGGCGCCATCGCCGGCGGCGGGACCGTCGTGGGCATCATCCCCGAGCACCTGATGCGGGCGGAAGTCGGACACGGCCAGGTGACGGAGTTGCACGTCGTCCCGTCCATGCACGTCCGCAAGGAGATGATGTTCGCCCGGTCGGACGCGTTCGTGATCCTGCCCGGCGGGCCCGGCACGCTCGACGAGATGTTCGAGATCCTGACCTGGCGCCAGCTCGGGCTGCACGACAAGCCGCTCGTGATCGTCAATCTCGCCGGCTATTGGGATGGGCTTATCGCCTTGATCGACGGGATCATCGCGGCGAAGTATGCCCGGCCGTCGTTCCGCGCGTTCTACACCGTCGTCGACAGCATCGATGCCGTGCTGCCGGCCCTGCGCGCCGCACCGCCCGCCCGCACCCCGCCGCAACCAGAAAAGCTATAGGTCCGGGCCGGACCCGCATCCCGCGACGCTGGATTTCCCGGTGCGCGTATCGTATCCCTGCCCGATGGAATTGCGTCTGACTTAGGGAGTTCCCGGATATGAAAAAGATAAAGGTCGCCAATCCGATCGTCGAGCTCGACGGCGACGAGATGACCCGCATCATCTGGAAGATGATCCGCGAACGGCTGATCACGCCGTATCTGGACGTCGACCTGAAATACTACGACCTCGGCGTCGAATACCGCGACAAGACGGACGACCAGGTCACGGTCGACGCGGCCAACGCCATCAAGAAGTACAAGGTCGGCGTCAAGTGCGCGACGATCACGCCCGACGAGGGCCGGGTCAAGGAATTCAACCTGAAGCAGATGTGGCGGTCGCCCAACGGCACGATCCGCAACATCCTCGACGGCACCATCTTCCGCGAGCCGATCATCTGCAAGAACGTGCCGCGCCTGATCCCGGGCTGGACCGCGCCGATCGTCATCGGCCGCCACTCGTTCGGCGACCAGTACCGCGCGACCGACTTCATCGTTCCGTCGGCCGGCAAGCTGTCGATCACCTTCACCTCGAAGGACGGCGAAACCAACATCCGTCACCAGGTGTTCGACTTCCCCGGGCCGGGCGTTGCGATGGCGATGTACAACGTCGACGAATCGATCCGCGGCTTCGCGCGCGCCTGCTTCAACTACGGCCTGAACCGCGGCTACCCGGTCTATCTGTCGACCAAGAACACGATCCTCAAGATCTACGACGGCCGCTTCAAGGACATCTTCCAGGAAGTGTTCGACGCCGAGTTCAAGGACCGCTTCAAGGACAAGGGCCTGATCTACGAGCACCGCCTGATCGACGACATGGTCGCTTCGGCGCTCAAGTGGCCCGGCAACTTCCTGTGGGCGACGAAGAACTACGACGGCGACGTGCAGTCCGACACGGTCGCGCAGGGCTACGGCTCGCTCGGCCTGATGACGTCGGTGCTGACCACGCCCGACGGCCAGTGCATCGAATCGGAAGCCGCACACGGCACGGTCACGCGCCACTACCGCGAGCACCAGAAGGGCAAGGAGACGTCGACCAACCCGATCGCGTCGATCTTCGCCTGGACCCGCGGCCTCTGGTATCGCGGCCAGTTCGACAAGACGCCCGATGTGTGCGAGTTCGCCAAGAAGCTCGAGCGCGTCTGCATCGACACCGTCGAGTCCGGCTTCATGACCAAGGACCTCGCGACGCTGATCTCGCCCGATCAGCCCTTCCTCACCACGACGAACTTCCTCGGGAAGCTCGACGAGAACCTCCAGAAGGCGATGAAGTAAGCAATCCCGACGGCCCGGGGCCGGCCATTGCGCCGGCTCCGGCTTTGGCGCACGTTATGGACGCCGTTCACCGCGCCGAGTTCGACCGCCCTTGCTGCGTCCATTCATCCAACACAGACCGCTGCCGCGCGCCGCCGACATGCCGGCCGGCGTGACCAACGGCGCCGAACTCGGCGAGCATATCGTCGTCGATCTCGGCACACCGCTCTCGGCTTTCGACAGGCCGGGCGCCAAGGCATATGCGGCGATCGACCGCCGCTTTCCCGACGGGCAGCATCTGGCGTTCGTGTGCGAGCCGGACCGGTCCGTCCGTATCCGTGCCGCCCAGCGCCAGCGCGGCCTGTCGCGCTCCGGCCTCCTGTCGCTGCTCGATGCGGGCGTACTCAAGCGCAGCGGCAGCGGCGACGCCTATGCCTTCGTCTACGAGAAGCCCGTCGGCCCGACCCCTCCCCGGCGCATGTGGGGCGGCTGGGCGCCGCGCACGCTGATCCAGAATTTCCTGAAGCCGATCTGCGTGGCGCTGGCCGAGATCGTCGAGCGCGGCGAGATCCACGGATCGATCCGGCCGGACAACGTCTTCAGCCAGGACACCAAGGGCCAGCTCTTCGCGCTTGGCCCGTGCGTTCTGGGCCCCGTCGGCTACGACCAGCCTGCCCCGTTCGAGCCGATCGAACGCGCACTGGCCTCGCCCGACGGCAAGGGGATCGGCGGCTCGATCGACGACATGTTCGGGCTCGGCATGACGCTCTACTGCTTCGCGACGGGCAAGTATCCCGGCGAGGGCCAGCAGCCCGATGCGCTGATGGCGCGCCGCCTCGCCTACGGCTCGACCAGCGCCATGATCGACACCTCGCAGATCCCGAGCGAGCTGTTCGACCCGATCATGGCGCTGATCGACGACGACGTGAAAACGCGCTGGTCGCTGGCCGCGATCACCGACTGGACGAACGGCCGGCGTCCGCAGATTCCGTCGAAGCGCCCGGCCGCGCGGCGCGGCTCCCCGCTGCAGATCGGGCCGGTGCAATGCCTCGAGGCGCGCGAGCTCGCCTTCGCGATCCACAAATATCCCGATCCTGCGGCGACGGCGCTCGAACGCGGCGAGATCGCCAACTGGCTCAAGGCGAACGACATCCAGCTCGCACTGGCGCTCAACATCGACGACAGCGGCAGCCCCACCCCGCTTCTGACCTCCAAGGAGGTCCTGCTCGGGCGCGAGGCCGTGCGGCTCGATCCCGTCGGGCCGATCCGCTATCGCGACCTCTCGTTCTTCCCGAACGGTGCGGGTGCCGTGATGTACGCCGCTCTTCTCGACGGCGGAAAGCGCCAGCAGTTCGAGGAGCTGTTCTCCGCGCGCCTCGTCCATCTCTGGGCCAAGGCGGCCAATCCGCTCGGGCTCGTCGACGAGCCGGCCAAGGAGCTCCTCGACCTCGAAGATCGCGTCTCGAACGGCCTCGAGAAGCTCGAAAGCGCGCTCTACAAGCTCAACCCCGACGCGCCTTGCCTGTCGCCGGAAGTCCAGGGCCGGTGGGTCGACACGCTGGGCGACCTGCTCGACGTGTTCGAAGCAGGCCTCGCGCGCGGAAACTTCGAACCCGACGCGCACATCGTGGCATTCCTCGGTGCGCGCGGCGGGATCACGCCGGCCGATCTCGGCGCGCTGCGCACCTTCGACGGGAAGGACCCGCGGCGAGCGGCCGCGATCCTGAAGCTTGGCGTGCGCATCGTCGTCGAGGCGAAAGGAAAGCAGCTTCCGAACCTGACGAACATCTGCCATTCCGCGGCGCGCGCGCTGATCGGACGGCTGCGCAACCCCGCGGTCCGCGAGCAGACGTTGGCCAAGGCCGACGCCGCCGCCGCGTCGTTCGACATCCAGGGGCTCGCGGACATCGCGACCGACCCCGAGATATTCGGCGCCGACAACGCCGAGTTCGCGCGCGCCAAGCACGAGTACGACGCGAACCAGCGCATCCTCGACATGCGCGATTCGATCGTCGAGACGACGGCACGCATGGGCAGCGAGAAGGGCCAGGAAATCGCGCTTATGATCCTTTCCGGTCTCGCCGTCATGACCGTGCTGTTCCAGCTCTTCACCCAGATCGGCAAGGTGGGCAGTTGAGTTTCCGCACCCTCCTCTTCATCTTCGCCATTCTCGCGGCCACGCTGCTGATTGCGGCCGTGTTCGTGCTGAAGCCGTCGATGATGGTCTACGTGTTCGGCATCTTCGCTCCGTGCGCCGTCGTGGCGCTGCTGGAAGGCGGCGGGAAGCGCTTCGTCTCGCTGGGAGGCGGCGCCATGACGCTGGCGGCCGCCGGCCCGGTGATCCTGGTCGGGCTCCTCGATCCGGTCCGCAATCCTTCGGCCGATCCGATGGCCTGGATCATTCCGCTCTGCGCCGCCGGCGTCGGCTTCCTCGTCGCGTTCGCGGCCCCTGCCATCGGCCGCGCCATCCACCGCCGGTCGCAGGGCGACCAGTTCCAGCTGATCGAGCAGCGCCAGGAAGAGCTGCGCGCCGCATGGGGCGATTCGCTCGAAGACCCCAAACCCGAAGACCAGCCCCAGTGAAGAACGGGAGAACGACGATGGGAACTTCGCGGCGTTTTGCGGCGATCGCCGCCGCATTCGCGCTTGCCGCCTGCGGCGGCGGCGGTTCGGAGGGCGGCGCGCTGCAACTCGCCCAGATGGGTTCCTTCCATGTCGGCGGACGCGACGTGACGATCAGCGGCCAGCCGGTTCGCGAAGTCGTGTTCACGCCGGGCGGCGTTCCGGCCCGCGTCGATCCGAACGGCACATTCTCGGTCGAGCACGCCTATGTGCAGTTCTTCATCCCCAGCTACCGGCGTTCGACCGTGCCGCTGCTGATGATGCATGGCGGCGGGCTGACGGGCGTGACCTACGAAACGACGCCGGACGGGCGCGAGGGCTGGCTCAACTATTTCCTGCGCCGCGGCTGGTCGGTCTACAACGCCGACGCGGTCGAGCGCGGCCGCGCCGGCTGGGCGCAGACCTTTACGGGTGCGCCGGTGTTCCTCGCCAAGCACGACGCCTACGAGCGCTTCCGCATCGGCGGCGGCCCCGGCACCTACGCCAAGCAGGAGGTGCTGCCCGGCAGCCAGTTCCCGGTCGACGCCTACGACAGCTTCGTGAAGCAGATCGTGCCGCGCTGGACGACCACGGACGACGCGACCGTGGCCGCCTATGTCGCGATGATCGACCGCGTTTGTCCCTGCGCGCTGCTCGCGCACAGCCAGGCCGGCCAGTTCGTGTTCCGCGCGGCCGAAGCGCGCCCCGACAAGGTGCGCGCGATCGTCGCCGTCGAACCCGCCGGCTTCGGCGATCCGGCCGACGTCGAGAAGCTGAAATCCGTCCCCGTCCTCGCGGTCTACGGCGATTTCATCGACCAGGACGCGCGCTGGCCCACGATCAAGGGCAACGGCCTGCGCTATTACGACGCGATAAGGGCGGCCGGCGGCAGCGTGTCGGTCGTCGACCTTCCGCAGATCGGAATTTCCGGGAACAGCCACATGCTGATGATGGACAGGAACAACGCCGAGGTCGCCGGCGTGATCAACCGCTGGCTTGCCGAGCGCGGGCTCTGGCGCTGAGCCGTTCGCGCAGCAGCGCATAAAGCCCGGCAGCGACGATGAGGCAGATGCCGGCCACCGTCATGCCGTCCGGCAGGGCGCCCCATACGACGAAGCCCGACAGGACGGCCCACAGGATCGCCGTGTAACGGAACGGGGAGATCACCGAAACCTCCCCCGCGCGCATCGACTGGATCAGCAGCTGCATTCCGGTGCCCACGAGCAGCGCCGACGCGATCACGCAGCCGATCTCGCGCGGCCCGATCGGGTCCCATCCCGAACCGCCGACGCCGACGGCACCCGCCATCGTGCCCGCGACCGCACCGCCGAACAGAACGACGATCGACGGCACGCGCGGCGGGATCGTCCGGGTCAGCGTGTCGCGCAGCGCGAACAGCACGGCCGACGACAGGCTGACGACGAGCCAGATGTCGATCCCTTCGAGCGTCGGGCGCAGGACCAGCAGCACGCCCGACATCCCGATGGCGACGGCCAGAATCTGCCCGAGGCCGATCCGCTCGCCCAGAATCCATCGCGAAAGCGGAAGGACGAAGAGCGGCGTGGCCATGTGGATCGCCAGCGCCGTCGCGATCGGGATATAGGCGAGCGAGACGACATAGGTGAACGTCCCCGCCCCTTCGCAGAAGGTCCGCAACAGCGTGCGCGGCTGCAGGAGAGCGCGGACCTCCCCCAGCGCCCGCAGGCGCCAGACCAGCAGGAAAATCACGGAGACGAGCAGGATCCCCCGCACGAACAGGAGCTGCGCCGGGTTGGTGCCTTCGCTCGCCGTCTTCATGAACGTGTCGGACGCCACGAAAAGCGCCATCGACATCGACATCGCGGCGATGCCGCGCGTGTTGGCGGAACTCATGCCTGCCGCGCGCGGACGCGCTCGCGATGCAGGGCGTAGAGACCGGCACCGAGGACGAGCGAGATTCCGGCCCAGGCGACCGGATCGGGCACTTCGCGCCAGAAGATCCAGCCCAGCGCGGTCGCCCACAGCAGTGCCGCGTAGCGGAACGCGCCGGTGAAGCTTACCTCGCCCTGGCGCATCGCCTTGACGACCAGCATGTAGCCGAATGCGACCATTACCGACGCCAGAACGAGCTTGGCGAAAAGGATCACGCCGACGGGCTGCCATCCGTCGATGGCGCTCCATGCCGCGGTCGCGACAGTCACCGTGCCGGACATCGTCAGCGCGATCAGGAGGGAGGGAATGTCGCGCGATATCCTGCGCGTGGAGACGTCGCGCATGGCGAAGAACACGCACGAGCTGAAGGAAAGCATCAGCCACGGATCAACGCCGTCGACCGACGGGCGGAGGATCAGCATGACGCCCAGAAAGCCCACGACGATGGCGGCGATCCGGCGCCAGCCGTACCGTTCGCCGAGCAAAAGTGCTGCCAGCGGCAGGATGCAAAGCGGCGTGGCCATGTTGAGCGCGACGGCCGTCGCCAGCGGGATGTGCGGCAATGCGATCATGAACGCGAAGGATCCGACGGTCTCGAATCCCGCGCGCCCCAGCACGACGGGATCGGCAAGGCTGGTCCAGCGCGCGAGCGCGCCGGTCAGGTAGGCCGCGACGCCGAGACCGACCGTGACCAGCGCGCCGCGGATAGCCATCGCCTGGAGGATCGGCAGTTCCTCGGCCACGAGCTTCATCGTCGTGTCGTTGATGATGAAGAAGACCGTCGACAGGACCATGAATCCGGCCGCGCGGATATTGTCCTGCTTCAGTTCCTGCGGCGTCCGGAGGGCGTTATCCATCGCGCGCGACACTAGCCTACCGGTCGGCCTGCGAGATGGCCGACATTCGCTTGGCAGCCTCGCGCTCCACGCGCTGCTTGAGCTGCGGATACTCCGCGCAGACGCGCCGGAACTCGACGCTGCCCAGCTCCAACAATTCGCAGTCGGCCGTCGCCACGACCGTGGCGGATCTCGGCGCGTCCATCAGCAGCGCCATCTCGCCGAAATAGGTTCCGGGCCCGAGACGCACAGTCTGCGGTTCGACATGGACGTCGGCCTGCCCTTTCAGGATGAAATACATCGCAAGGCCCGGCTCGCCCTTGCGCACGACGACGCTGTCCTTCGGCATCGCGCGCGGCTGGAGCAGCCGGGCGATCGACGCGATGACCGCGGCGTCGAGATCGGCGAACAGCGGAAGCTTGGCGATCAGGCGCCACGTGACGATGAATTCGCGCTTCTTGAGTTCGACCGCGAAGCCGTTGGCGAGGATGCCGGCCGGTACGGCGAACAGCGCGATCCCGATCAGCAGCACGACGCCGGCGGCGAGCTTTCCCCAGAGCGTCACCGGCGCCATGTCGCCGTACCCGACGGTCGCGATCGTGACGATCCCCCACCACATCGCGTGCGGGATCGAGGCGAACATCTCGGGCTGCGCTTCGCGTTCGAGATAGTACATCCCGCTCGACGCGAGCAGCAGCAGCGTGAGCATCGCCGCCAGTGCGGCGCCCAGCGGCCGGACCTCCGTCCGCAGGACGGAGAAGACCAGATCGAGGCCAGGAAAGTACCGCGTCAGCTTGAAGACGGCGAGAAGCTCACAGACTTCGGCAACGGGACCGCCCAGACCGAACAGCCAGTCGCCGACGAAATAGACCATCGGCACGCCGGCATCGATCCAGCCCATCGGCGACGCGATGTAGATGAGACGCGCCCTGCTCTCGGACATCGCGCCGGCGTGGTAGCGATCCGGAGCCGTCCATAGTCTAAGCAGCCATTCGACGACGAAGATCGCTCCAATCGAGAATTCGAGCATTCCGAACGTGCCGAGAACGTCGCGGCCGAGCGTGGGGACCGTCCGCAGCACGCCTTCGGCAAGCCAGAGCAGGATCGCGGCCGTGAAGAAAAAGTCGCAGATCCGGCGCGTCCAGGACGGGACGCCGTCGTTCTCGATCGCCGAATATACCGCGGCACGCAACTCGACTGCCCCCCCGGAGTGGTCGCCGAGACTGCCTGCGGCGTCCCGGTCGATCAAGTCTCAATCCATCCGCCAGGGTGCGTGCGCGAAGCGGCGGAGCATGAAATCGACAAACGCCGCGGTCTTCGGGACCTTGTGCCGGCTCTGCGGATAGACGACGGCGATCGGCACGGCATCGACCTTGTGGTGGTCGACGAGGACAGGAACCATTCGCCCGTCGCGGACATACTCGGAGAACACGAAGTCGGCGAAGCGGACCAACCCCATGCCTCGCAGCCCCATTTCGAGCACAGCGTTGGCGCTGTCGGCCGTCGCCGGGCCGCTCACGCCGACCGTCCCGCCCCGGAACGGCCACTGCGCGAGATTCGGCATGCCGGCCATCGTGATGCAGTCGTGCCGTGCCAGGTCTTCCGGCCGTCGCGGAATCCCGCGGCGCGCAAGGTAGGTCGGTGCGGCGCAGATCATGCGGCGAAGGTCGCAGATCTTCCGCGACACCAGCCTGTCGTCGCCCACGCTGCCGATCCGGATCGCGAGATCGGCGCCGGATTCGATGAGGTCGACGCGCCTGTCGTCGAGCGATAGCTCCACCTTCAGGTCCGGGTAGCGCTGCGCGAACTCGGGCAGCGCCGGGACAAGCTGATGGATCGCGAAGGCGTTTCCCGAATTGATCCGCAGCAGCCCGCGCGGCCGCTCGCGGAATCCGGCGACCTCGATCTCGGCGCTGCGGATGTCCTCGAGTATCCGGCGCGCGCGCTCGAAATACGCCTCGCCTTCCGGCGTCAGCGAAAGACGGCGCGTCGTGCGCTTCATCAGGCTCACGCCCAGGCGCGCCTCGAGACGTGCCACGAGCTTGGAAAGCGCCGACGGCGTCAGCTTCAGCGCGCGCGCCGCCGCGCTGAAGCTTGCCCGCTCCACCGTCTCGACGAAGGCCTGCATCTCCCCCGTACGGTCCATCCCGGCTTGCCTCCATTCATGATGGAATTTCATAAATACTAGTCCGACAAGCCGGATTATCTCCAGAGAGAATCCGCGCGACATTGCCCCATCGAAGTCGGGAGCAGGACATGACCCAGATCACGGCAGAGACGATACGCTATCACACCGAGAACGCGCGCCGGCTTCGCGCGCAAGCCTATTCGTCCGCCTTTGCGGCACTGTGGCTGCGTATCGAAGCCATCCAGAAGGCGATCGTCGCGAGGCTGCACACCCACAGCAGAACCCACAACACCGCCGCGTAGCCGCCCCAGCCCCAGATCGCGGCGGCGGAGACCGGTGCGACGGCGCGCGCGGTATTCGCGGGAAAAGCGAGCGCACCGTTGATCGTCGCGTACCCGCGATGGCCCATCAGCTCGGGAACGATCGTGCCCCGGACGATCGTCATCATTCCGTTCGAAGCACCGTAAAGCACGGCGAAGACGAAGAGCAGTGGCGCAATCGCGTCGACATGGATCAGCAGAAGGATCGACGCCGGCAGGATCGCGATGGCCACGCGCCCGGTCGCGCGCGCGTCGATCCTGTGGCCGAGCATCATCAGCACGACCCGGCCGGCGACCTGCATCGGACCGATCGTCGCCCAGACGGCCACGATCACCGCCGACTCGACGAGCCTTTCGTTCAGCAGCGGGATCAGATGGAAGACGACCGCCGCACCCGTGAAGTTGTAGCCGAAATAGGCGATGGCGATGCCCCAGAACGCGGGCCTCGCCATCGCGGAGCGAAGCGCCGACGGTCCGCCCGCCGTCGCAGCGTCGGCCGCGCGCGCCGCTTCTCCGCGCGCCAGCGTACCGGGCAGGACCGCCAGATGGATGCCGCCGCCGGCGACAAGGACGATGGCCCCCAGCACGCGCAGCGAAATCCGCCAGTCCCAGAGTTCGACCAGCCACTGCGCGAACGGGATGAAGACGGTACTGGCCAGTCCGCCGACGAACGTCAGATAGAGGATCCCCCGCTTCCAGTCGCCGACATTGGCCTTGATGACGGCGAAGGCCGGTTCGTAGAGCGTGGCGGCCAGCGTGACGCCGAGCAGCGCCCAGACGACGTAGAACTGCCAGGGCGTATCGACGAACGACCAGACCACGAGCAACGCGCCTCCGAAGACCGAACCCAGCGTCATCGGCCAGAACGCGCCGTGCCGGTCGATCCATTGCCCGACCGGGACGGCGGATACGCCGGCGACGAGCAGGCCGAGCGTCAGGGCGCCGTTCGTTTCGGTCTTGGCCCAGCCGAGATCGGCCTCCATCGGCGTCACGATGACCGCGAAGCCGTAATAGAGGGCGCCCCACACGATGAGCTGTCCGACGGACAGGATTGCGACTAGCCGCCACTCGGCCATTTGCCCCCGCTTGCAGGCCTTCCAATTGCAGCCCGCGACATGCAACATGCCCGCCCGGCAACCGGCGAGGCAAGACAATGGCCGACGAGAAGTTCGATTTCGCGACGCGGGCGATCCATGCGGGTGCGGCACCGGATCCCACCACGGGCGCGCGTTCGACGCCGATCTACCAGACCACGGCCTACGTCTTCGACGACGTCGACCATGCGGCCTCGCTCTTCAACCTGCAGACCTTCGGCTATATCTATTCGCGCCTGACAAATCCGACAGTCGCCGTTCTCGAGGAGCGCATCGCCAATCTCGAAGGCGGCCGCGCCGCGGTATGCGCCGCTTCCGGACATGCGGCACAGCTTCTGGCCTTTTTCTCGATCATGGAGCCGGGCGACGAGTTCGTCGCGAGCCGGAATCTCTACGGCGGATCGATCACGCAGTTCATGCATGCCTTCCGGAAGTTCGGCTGGATCTGCAAATTCGTCGATCCGTCGGATCCCGAGAATTTCCGTCGCGCGCTGACCGACAAGACGAAGGCGATCTTCTGCGAGGTTCTCGCCAATCCCGGCGGAACGATCGTCGATCTCGAGCCGATCGCGGCGATCGCGAAGGCCGCGAAGGTGCCGCTGATGGTCGACAACACGCTGGCGACACCGTTCCTGTGCCGTCCGTTCGACTGGGGTGCGGATATCGTGCTGCACTCGACCACGAAATTCCTGGCCGGTCACGGCAACGCGATGGGCGGTGCCGTCGTGGAAAGCGGCCGGTTCGACTGGTTCGCGGCCGGCGGGAAATTCCCGTCGATGACGGAATCCGACCCCGCCTATCACGGGCTCAAATTCGCCGAGACGTTCGGCGATTTCGGCTACTCGATGAAGACGCGGGCCGTGGGCCTGCGCGATCTCGGCCCGACGATGGCGCCGCTCAACGCCTTCCTGACGATCACGGGGATCGAGACGCTGCATCTGCGCATGGCACGCCACGTCGCCAACGCGCAGGCCGTCGCCGAATTCCTCGAGCGCCATCCGGCCGTCGCCTGGGTTTCCTACGCGGGCCTCGCGAGCAGTCCCTATCGCGCGCTCGCGCGCAAGTACATGCCGCAGGGGCCGGGTTCGGTGTTCACGTTCGGGGTCAAGGGCGGCTACGACGCCGGCGTGGCCCTCGTCGAAGGTGTCGAACTGTTCAGCCACCTTGCCAATGTCGGCGACACGCGCTCTCTCGTCATCCATCCCGCGTCGACCACGCATCGTCAGCTCACCACCGAACAGCAGGTCGCCGCGGGCGCAGGACCCGACACGATCCGGCTGTCGGTCGGCCTCGAAAGTGCGGACGATCTGATCCGCGACCTGTCGCAGGCTTTGTCGCGGACAGCGAAGTAGCCGCCTATTCGGCAGGCTGGGCGTCGGCCGCCACCGTGCGCGACGGGACGGACGGCTTGTCGTTCGGCAGGAACATGCCGATCAGTGCGACCAGCCCCGCCCCGATGCCGAGCAGGATGAAGAGCCAGAAGAACCCGCCGGTCCGGTCGTAGATCTGGCCGACCAATGGAACGCTGGCCGCCGCCACGCCGATCGCCAGCACGAACTTCGCGCCATAGGCCGTGCCGCGCCAGTTGCCCGGCGTGAAATGCGCGAGCATCCCGTTTTCCGACGGCAGCGCGCCGACATTGACGAACACCATCGCCACGGCGACGAAAAGCAGCGGCCAGGATTCCAGATAGGCGGCACCGGCAAGGACCGGCGCCTGGATCAGGAACGCGACCACATAGACGTGCTTCATCGCGTACCGGTCGGCGAGCCGGCCGCCGAAATACTGCGCGCTCGCCGCGAACAGGTAGACGAGCGTCACCAGCGCGCCGGTCCCCAGCGCGCCGCCGTCGGTGATGTCCGAAAGCCGTTCGGCGAAGAGTTTGGGTAGCATGATCATGAAACTCGAACCGATGAGGCCGACCAGCGTCATCGTAAAAGTCAGGAGCACGAATGCCCGCACGGCGTCGCCTTGCGAGGGCTCCGGCGTGGGCCGCACGTCGCGCGCCGTGTCGACGACAAGCCCCTTGCGCGCGCAGACGAGCAGCCCGATGCCGACGGCGACGGCCGTTAGCCCAGGAACCACGAACGCGGCACGCCACGAGATCATGTCGGTCAAAGCGCCGGCGACGAACGGCCCGAGCGCGATGCCGACGGCGCCATAGACGCCGTTCACGCCCAGCGCGCGCCCGCGATTGACCGCCGTGCGCACGAGCCAGGCCATGCCGACCGGATGGTAGATCGATGCGAACAGGCCGATCGCCCCCAGACCGATCGCGACCTCGATCGGCGAGCGTGCCAGTCCGGTCGCCACCGTGGCGGCACCCGTCCCGATGAAATAGACGACCATCATGCCGACGGCGGACCACCGGTCCCCGAGCCAACCCGCCGGAAGGGCCGCGGCGCCGAACAGGATCTGCCCCGCCAGCATCAGCGCGATGAGATCGCCGTAGCTGAGGCCCCAGATCCGCTCCAGCGCGATCACGACGGTCGGGAACAGCATCGTCAGCAGATGCGAATATGCATGCCCGACGTTCGAAAATGCCTGGGCGAGTTGCGGCGACGCGGAAACCGGGATTGCGGGGGTCATGACCCGGAGAGGATGCGGCGCGCCCCTGCGGCGGGCAATACCGGAAATGTCGCCAGACAAACGCCGGACCGGGCGAACCTTCGGAATCCCCTCGGAATCAGAAGCTTCGCCCGCGCCGTCCGGCTCGTTTTCAGCGGCGGTAGTAGGCCAGGATGGCGACGCGGACCTTCGAAGCGAAGCGGCTGCGGCCATGGATTCGTTCGATATCGAGCAGCACGCCGGAAATCGTCGAGCGCTGCTCGCGGGCGATTTCGCCAAGCGCCGTCCAGAACTCCGGTTCCAGGCGGATCGACGTGCGCCGCGATCCGATCCATACACTGCGCGGCGTGATCTCGATGCAAGGGTATTGCGGCTTGGCGGATTTGCCCGCGGCCTGCGGATCGACGGGTTCGGCTGCGGAGGGCGGCTGCACGCGCACCGGACGGACCGGTGCGGTCTGCGGTTCCGGCGTGCCGATGTCGGTACCGGGGCTTCTCGGACGAAGTACGCGGGCGAAATTCTCGGGTGCCATTGTATTGGTTCTCCTGTAGGGGCGCCGGGTCCTGCGAAATACAAATGATCCGACGTTGCAGTTCCACCGCCTCGGAAGTGCAATTTTGCCAATCGGGTTAAATAGTTACTTCAAGTGTCAAATTGTTAGGGCAAGCGCAATTTTGCGGCCTCGAGTTTTTTCGATTTCACAAGTGTAGGCAGCGCGTGTCGGAGACACAGACCAGCGAATTTACGGTCGCTAATGCCCGATTGTGTGACGACACTTCGTGCATTTCGGCACGCCATGACCCGTGACGCTCCGACGGAATCGCGTCTAGATTTCTCCCGACGAACGCTGTGGAACTGGGTATCAGGAAAATAAGATCCACGGATAATCCGGCGATCCGCCGGACTCATGGAAGCATGAATGTCGGACACGCGTCTCATCGACAACCTGCGCACCGCGATGGCCCGGCGCGGCATCAGCATCAAGGATGCGGCACGCATGTGCGGCATCCATGCCGATACGCTCGAACGGCTGTTCAGCGGCCGGACGCGCAAGCTCGATGCGCAGATGATCGACTGCATCGCGAACTGCGCGGCCGGGCGGCGGAACGACCGGCACGACCGTCACCGCTTCATCGCGGAAGTGTTCGATCTTCCGCTGGCGCCCGAATCCACCCGGAAGCTGGATTTCCAGATCGAGGTGCTGATGGCGCGCGTGGCCCAGCTGGAAGGCGGAATCCCGCTTCCTGCGGAAATCCCGCAGCGCAGGGCGAACGTCGCCCCGCTCCTCAAGCCTGAAAACGACTAGGCGGACGCGCTTACTTCGCGGCGAGGGCCGCGAGCATCGTCTTCAGCCGCTTCTTCAGCCGCTCGTCCTGGATCGAGGCGATCTTGCGCGCGATCTTCGCGGTCTCGTCGTCGATCTTGCGCTCGGCCTTGCTCGGAACGGCCCCCTTCATTTCGGTCTTCGGCGAGCCGAGCCCTTCGAAGAAATAGACGACCTGGACGCCGAGCACGGCCGCAAACTGCCACAGGCGCGAAGCCGAGACGCGGTTGGCGCCATTCTCGTACTTCTGGATCTGCTGAAAGGTGATTCCGCAAGCCTGCGCGAGCGCCGTCTGCGACATGCCCAGCTCGATGCGCCGGCGCCGGACATTGCGCCCCACCTGCACGTCGACCGGCGTCGTCCGGCGCGTCTCGGCGCGCGACCGGCGGCGCTTCGGCTTGACGCGAGAGGGCATGTCGGAACTGCTCATCGGTAGGCTCCTTGGGATCGAAACGAGGGATACAGCACTCATACCCTTCTTTGTATCCTTGAGACAACAAATTTGACCCACAATCGTAGTACCCGCTTTGGATGCGAACCAGTAGCGCTACAGAACCCCCAATTGGGCTCGATCGCATCGCGATGCTTCGATCCGCGTAGCGGCCAGTCACGACGTAGAACTTTAATCTGTCGGCGTTTCCGCCAACGCACCAATCCGACGAATCCACCACTTTGGCGGTTTCGACATGGAGCGGAGCGCCTGCAAAATGCGACTACGAATTTGCTCCACCATAGGCTGTTTGTCGAACATTATCGTTTTGATCGACTGGCATTTCTGAAACCTGTCCGGCCGCTCAAGCTTCGGGGGTGAACTTGGCGAAAATAAGGATCGGGTCTAGAGTGCCGCAAAATTGGCAGAACGAAGGCCCGATGAGCAGTTCCCCCATTCCGTTTCCGGTGCGCCGCGTGTCCGGTTTCGACGACCCCCCTGCTCCGCCGCGCGACGGCGACAATCGCCCGAAAGGCCTCCCCCCGGCTCCCGGCGAGCCGACGGCATTCCAGCGGGCCTGGCTCGAACGCGGGCTGCACCAACCCGGCGGAAAGCTTCCGCTTTTTCTCGACGAGGCGAAGCGTGTCGATCCGCGCACGGTAAGGGCGTGCATCGAAAAGGGTTGGTGCGAACCCTGGTACGCCAATCCGACGAAACCGGATTGGCTGGTCTGCAAACTGACCGACAAGGGACGCGGTCTCTTCGACGCGGCTTGATCCGGTGACCGGCGCTCCCGACAGTTTTGCGGCCCGCGTCGCGTGCTGCTTCCTGCCTTTCGCAGGCGGCTACTTCCTCTCCTATGCTTTCCGCGCCGTCAACGCGGCGATCGGACCGGACCTTTCGCGGGAACTGGCGCTCGATCCGGCCACCTATGGCGCGATCACGTCGGCCTATTTCGCGACGTTCGCCCTCGCACAGCTGCCGCTGGGCGTGGCGCTCGATCGCTGGGGCCCGCGGCGCACCGAGGCCACCCTGCTTTGTGCCGCCGCACTGGGCGCGGCCATCTTCGCGATCGCCGACACGACCCGCGAGCTCCTGATCGGGCGCGCGCTGATCGGTCTGGGCGTTTCGTCCTGCCTGATGGCGGCGTTCAAGGCCAACACGCTGTACTGGCCGATCCAGCGCCTGCCGCTTGCCAACGGTCTGCTCATGGGCTTCGGCGGCCTCGGTGCCGCAAGCGCGACGATCCCGGTCGACTGGCTTCTTTCGGTAACCGACTGGCGCACCGTTATCGCGATGATGGCCGTCGCGACGCTGGCGGTCGCCGCCGGCATCTGGTTCGTATCGCCGGATCCCCCGCCGCCGACGACGCAATCGCGGTTCTCCGAACAGGTGCGCGGCATCGTCGATCTCCTGCGCAGCGGCCCGTTCTGGCGCGTCACGGCGCTGACCGGGATTTCGCACGGAACGTACCTCGCCTACCAGACGCTATGGGCCGGGCCGTGGCTGCGCGACGTCGCAGGGCTCGATCGCACGCAGGCGGCGCTCGGCATGGCGCTCGTGACCGGCTCGATGGCGTTCAGCTATCCGATACTGGGCGCGCTTGCCGACAGGCTTGCCGCGCGTGGAATATCCACGATGGCGACATTCGGTTTCTATGCGGCGGCATTCATCGTCCTGCAGGTGCCGCTTGCGGCCGGATGGACCGGCGCGCCGCTTTTTCTTTGGGCCGCATTCGGCTTCGTCGGCTGCGGGACGGTCGTCGGCTATGCAGCCCTGACGCAGCAATTGCCGACATCGATTGCCGGGCGGGCAAACGCAGCGATAAACCTTGTGGTATTCTTTACTGCGTTCGCGGTGCAGTGGTCCGTCGGGGCGATCCTGAACATTTACGGCCAAGCCCCGGAAACCGGGCATACTATTGCGCTTTCCATCGCGACCGGGTTGCAAGTCTTGGCCTGGCTGTGGTTCATACGGGGAAGCGGACGGCACGAATCTCGGCGGCATGGAAACGCCGCCTGATCCCGACGCCGGGCGCAGATGTACGGAGCCGCGATGTTCAAGCGAAACAAATACGAGTTTGCCATTTTCAACGAGCAGGTCCGTGCCGCCGTCGCGCGCGGCGAGCAGCACAAGATCTACAAGGACGAATGGCAGAACCAGCACTTCATCGAGATCACGGCCATGAACGAGAAGGACGCGACGGCACGCATCCGCTCGCGCTATCCTCAAGAGCAGGGATTCGTGATTCTCGCATGCAAGGAAATTCCGTCCGACTGAGACTTCAAGCACTTCTGGCCGGTGCATGGCTGCTGCTGGCCGGAATGCCGTCGGCGCATGCGCAGATATCCCCTCTCGACGATCCCACGGGCTTCTGGCTCGTCGTCGAATCGGGACCTCCGGTAAACCAGGGTCTCGCATCGATCCCGCTGCTCGGCCTTGCGGTCCGCTCCCAGATCGGAAATCCGCGCGCGATCTGGGAAATCCGGCGCGAAGGCGAGCGTTACACGATCGACATCCAGACGCGCGCGATACAGTTCGCAGGGCTGGCCCTATCCGAGGGCGCATTCCGCGGCGAGATCGCCGATCCGAATTCGACGGGCGGCCGCATCGCACTGGATATCCGGATTGCCGACGGCAGGCTTAAAGGCAAGCTTGCCTTCCCGACGCACACGTTCGAGCTCGACGGGCGACCGCCGGAGTCGGTCGAAGCGTTGCGCCAGGCCTATGCGGCGACGAATGCGCGCCTTTCCGAACTCGACGGGCCCTATGTCGTGCCCGAGATCGAGCGCCTGCGGCAGGAAAACATCGTGCTGATCGAGCGCATCCAGCGCGTCGAGGGCGAGTTGCGCCAACGCGGACAGACCGCCGCCGTTCGCCCTCCCCAGCCCGACGCGACCGCGACGCCGCGCATTTCGGTCCGCGGGCTGACGGGCGATCTCGCAGCGACGCGTGCGACCGCCTTGCGCGCGGCACCGGACGGCGCGGCGCCGATCGTGGCGCCCGTGGCCACCGGACAGATCCTGATCCGGCTTGCCGAAGCGCCAGCTGCCGGCTGGCTGCTGGTCGCCGATGCGCGCGGCATCGTTGGCTACGTACAGGCGGCCCAGACCGGCCCCGTCGCCGCAGCCCCCGCCGCCCGTGCGGCCCGCGAGATCGCGATCAGCTTTCCCGCATGGGATCCGGGCCGTGCAGGCCGACGGATGACGGTCGCGGATCCGGGTTTCGTCAGTCTGGTCGGCCGCGTGCGCGGAGACGCGGCCTTGCGCGACGTGCGGATCGGCGACGGCCAGACGGTCTTCAATCCGGACGGAAGCTTCACATCCGTACTGCCGGTCCCGCGGGAAGGGCGCAAGGTCCGCATCGAGGCGGTATATGCGAGCGGCCCGCCGACGATACTCGAGTTCGAGATCGGCGTCGGTAAATAGATTTACATTCAGTGGCTTGCAGTGCGTTTTTTGTATTCTGATGAAACCTGTGCTATGGTTGTACCATGCCTCTCGCTCCTGTCTTGCCACCGATGCCGGTGCAGGTCGCAGTCGCGCATCACCATCCCCAGCCAGCCGCCGTGCCGCTGCCGCACGCCGCAGCACCGGGCGTGCGCGGACAGACCGCGAAAGCGATCAAGCACGCGGGCGAGTCGGAATCGGCCCGCCGCAGCCGGTCGGGAAGCGAGACGGACTCCTCGGTCGACGAGGATGCGAACGCGCTGGGCGCCAAGTCGCAGCGCAAGCCCGGGCAGCACGCGCTGGACGTCGAGGTCTAGCCGGCCGACAAGGCCCGCTCGACGCGCAGCGCCAGCACTTCGGGCGTCACGGGCTTGACGATATAGCCGTTGGCGCGCAGTTCCCGCGCCCGCTGGGCAAGATCGCCCGTCGCGGTCGCGGTCAGCAGGACGACAGGGATCCGCGCCCGATGGATTTCCGGCATCGCCCGCAGCGCCTCGAGGAAGCTCAGCCCGTCCATCGGCTTCATCGCGATGTCGCAGATGATGAGGCTTGGCAGCCGGTCGGCCGAACGGATCGTTTCCAACGCGGCCGACCCGTCGGCGGCCGCATCGACGAAACCGAAACCGAGCTTCTCGAGCATCTTGAGAAGCATCGTCCGGACGACCGCCTGATCGTCGACGACCATGGCACCAAGTTTTGAGTATTTCCCGTCGGTCATTCTCGGGCGACTTTAGCGCAACGCCCCGCCGGCAGGCGATAGCGCCATGAGGAGGTTCGCCCGCGCCGCCTCGAATTTCGAACGGACGGCCCCGACCCCTTCGGATGCGATTGCCCAGTCCCCGGTCGAAAACGCCGTCTCCAGGGCGTTCGCCGCCTCGCCGACGCCGAAAGCGCCGATGGTGCGCGAGGCCCCTTTCAGGGCGTGCGCCGCGTCTTTGCCCGCTTCCGCATCGCGCGCGGCGGCAGCGGCGGCCATCTCGTCGACGAGGCGTGCGCCATTCTCGAAGAAGAGCCCGATGACCTGGCGCAGCTCCTCGCTGTCGCCGCCATAGAGCTGCTTGAGGGCGGCGAAATCGAATTCGCCGCCGCCCGATGCCGCCGGTTCGTCGTCCGCGGTGGGCGCTTCGCCGCGTCCCAGCGCATTGGCGAGTGCCCTGCCGAGGGCCGCAAGCGTCGCCGGCTTGGCGACGAAATCGTCCATGCCCGCCGCGAGGCAGCGCTCCGCTTCGCCGGCAAGCGCGTTGGCGGTCAGCGCCACGATCGGCGTCCGGGTCGTGCTCCCCTGTTCGGCGACGCGAATCTGGCGTGTCAGCTCGAACCCATCCCAGATCGGCATATGGCAATCCGTCAGGATCGCGTCGAGTCCGCCCTTCTGCCAGCGCTCGAAAGCGGCCTTTCCGTCGGCGACGACTTCGTGCGAATAACCCAGCTTCGCAAGCTGCCGCGTCACGACCGCACGATTTGTCGGATTGTCCTCCGCCACCAGAACCAGGCCGCCTGCCGCCGGTGCAACGGCACTCGCCGGGCGCGGTGCCGCGTCGGCCTCGCCGCCGAGGACGGCGCGCAGAAGCGCGTCGCGCCGGACCGGCTTCAGCAGGAAGGCGTCGATCCCGCGTTCGAGCGCCTTCTTGCGCAGGCCGGACTGCTCGACGGCGCTCGTCAGGACGAGGCGCGTGTCGAACAGGCTCGGCGTGCCGCGAATCGTCTCGCCAAGGACGAGTCCGTCGATCTCCCCGAGACCGAAATCGAAGATCACGGCGTCGAACGGCGTACCTGCATCGGCAGCGCGCTCGATCAGGTCGAGCGCACGGCGCGGATCGTCGACGCACACGACGGCGGCGCCTGCCGCCGCAAGGTAGGTCTCGAAAATTTCCCTGGTCGTCGCGCGCGGCTCGACGATCGCGATGCGGCGGCCGGCAAGCGAAACCGCCGGATCGGTTGCCGTAGCGTTTCCGAACGCGATCGAGAAGGAAAACGTCGAGCCCCGTCCCGGCGCGCTGTCGACGGTCAGGCGACCGCCCATCAGTTCGACGAGGCGCGTCGAGATCGAAAGCCCCAGCCCCGTTCCGCCGAAGCGCCGTGTCGTCGACGTGTCGGCCTGGCTGAAAGGCCGGAACAGGCGGCCGACCGCCTCCGCGTCGAGCCCGATGCCCGTATCGCGCACGAAAAAGCCGAGCGTGCCCGGCGCCGCCGCTTCGACCGGCCGGACCGCGACGGCGACTTCGCCGTCCTCGGTGAACTTGATCGCGTTGCCGACGAGGTTGAAGAGGATCTGCCGGAGACGGACCGGATCGCCCTGCACCGTCGCCGGTACGCGCGGATCGATCCGCGACGTGAGTTCGAGCCCCTTGCGGCGCGCCTGCGGTGCAAGCGTCTCGACCACGCTTTCGACGATCGTGCGCGGCGATATCTCGATCCGCTCCAGGTCGAGCTTGCCGGCCTCGATCTTCGAGAAATCGAGAATGTCGTCGATGATCTTCAGAAGCGACGAGGCGCTCTCGCGCACGATCTCGACCATCGAATCCTGCTCGGCGTCGAGACCGGTGTCGTGCAGGAGTTCGAGCATCGCCAGCACGCCGTTCATCGGCGTGCGGATTTCGTGGCTCATCGCGGCAAGAAAGCTGGATTTCGCGTCGTTGGCGGCCTCCGCGAACTGCCGCATCCGCACGAGTTCGGCCTGCGCGCGTTTGCTGTCTGTCACGTCGATATAGGTCGAGACGAATCCGCCCTCGGGAAGCGGATTGGAATGCACCTCGAGAACGCGGCCGTCGGGACGCGACACCTCGAACGTGGCGCCTTGCGAGCCTTCGCGCCAGGTCCGGAAAGCGGCCTGCACGTCGAGCGCGCCGCGCGCGACCATGAAGCGCGCCATCTCGCGCTGCGGATCGGTCGCCTGCGTGACCTCCGGCGGGACAGCGTAGTACTCGACGAAGCGCTGGTTGTACGCGACGACCTTGAAGCCGGCATCGGAAACGACGACGCCTTCGTCCATGTTGTCGAGGACGGCCCGCAGCAATGCCCGCTCGCGCGCCAGCTCGCGGCGGAGGCGCGCGATCTCTGTGGCGTGCGTATCCTGCGGGGTTTCCGGGGGCATGTCGGAGACGTTCGGCCGATCCGACCTGCGACGCCGTCAGCGTCGCTGGGGCGCCGGCGGCGCCGCGGACGGATTCTTGCAGTCGCCGACCGACGGCGTCGAGCAGCGCTTTCCGTCCGGCATGATGGCGCCGGAAAGATCGGTATCGGTGCGGATGTCCTGGAAGCGAAGGCCGGCGCCGGTCATGTCGGTGTTCACGAACTGGGTGCCGAACAGCGCGGCACCGGCGAGATTCGAAAACCGCATATCCGCTTCGCTGAAGTTGGCGCCGCCGAGATCGGCACCGGTCAGGTTGGCACCGCGCAGTTTCGCGCCCTTCATGTTGGCGTCGCGAAGGTTGGCGCCGCGCAGGTCCCGGCCTTCGAGGTTCGCACCCTCGCACTTGGCGGCACGCGTGATCCGGCAGGTGCCGGACTGGGCGTGCGCGTTCGACGAGGCCACGCAGTACAGCGCGACGAGTGCAACTCCGACGATCGCGCATGACGATGGATGCCGAATCATCGGGCGATTGTGATTGAAATTACGGAGTCGTCAAGGCCCACCTCCTTATATTCATTCGCATATTGCGGATCGTCAGGATTAGAAATCCATCTGATCTGTTGACCGACTCGATCCTAGCCCTGCATACAACGAAGACCCTCTTCCGGCGTCGGCGGATGCAGAACGACATAGTGCTTCGAGCAATGGCTTCGGTGCTTGGTCCGGACGACGCGATTGTCCGCGATGTCGAGAAGGCCATGCGCACGGACGACGGGCTCGACTGGCTTATCGCCAAGGCTGCGTTCGACGGGCTCTCGCGCGTCAAGCGTCAGGAGATCGCCGACATGGCGCGCTGGATGGCCGAAGAGTCGGTACGCGAACAGCGAGCCACCGAAATCCCCGCCCGGCGACGCTGACAATTTCGCAAGTATTTGAAATAGATATCATGCAAGGCGGCAATCCGCCCCTTGTCACGACGCGCCCGGCGCGCGACACTTGCCACCTTCCGCAAGACGCCGCTTAACCAGCACGACCATCTGTCGGCCAGAAAACGCGAAAATGACCGAGGCAACCGACGGCGTCGACGGCAAGCCGGCTTCCGACGAGGTGGCGGAAATACCGCCACCCAAGGACTACACCAAAAGCACGCACTTTCTGTTCGACCACAAGATTTTCGCGATCCCCGATTGCTGCATAACCTCGGACCCCAACACAGGGGATCCTGGACTTTCGCTGCCGCTTGGCGAAGTCCGCGCGTTCCTGCCGCTCGGCCCTCTGATGAAGATGTTCAAGGACTTCACCGAGGACGATACGCGCCTTCTGAATGTCGCAATGCGCGGCCTCACGCACGTCAAAGAGATCCGGCCCGGCGATTCCATTCCCGCAGAAATTCTCGATGGTTCGGCATCGTGGACTGTCGGCCCGGAGCAACTCGACCGCGCGCGCGGGCGGATGCTCGTGGCCCTCGTCTCCGTCGACGGCACACCCTTCGACCCGACGCGCGCCGAGATCGGCGCAGTCGCCTTGAGCAACGACCCGAAGTTCGAAGAACGCCGCAAGGCCGCCTTCGATGTCGTTAAGGAAAAGCTCGGCGACTCCCTGGGCGGCCAGAAGTCGGTGCAGGACATCATCGACAGGATGTCCCGCGAGCTTTCCTACATCGAGGGCCTTCGCGAGAGATACGGACTGGTCAGCCGCATCTCGGCGCGGATCCTGTCGACCGGCCGCATCTACAAGAACTCCGGCGCGCTTTCCGAGGAGATCTACCGCGTCAAGATCCTGATGCGCGCGCCGATCGAGGAGTACAAGAGCGCATTCGCGAACATCGACGCGCAGTTCGCCGAAATCCTGAACGTGCTGCGCAAACCCGAAGAGATGGTCGCGTTCATCCGCAAGAACCGCGACAATCTCCACCAGCGCCTGATGATCTGGGACTCCCTGATCGAGCAGTGGAAGGAAGAAGAGGCCGTTTCGCGCTCGAAGCGTCTCGAGGTCCTGATGCGGGCGACTTACCGGTTCGTGGCCCGGCGCTTCCCCGTCGATCAGGATTGGACACTGACCCGCTAGGCGTCGGGATACGCGATCGCCAGCACTTCGAGCTGGTCCGTGCCGTTCGGGGTACGCACGTCGACCATGTCTCCCACGCCGGCACGCAGCAACGCGCGCGCCACGGGCGATATCCAGGCGATCTCGCCCTCCTCGCCGCGCGTCTCGTCGATGCCCACGATCCGGACCGTCTTCGTCTCGTCCCGTCCGTTGACGAACGTGACGGTTGCGCCGAAAAACACCTGCTTGCGGTTCTTCTGCAGTTTCGGATCGACGATCTCTGCGATCTCGAGCCGCTTGGTCAGGAAGCGGATCCGCCGGTCGATCTCGCGAAGCCGGCGCTTGCCGTAGATATAGTCGCCGTTCTCCGACCGGTCGCCGTTTCCCGCCGCCCACGAAACGGTTTCGACCACTTTCGGGCGCTCGACGCGCAACAGGTTGCGCAGTTCGTCCTGCAGGCGCTGCCAGCCGGCGGGCGTGATGTAGTTGCGCGTCCCCGGCGGAAGCGGCGGAAGTGCGTCGTCTTCCGGGTCGTCGTCCCGGTCGGATTCCTTCGTGAAGGCCTTGCTCATGCTCCGTCGTCGCGTCCGGTCCGTGTCCCGGCAAGTGTACGCTTTATCCGCCCAAGACGCTCGTGCACCTGCGAACCGAGGCCGATCGCCAGCCCCGTCACCAGGACGTCGATCAGCGCAAGCTGCACGATGCGCGAAGCCATCGGCGTGAAGATCTCGGCGTCTTCCGCCGGCTCGGCGAGGACGGCGACCGTCGCGCGCTCCGCGACCGGCGAACCGGGTGCACTCAACGCCACGACGTCGATTCCGCGCGCACGTGCCGCAGCGACGATGTCGATGATCGCGCGCGTGCGCCCGGTGTTCGAGATCGCGAACAGCACGTCCTGAGGCTCGGCGGATTCGACGGCCATCAGCGCCAACAAAGGATCGGAAAGCTGCCGGCAGGGGATCGGGAAGCGCGACAGCTTGTGCACGGCATCGATGGCCGTCGCGGCCGACCCGCCGAAGCCGCAGACCATCACCTGTCGCGCGCCGGCGAAAAGTTTCGCTGCCGCCGCGACGCTGTCGGTGTCGATCCGGTTGCGCGCGGTGCGGAGGGCCGCCGCCGCCGCGTCGAGTACCTTGGGCGCGTAGGCCGCCGCGTCGTCGCCCGCTTCGACGTGTGCGCTGACATAGGCCACGCCGGAAACGAGACTTTGCGCGAGCGCCACCTTGAACTCCGGGAAGCCCGAATAGCCGAACGACCGGCAGAAACGCAGCACGGTCGGCTGGCTGACGGAGGCCTGGCGCGCCAGCCGCGCGATCGCGACATGGAGCGTCGCGTTCGGATCGGACAGCACGGCGCGCGCGACGGCCGCCTCCTGTCGCGGAAGATGCTTGAGGCGCGAGCGCAGCGTGTCGATCAGGCCGGACATGCCGCCCTCGCCGCCCGTGCCGGTCCCGGCGGCAGGATCGTCGCCCCTTCTTCAGCACCGCCCACGCCCTGCCGGAAGACCGAGAACAGCTCGCGCCCGTAGCCCCAATGGTTCTTCGCCGGGTCGAGGACCGCGGCCGGCCGCGCAGCGAGGATCGCGGCATCCAGCAGCACGTCGGCCGTCCCGGCGTCGGCGTCGAGGCGAACCATGTCGCCGTCGCGCACGCGCGCGAGTACCCCGCCCGCCGCCGCTTCGGGCGAAAGATGGATCGCGGCAAGCACCTTGCCCGAAGCGCCCGACATGCGCCCGTCGGTCAGCAGCGCCACGCGCTGGCCGCGGTCCTGCAGCACGCCCAGCAGCGGCGTCAGCTTGTGGAGTTCGGGCATGCCGTTCGCGCGCGGCCCCTGGAAGCGCACGACCGCGACGAAGTCGCCCGTCAGTTCGCCCTGCGAGAACGCCCGCTGGAGTTCCCCCTGCCCTTCGAATACGCGCGCCGGCGCCTCGATGCGCCGATGCGCCGGCGCCACGGCGGAAACCTTGACGACCGCGCGGCCGAGATTGCCCGATATCGTGCGGATCCCCCCTTGCGCATCGAACGGGTGCAGGACCGGGCGCAGGACCTTCTCGTCGCCGCTTGCGGCGGCCGCATCGCGCCATGAAAGTCGCCCGTCGTCGAGCCACGCTTCGCGCGCATACGCACCAAGACTGTCGCCCGCGACCGTCCGCACGTCGCCGTGCAGGAGCCCGGCGGAAAGAAGCTCGCGCACCAGAAAGGCCATGCCGCCGGCGGCGTGGAAATGGTTCACGTCCGCTGTCCCGTTCGGGTAGATCCGCGTGAGCTGCGGCACGGCCGCCGAAAGCGCGTCGAAATCGTCCCAGCGCAGCACGATGCCGGCCGCGCGCGCCATCGCGACGAGATGGATCGTGTGGTTCGTCGAGCCGCCGGTCGCGAGCAGACCGACGATCCCGTTGACGAACGCGCGCTCGTCGAGGATCTCGCCGATCGCCGCATTGCCCGAACGGGCGAGTTCGACAGCGCGCATGGCCGCGGCACGCGTGAACGCATCGCGCAACGCGCTGCCGGGATTGGGGAAGCTCGCCCCGGGAAGATGCAGCCCCATCACCTCCATCAGCATCTGGTTCGAGTTCGCCGTGCCGTAGAACGTGCAGGTCCCCGCCCCGTGATACGAAGCGGCTTCCGCCTCCAGCAGGTCGGCGCGGCCGAGCTTGCCCTCGGCATAGAGCTGGCGAACGCGGCTTTTCTCGGCATTCGGGAGGCCGGACGTCATCGGGCCTGCCGGAACGAAGACGAAGGGCAGATGGCCGTAGGCGAGCGCGCCCATGACGAGACCGGGAACGATCTTGTCGCACACGCCAAGGCACAGGGCCGCGTCGAACATGTCGTGCGAGAGTGCGATGGCCGTCGACAGGGCGATCGTGTCGCGGCTGAACAGCGACAGTTCCATGCCCGTCTGACCTTGCGTGACGCCGTCGCACATCGCGGGCGTACCGCCGGCGAACTGCGCCACGCCGCCGGCCTCGCGCACGGCGTTGCGGATCGCGGCCGGATAGGTCTCGAACGGCTGATGCGCCGACAGCATGTCGTTGTAGGCCGAAACGATGCCGACATTGGGCGCCGCTCCGGCCTTGAGTTCGGCCTTCTCGGCCGGCGCGCAGGCGGCGAAGCCGTGCGCGAGATTGCCGCAGGACAGCGTCGACCGGCGCGGACCCTTCGTGCGTTGCGCGGAAAGGCGTTCGAGGTAGGCGTCGCGCGTCGGCGCACTGCGCGCGCGGATCGCGTCGGTGACAGCGCGGATCGCAGCGGCAGGCATCACGCAAGCTCCTCGTGCCAGGTACGGCCGTCGCGCTCGATCAGGGCCGTGGCTGCCGCCGGCCCCCAACTGCCAGCGACGTAGCTCTTCGGCGGCTCGCCCGAGCGCTCCCAGCTGCGGATCGTCGGCTCGATCCAGCTCCACGCGGCCTCGACCTCGTCGCGGCGCATGAACAGCGTCGGGTTGCCGCGCACGACGTCCATCAGCAGGCGTTCGTAGGCTTCGGGGAAGCGCGTCGAGAACGTCTCGGCGAAGCTCAGGTCGAGCGGGACCGACCGCAGGCGAAGCCCGCCCGGGCCCGGCTCCTTCGTCATCAGGCGCAGCGTGATGCCCTCGTCGGGCTGCAGGCGGACGACCAGGCGGTTGGCGACGAGTGCCGCCCCCGCCCCGCCGCCGAAGATCGAATGCGGAACCGGCTTGAACTGCACGACGATCTCGGAGGTCTTGCGCGCCATGCGCTTGCCGGTGCGCAGATAGAAAGGCACGCCCGACCAGCGCCAGTTCGCGATCCCGAGACGGATCGCCACGAACGTCTCGGTGCGGCTGACGGCCCCCTTGCCCAGCTCGTCGCCGTAGCCGGGCACGGCGGCCCCGTCGATGGCGCCGGCGACGTACTGGCCGCGCACGATATGTCCGTCGCGCGCACCGTCGACGACCGGATCGAGCGAACGCAGCACCTTCAGCTTCTCGTCGCGAACCGCGTCGGCGTTCAGCGCCTGCGGCGGCTCCATGGCGACCAGACAGGTGAGCTGCAGCAAATGGTTCTGCACCATGTCGCGCAGCGCGCCCGCCGTTTCGTAGTAGCCCGCCCGGCCTTCGAGGCCGACGGTCTCGGCGACCGTGATCTGCACATGGTCGATCCACATCGAGTTCCACAGCGGCTCGAACAGCGAGTTGGC
>JAEUKY010000213.1 GCA_016794005.1 Rhodospirillales bacterium
CGGCGCAGCTTGTCCTCGCCGAGGAACAGCAGGATCGGTGCCGCGATGAAGATCGACGACGACGTCGCGAGCAGGATGCCGAACAGCATCGTCCAGGCGAATTCCTCCAGCGCCTCGCCGCCGAACAGGGCGAGCGGCAGCGTGGCGAGGAACGTCGCCATCGACGTGCCGATCGTGCGCGACATGGTCTCGTTGATCGAAAGGTCGATCAGGTCGCGCAGCGACATCGACTTGTACTTGCGCAGATTCTCGCGTACGCGGTCGTAGACGACGACCTTGTCGTTGATCGAATAGCCCATGACCGTCAGAAGGGCCGCGATCGCCACGAGATTGAACTGGAAATCGGTGACGACGTAGAAGCCGATCATTTTCGTGATGTCGAGCACGAGCGTGACGACGGCGCCGACGCCGAACTGCCATTCGAACCGGAACCAGATGTAGAGCAGCATCGCGACGAGGCTGAGCCCGAGCGCCATCATGCCGTTGCGGAACAGCTCCTCGGAGACCGATGCCCCCACCGCCTCGATGCGGCGGACCTGGAGGCCCGGGATCGCCTGCTGGAGGGCGCCGCGCACGCGTTCGACCGCGCGCTGCTGGGCCGCGTCGTCGCCCGGCTGCCGTTCGAGGCGGATCAGCAGGTCGTTGGGCGAGCCGAACTGCTGGAGACCGGCCTGCCCGACATTCAGCGTCGCGAGCACGCCGCGGATGGCCGGGAAATCCGCGGCCGCGGGCGTGCGCGCCTCGATCACGATGCCGCCCTTGAAGTCGATGCCGAAATTCATGCCCGGATGGAAATAGAGCACGACCGAGATCGCCGAAAGCAGGGCCGACAGGATCAGGCCGGCGAAACGGCCTTTCATGAACTTGATGTCGGTCTTGTCGGGGAAGAACCGCAGGCGCGGGAAGAGGCGGACCATTTTTCGTCTCCGTCGCGCTGTCAGACCGGAAGGGCTTCGCGCTTCTTCGCGCGCAGCCACGTCACCATCATCAGGCGCACCAGCACCGTGGCGGTGAACATCGATGTCAGGATGCCGAGCGTGATCGTGACCGCGAAGCCGCGCACGGCGCCGGAGCCGAACGCGAACAGCAGCATCATCTTGATCAGCGTCGTCAGGTTCGAGTCCACGATCGTGGAGAAGGCGCGCGCGAAGCCGGCTTCCATCGCCGCGTAGGGCGTCTTGCCGACCTTGGTCTCCTCGCGGATGCGCTCGTTGATCAGGATGTTCGCGTCGACCGACAGGCCGAGCGTCAGCAGCAGCCCCGCCATGCCCGGCAGGGTCAGCGTCGCCTGCAGCAGCGAAAGGCACGCGACCGTCAGGAAGAGGTTGGCGACGAGGCCGACGCATGCGAACACGCCGAAGAGCCCGTAGCTCCACACGATGAAGACGAAGACCAGCACCATGCCGGCGATGATCGAGGCGATACCCGCGCGGATCGCATCGGCGCCCAGGTCGGGGCCGACGGTGCGCTCCTCGACGATGGTCAGCGGTGCCGGGAGCGCGCCCGCGCGCAGCAGCACGGCAAGGTCCTGCGCGTCGCGCGCCGTGAAGCGGCCGGAAATCTGGCCGCGGCCGCCCGTGATCGGCTCGCGGATGACCGGCGCGCTGATGACCTTGTCGTCGAGCACGATGGCGAAGGGACGGCCGACATTCTGGCGCGTGACGTCGGCGAAGCGGCGCGCACCCAGCGAGTCGAACTCGAAATTGACGATCCACTCGCCGGTCTGCGGGTTGGTGCCGGCGGACGCCTTGGTGAGGTTGGCCCCCTCCACTTCCACGCGCTGGCGCACCGCGTAGACCATCGGCGCGCCGTCGAGGCGCCGCTCGTTCTCGGCGCGCAGGAACTCGACGCCGGGCGGCGGGCGCTGGCCCGCGGCCGGATCGGCGTTCGGGTCGAGCAGGCGGAACGTCATCCGCGCGGTCGTACCGAGCAGCTTCTTGATGCGGTCGGGATCGTCGACGCCGGGAAGCTGGACGAGGATGCGGTTCGCACCCTGCCGGGCGATCTGCGGCTCGTTGACGCCGGTCTCGTCGATGCGGCGGCGCACGATCTCGATCGACTGGGCCACGGCCTGCGTGGCCTTGTCGCGCAGGGCCACTTCGGTCAGCGTGATCGTGATCGTTCCGTCGGGCGTGGTCTGGAAATCGAGATCGGGCGTGCCGGCGCCGATGCCTCCGCCGCCCACGAGCGTGACGATCTCGCGCAGGTTGGCGACCGCCGCCTGCGCCTGGCCCGGATCGCGGACCTGGAAGACGACCGAATTCTCGCGGCCCGAGATCCCGACGATCTGGATGTTCGCGGCACGCATGCGCGTGCGGACCTGGTCCTGGATCGTCGCGATGCGCTCGCGCACGACCGCAGGCATGTCGACCTCAAGCAGCAGGTACGAACCGCCGCGCAGGTCGAGACCGAGATTCATCGCGTAGGGCCACCAGTCCGGCCGCGGCGTGACGTTCGGGACCGAAATGAGGATGCCCGCCACGCAGACGGCGAGGATGCTCCAGATCTTCCAGCGCGAGAAAAACAGCATCGTTCGTGCGGCGCGGATCCGGCCCGGAGGCCGGTTCGCGTCAGTCCTTCAGCGTGGCGACGAACTCGGCGTGGCCGAGGCGCGAGTAGAGCTTGCGCTTGACCGGATCCTTCAGCGTATCGATGGCTTCGGCCAGCGACGCGTCGCCCGCCTTGCCTTCGATCGCGGCATCGACTTCCGCCTGGCCCGCACCTTCGGGCAGGCCCAGCATCGACCAGTAGGTCGGGCCGGCCGGCGCCTTCTTCTCGGCCTTTTCGGCCTTGTCGTCGGCCGCGAGCGGTTCGGTCTTGGCCATCACTTCGGAGATCATCGCGCGCATGATGCGAACGCGAACGCCGTCGCCCACTTCGAGAACCGCCTCGCGGTCGGAGACGATGCGCTGGATCGTGCCGATAAGGCCGCCCGACGTGACGACGCGGTCGCCGCGCTTCAGCGCCTCGACCATCGCCTTGTGTTCCTTGACCTTCTTCTGCTGCGGACGGATCAGCAGGAAGTAGAAGACCACGAAAACGGCGGCCATCAGCATCAGCTGCGGCAGGACGTCGGCGGCACCGCCCCCGGCGGCTTGGGCATAGGCGGGAGAAATGAACATCGAGGCAGGCTCCGTCGTCAGGGTCGGGGGTATGAGGTCGGGGCGCGACTATAGCCGCAACGCCCCGAATTGCAACGGCCCATATGGCCGGAATCTCCCTTTCGGATTGACCACTTGCATCCCCGGGGGCTAGTTTTCCGGCCCTTGCCTCTCGCCGGACTCCGCCACATGGACGACGCCAAGATCACCGCCCTGCTGACCCGCATCGCCGACGCGCTGGACCGCATCGCGCCGCCGGCCTCGATCTCGGCCGATCTCGATGCCGGCGACGCGTTCGTCTGGAACGCGGACGGCAAGCGGCTGGAGACCGTCGCGAAGGTCAATCGCGTCGATCTCGACCTGCTGCGCGGCGTCGAGCGCCAGCGCGAGATCCTGTTCGACAACACGCTGCGCTTCGCCGACGGCCTGCCCGCAAACAACGTGCTGCTCTGGGGTGCCCGCGGCACCGGCAAGTCGTCGCTGGTGAAGGCCGTGCACGCGACAATCAACGCCAAGCGCCCGCGCGCCCTGGCGCTGATCGAGATCCACCGCGAGGACATCCCGTCCCTGCCCCGCCTGCTGGCGCACGTGCGCGGCAAGAAGCGGCGCATCGTCGTGTTCTGCGACGACCTGTCGTTCGACGGGCAGGACGCGGCTTACAAGTCGCTCAAGGCCGTGCTCGACGGCGGCATCGAGGGGCGCCCGGACAACGTGGTGTTCTACGCCACGTCGAACCGCCGCCACCTGATGGCGCGCGACATGATCGAGAACGAACGCTCGACCGCGATCAATCCCGGCGAAGCTGTCGAGGAGAAGGTCTCGCTGTCCGACCGCTTCGGCCTCTGGCTCGGATTCCACAATGCCGACCAGGACACGTATTTCGCGATGATCGAGGGTTACGCCCGCCGCTACGAACTCGATCTGCCGGTCGAGGAACTGCGCGCGCAGGCGAACGAGTGGTCGGTCACGCGCGGTGCGCGCTCCGGCCGCGTCGCCTGGCAGTTCGTCCAGGACCTCGCCGGACGCCTCGGGAAGAAACTCGATTAGTATTGTAGTACCGCGTCGAGATTGCGCGCGGCGGCCAGGGTCGTGCATTAATCGGGCTGGAACCGACCCCGAGGCCCCCTTGTCCGAAAACCCGCGCGTCCTGATCGTGGACGACGAAGCCGGCATCCGCGAAATGCTCGTCGAGTATTTCCAGATGCAGGGCTTCCGCACGGCCCAGGCCGTCGACGGCGCATCGGCCCGCGCGCAGGTCGCATCGTTCCGGCCGGATCTCGTCCTGCTCGACCTCAACATGCCCGGCGAAAACGGCTTGAGCGTCGCACGCTGGCTGCGCGAGACGACGACCGCCGGCATCATCATGCTGACCGCCGCGCACGGCACGGTCGACCGGGTCGTCGGGCTGGAAATGGGGGCCGACGACTATGTCGCAAAGCCGTGCGACCTTCGCGAACTTCTGGCGCGCGCGCGCAGCGTGCTTCGTCGCCGGTCGACACCGCCTTCTCCCGCCGTGCCTGCGGTTCCCGACGCGCGGCGCGTGCGGATGGGACGATGCACGCTGGAACTCGACGCGCGCCGGCTTCTCGACGCCGACGGGGCCGAGGTGGTCCTGACGACCATGGAGTTCGACCTGCTCGCGGCCTTCGCGCAGAACCCGAACCGGCCGCTGGAACGCGACCGACTGCTCGAGCTTGCCCATCATAAACGGTGGGAACCGTTCGATCGCAGCATCGACATCCGGATCGCGCGACTCCGCCGCAAGATCGAGCGCGACCCAGCCAAGCCGGAAACGCTCCGGACGGTCCGCGGGGCCGGCTACATGTTCGTTCCCGGAAAGGAATGAACGCCGAGATTGAAACAATTGAAACAATAAACCGGGCCATAAGAAATATTCTGGATACATCCGGCGCCTACGTTTGTCGCGTTCCGTAAGCGCGAAGGTCTAGTTCAATGACCCCAAGCCAGATCGCCCTCGTCCGCGGCAGTTTCGCCAAGCTGGCGCCCAGCCACGAATCCGTGGCGGCGCGCTTCTACGAGAACCTCTTCGATATCGACCCGTCGCTGCGGCATCTGTTCGCCTGCTGCGACATGCGGGCCCAATGCGCCAAACTCGTCGTGGCGATCGGGACGATCGTGAACGCGCTCGACGATCTGGAGCCGATCCTCGAGGGCATACGCGATCTCGGGCGCCGGCATATCCGCTACGGCGTACAGGAACGGCACTACGTTTCGTGCGGCAAGGCGCTGCTCGAAACGCTTCACGAGTGTTTCGGTCCTGCATTCGAAGGGAAGCTTTGCGAGGCGTGGGCGGCGGCATACGCGATCGTCTCCGGCGCCATGATCGAGGCCGCCCGCAGCCCCACCCCCAAAGCCGCCTGAGGAACCGACAATGCCGGATATCGAGACCGCCCCCATCCGCCGCCAGCCCCATCCGGAAAAGCTGACGCTCGACTATGTCCTGACCGAGGTCGTGCGGATCCTGGACGAGGAGCGGAAAGCCGCGAACGACGTTCCCGAGCAGCGCGCGGCCGCCTGACCATCGCCGTCAGTTCGACGCATTCGCCTGCGATCCCAGGAAATCGATCGGATTCACCGCCCGCGTGCCGCGCCGCACCTCGAAGTGCAGTTGCGGACTGGTCACGTTTCCGCTTGAGCCGACGCGCCCGATCGTCTGGCCGCGCCGGACCTGGTCGCCGCGCTGCACGGCCAGTTCGTCGGCATGCGCATAGGCGGTGACGTAGCCGCTTTCGTGGCGCACCAGCAGCAGGTTGCCGAAGCCGCGCAGTTCGTTGCCGGCATAGATCACCACGCCGCTTTCGGCCGCGCGGAACGCCGTGCCGCGCGGTGCCGCGATGTTGATGCCGTCGTTCTGCAGGCCGCCCGGCTTGGGGCCGTACTCGGACACGATCACGCCCCGCACCGGCCAGAGCATGCGCCCTGCCATCGCCCGCGTGTTGGCGTCGCTGTCCGGTGCCGCAGCCGGCGGATTGGAGGCCGCGATCGGCGGAGCAGGCGATGTCGGCGTCGGCGGCACCGGAGCCGGTACCGCAGCGACGGAAGGCGTCGCGGCAGCGGGAGGCGGCAAAGGTGCAGCTTCGACCGTTCCGCGCGGCGCCGCAGGACCACGCGGCGGCGGTTCGTTGACGGCGGCGACGGCCGGCGACGGCGACGCACCCGCCCCCGGAATTGCCAGGCGCTGTCCCACGCGGATCACGTAAGGCGGCTCGATCGAATTCACGCGCACGAGTTCGCGCAGCGGCACGCCGTAGCGTTGCGCGATTTGCGAAGCCGTGTCGCCCGGACGGACTTCGTGCGTGCGGACCGCCGGAATCGAAAGGCGCCTGCCGGCATCGAGCGCATAGGGCGGCGAAAGATTGTTCGCTTCGATCAGCGCCCGCGTCGGCACGCCGGACCGGCGCGAGATCGTGTAGATCGTATCGCCGTCGCGGACGACATAGGCGGAGCCGGGGGAAATCGCCTCGTTCGACGCCTGCGCGCGCGCGACCGCCGGTGTCTGCGCGCCGCCAACGACGACGGGCGCAGGCGGGCCGCTGCGCGCGCAGGCGCCCAGTCCGACGGCGATGACTGCGAAGAGCGCGTAAAGAACCGACCTGCGCATGGCCCCTGCCCTCACACCGGCAGACCGGCCACCATCGGCACGAATCGTACGGCGTCGAGTTCCTCGATTTTGGCACGCCCGCCGGTCTTGCGCACGCGGATCAGGGCCTGCGTGCGCTTCTCGAGCCCGACCGGAAGAACCATCACGCCGTCGTCGGCAAGCTGGTCGACGAGCGTCCCCGGAATATCGACGGGAGCGGCGGTCACGATGATGCGCTCGAACGGCGCCTGCTCTGGCCAGCCCTGCCAGCCGTCGCCGAACTTCGTCACCACGTTGTGCACGCGCAGCGCCTTGAAGCGCGCTTCGGCTTCCAGCATCAGCTCGCGGTGGCGCTCGATCGTGTAGACGCGGCGGACCATGCGCGCCAGCACGCTCGTCTGGTAGCCGGAGCCGGTGCCGATCTCGAGCACCTTGCTGCGCGGACCGGCTTCCAGCGCTTGCGTCATCAGGCCGACGACCGACGGGCGCGACAGGGTCTGCGCGTGGCCGATCGGCAGGGCCGCATCCTCGTAGGCGCGGTCGCGGAAGGTCGGCGGCACGAACGCTTCGCGCGGCACGCGCTCGATCGCCGAGAGCACGGCCGTATCCGCGATGCCGGCGGCACGCAGGTCCATGACAAGGCGGATGCGGTGGTTGGGCGTGCTCATGCGACTTCCGGCAGATGCTTGGCGAGCGACTTGAGCGTCGCGCGATGCGTCAGGTCGAGATGCAGCGGCGTGACCGAGATGAATCCTCGGTCGGTCGCCCAGATGTCGGTTCCCTTGCGGTCGTCGTGGCCGCGCGTGGCCGCCCCGATCCAGTAGTAGACCAGCCCGCGCGGATCGGTATTGCGCACGATGTCGTCGCCCGACTTGTAGCGCCCCTGCACCGTGCGGACGATGCCGCGCACCTTGCCGTGGGCCACGTCGGGGAAATTGACGTTCATCAGCACTTCGCGCTTCCAGCCGATGCGCGCCAGCTTGCGGATGACCGCACCCGCATGGTGCTGCGCCGTCGACCATTTCGGCGGATGGGGATGGTTGACGACCTGCGAAAGGGCGATCGCGGGCACGCCGAGGATGGTCGCCTCCATCGCGGCGGCGATGGTGCCCGAATAGGTCACGTCGTCGGCGAGATTGCCGCCCCGGTTGACGCCCGAAATGCAGAGCGTGGGCGGCCTGTCGCGCATGATCTCCTGGATCGCGAGCATCACGCAGTCGGTCGGCGTTCCGTCGACGGCGAAGCGGTTGCCCTTGAGATGGCGCACGCGCAGCGGCCGGCGGATGGTCAGGGAGTGGCTGACGGCGCTCTGTTCGGTCTCGGGCGCCACGACCCAGACGTCGCGGCTGAGCGTGCGCGCGACGCGCTCGAGCAGGGCGATGCCCGGTGCGGCGATCCCGTCGTCGTTGACGACGAGGATGCGCGCCTTTGCGAGGTCGATCGGCTTGCCGAACATCCGGTCCCGGGCGCCAGATCGGGGGGCTTGACGGTCGAATTCGACTCGACGATCCCGATGCGCCGAATCTTTATAAGGTTCGCGCGACTCGGGTGTCCACAGATCGGCAAAAAGCGATTCGCGTCCGGGACTTAGCGTGCCTGGTTGAAATCGGTCTCGGGCACGGACGTTTCGGGCACCGGTGCCGCCGGCGCCGCAGGGGCACTGGCGGGCGCTTCGGCGGCGTTCGCCTCGGCTTCTTCCGCGGCCTCGGCCTCGCTCTTGCGCTTCTCGATCACGTAGCCGATCCAGATCGACGCCTCGTAGAGCAGGTACATCGGGATCGCGAGCGAAAGCTGGCTCAGCACGTCGGGCGGCGTGACGACGCCGGCGAAGGCGACGACGCCGACGACCGCGTAGCGGCGCTTCTCGGCGAGCGTGGCGGCCGAAACGATGCCGACGCGCACGAGGAGGAGGAGCAGGACCGGCAGTTCGAAGCTGATGCCGAAGGCGAGGATCAGCGTCATGACGAGCGAGAGATACTCGCTCATCTTCGCTTCGAGCTGGATGGGCAACGCCCCCTCGCCCGCCGGCACTTCGAAGCTGGCGAAGAACTTCAGGGCCACCGGCAGCACGATGTAGTAGAGCAGCGCCGCTCCCATCGTGAACATCACCGGCGTTGCGACGAGGAACGGCAGGAACGCGTTCTTCTCGTGCTTGTAGAGTCCGGGGGCCACGAACATCCAGATCTGCGTCGCGATGACGGGGAAGGCGATGCACACGCCGGCGAAGAACGCGACCTTGATGTAGGTGAAGAACGCTTCGGTCGGCGCGGTGAAGATCATCCGGCGGCCGGACTGGCCGTCGAATACCTGCTGCAGCGGATCGACGAGGAAATTGAAGATCTGGGTATGGAAGTAATAGGCGAGGATGAAGCACGCCAAGAACGCGAGGATCGAATAGAGCAGCCGCTGGCGCAGCTCGACCAGATGTTCGAGCAGCGGCATTTTCTTGTCGTCGAGTTCGTCAGCCACGGGAGATTCGGATCAGTTCGCTTTTGCGGCGGCGGAAACGGGTGCGGCGGTCTCAACGGGCGCCGCGACCGCGGGCGCCGGTGCGGGAGCCGGCGGCGCGGGCGGAGGCGGAAGTTCCGAAATGGCCGGCATCTCGGGCGGCGCCAACGCCTTCTGGATCTCGCCCTTCGGATCGATCGCGTTCTGGATGGCGCCGGAAAGTCCGCCCGACGTGACGCTCGTCACGGACTGGACCTTCTTCTTCACTTCCTCGAGTTCGGCCTCGCGGATCATGTCGTCGACGTTGTTCTGGAACTCGCGCGCCATCGTGCGCGCTTTTCCCATGAACTTGCCCATCGTGCGCAGGGCATTCGGGAGTTCCTTCGGGCCGATGAAAATCACCGCCACGGCCCCGATCAGCACGATCTCGCCCCAACTCAGATCCAGCATGGCGTTACCGCGCGCCTTCCCCGGCAGCCGTCCGGACTAGACCTTCGGCTTCTCGGCGGATGCGTCGTGGGCGGTTGCCGGCGTCGCGGTCACCTGAGGGGCTGCACCGGCCTGCGCAGGCTGGGCGGCATCCGCTTCGTCGTCTTTCATGCCCTTCTTGAACGCCTTGATGCCCGAAGCCATGTCGCCCATCAGCTTGGGGATCTTGCCCGCGCCGAAAAGAAGCAGCACGACCACCAGAAGGATCAGCCAGTGCCAGATGCTCGTCATACCCATCGAAGTCGCTCCCGTGAATGCGAAGACCGGATCGCTAGAACGCTGTTTCAAAAAGCGTTCCGGGCGGACCGCCGGTCGAAGTCGGGGCGGAGTGTGGCAGACGCGCGCGCCTACCGCAACCGCTCCCGGGCGGAATTTCTACCCCTTAGATAGGGGTGTCGGCGGGAAAAACAAAGACTTGCGCCGGATCGAGTTCGACGCCGAGCACGTCGCCTTCCGCCGGCAGGAAGCGTCCCGGCACGCGGGCATGGAAGTGGCTGTGGTCGTCCGCCCCCTCGCCCGCCGCCTGTCCCAGACACAGATGGATCCACGATGAACGGCCGAGCAGCCGTGCGGCCAGAACCTTCGCCGGGCACGCCGCGTCCGGGTCCGCGCGCAGGCGCAGCCCTTCCGGCCGGATCAGTACGCGAACCCCTGCACCGTCGGCGAACCCCGGGGCCGACACCGGCCCGAACGGCGTCGGAGCGCTGCCCCCGGCGATACGCGTCGCGATCTCGTTGAGCTGGCCGAAGAAGCGCGCGACGAACGCCGTCGCCGGCTCGCCGTAGACGCGAAGCGGAACGTCGTCCTGCTCGATGCTGCCTTCGCGCATCACGGCGATCCGGTCGGCCATGAACATCGCCTCTTCCGGATCGTGCGTGACCATCAGCGTCGCGGCGCCGCTGCGCTTGAGGACGTGCAGCGTATCGTCGCGGATGGACTCGCGCAGGCGCGCGTCGAGGCCGGAGAACGGTTCGTCCATCAGCACGACGCGCGGCCGGGGTGCCAGCGCGCGCGCCAGCGCCACGCGCTGCTGCTGGCCGCCGGAAAGCGTGTGTGGCCAGGCATGCAGGCTGTCGAGCATGCCGACCGATTCAAGCGCTTCGCGAACGCGTGCGGCCCGCGCACCGGCGTCCATTCCGGCAAGGCCGAACGCGACGTTGTCGGCGACGTCGAGATGCGGGAACAGCGCATAGTCCTGGAACACGAGCCCGACGCCGCGCCGTTCCGGCGGCACCGCATAGCCCGGCTCGGCGACGGCACAGCCGTCGAGGACGACTGAGCCTTTCTGCAGCGGCTCGAGACCCGCCGCGACGCGCAGCAGCGTCGACTTCCCGCATCCCGACGGGCCGAGAAGACAGACGAGCTCGCCCGGAACCACGGCGAGGGACACGTCGGCGAGCGCGCGGATGGTGCCGAACGAATGGGACACACCCTGCAGGCGCAGCCCCGGCAGGTCCGGCACTTTGCGATCGAGATCGATGCGTGGAACGACTGTCATGACCGGGGCAAGCTAGGCGACGTCCGCCCCGGGCGCAACTTCACTCGGCGCGGGGCGTCTCGGCGGGGGCTTCGCCGGCCGACATCTCGCGGTCGTCGACCAGTTCCGGCTCGTTCTCGGCCGCCTCGCCCATCTCGGGCTGCGCGGCGAGGCCGCTATCCTCGCTGTAGGCGCTGACGGCCGGGCGCGTATCGAGCAGGCCCAGTTCGCCCAGTTCGCGAAGACCGGGCAGCGCCTTGATCCCGTCGAGCCCGAAATGCTCGAGGAACCTGTCGGTGGTCGCGTAGGTGACCGGCCGCCCCGGCGTCTCGCGCACGCCCTTGGGACCGACGAAGCCGGCTTCCATCAGGATCTCGAGCGTGCCCTTCGACAGCGCCACGCCGCGGATCTCCTCGATCTCGGCGCGCGTGACCGGCTTGTCCTCGGCCGTCTGGTACGCGACGATCGCGAGCGTCTCGAGGGCGGCACGGCTCAGCTTGCGCGACTGGACGCGCTCTATCTTGAGCTTGTCGGCCACGTCGGCGGCCGTGCGGAACGCGTACTTGCCCGCGACGCGCACGAAATTGACGCCGCGTGCCGAATAGGTTTCCTCGATTTCGGCCAGCACCGCCTTCACGTCGACGCTCTTCGGCAGCCGGCGGGCGATATCCTTGACGCTCAGCATCTCGGACGAGGCGAAGACGAGCGCTTCGACGACGCGCACCGCCTGGGCGTGGAGTTCTTCGGGCGGAAGCTCGACGACATCCGTTTCCGGCGTTTCGGCGACGGGGGCGGTCTCGTCGGCCGCTTCGGTTTCCGGTTCGGCGATCTCGGTGGACGTATTCATTGCGTTGTCCTGTCGACGGGGAATTCGGCGATCTGGTTTTCCGGCGGCCGACGCAGATAGATCGGCCCGAAGGTGCTGTCCTGGCGGATCTGCAGGCGGCCGGTGCGCACGAGTTCCAGCGTGGCGGAAAGCGTGGCCGCGACATGGCTGCGCCCGACCGTGTCGTCGCGGAGACCGGAGGGCAGGAACGACTGGAGCGTCGTCCAGTCCGGGATGACCATGCTGCCCAGCATATGCGACAGCCGTTCGATCGCCGCCTCCATCGTGTCGAGTTCGGTCGCCACGATGCGCAGGACGGGCTTCTCCGACGTGCGGTTGCGGTACTCGGCATAGGCTTTCAGCAGGTCGATGAGCTTGATGTCCCAGACCTCGGTCGTCTCGACCGGCACACCCTCGGGCATGCCGCGCACGAAAACGTCGCGTCCAAGCAGGCCGCGTCCCATCAGGCGGGCACCCGCCTCCTGCATCGCCTGCAGACGCTGGAGCTGATAGCGAAGTGCGGCTTCCATCTGGGCCGCCGTCGGTTCCGGCTCCGGTTCTTCCGGCGTGGGCGGCAGCAGCAGCTTCGATTTCAGGAAGGCGAGCCAAGCCGCCATGACGAGATAGTCGGCCGCGATTTCCAGACGCAGCCGCTTGGCGGCCGCGATGAAGGCCAGATACTGCTCGGCAAGCGCGAGGATCGAAATGCGCGTCAGGTCGACCTTCTGGTCGCGCGCCAGCCCGAGCAGCAGGTCGATCGGCCCGTCATAGGCACCCAGATTGACGACGAGCGACCCGTCGTCGGCCACCAGCGGCGGCCGTTCCGGGTCGGCTTCGAAACTCGTATCGGCGGGCGCAGTCATCGGAAAATCAGCTCGCTCGCGTTTGCCGGCATTGCCTTGACTCGTTCAGCTGACATTTCACCGTAACTTCGATACGCAAGAAACTGTAACGGAAGGATAAATTGAATGGTGAGCGTCGCGACTCGACGCTCCGGTCCTCAATTTGGATACTCCATGGATCGGGACGACGGAAGCACCACCTTTTCCACAGATTTCCGGCATCCGATGTCCGTCGGCGGGGTCAGGCCGGTTCCTTATCGCGCGTCGCCCACATCGATTTGAAGGCCGGGCGGGACTGGCAGTCGGCAAGCCACGCCTTGACGTTCGGCGCCGCGTCGAAAAGCGCGGTCGCCGGCGTTGCGTAGCGGACGATTTCGGCCACGTTGATGTCCGCGACCGTGAAACGTCCGCCGACGAGGTATTTTCCGGCACCGACCGACCCGTCGAGAAACGCGAACCGGCTGCGCAGTGCCTCGACCGAGGCGGCCGCAAGCTTGGCGTCGCGCTCGGCCGGCGGCTTGCCGACCATGTTGTAGAGCACCTGGATCGAGTGCGGCTCGACCTCGGTCGCGGCCCAGAACGACCACATCTCGATCTGGCCGTCCTCGGCCGGCGTCGCCGGGGCGAGCGGGCCGCCGTGCTTGCGCGCGAGATAGAGATTGATCGCGAGCGATTCGTGCAGCACGAGACCGCCGTCGTCGACCGACGGAATGCGCGCGAAGGGGTTCACCTTCAGGAATTCCGGGCTTTGCGTGTTGAGCGGCGCGCCCTTGGCAAGCGGATCGGGCACGCGGTTGGCCTGGATGACGGGAACGTGCTTGAACGGAATGCCCAATTCGTTGGCAAGCCAGATGATGCGCGACGCGCGCGAGCGGTAGACGCCGTAGATCGTCAGCACGTGGGGACTCCTTCGCTTCGTATCGGTTCAGCCGACCAGGAACTCGCTCAGTTCCGCCTCGGCGCGGGCCACGTCGAAGCCGGCATTGGCGCGGGAATTGCGCATCCGCACGCCGGCGGCCACACGCTCGGCACCGTCGTCGTCGAGCGGTCGCGCGGAAAGCGCCACCTGTTCCATCTCGGCGAAATCGCCGTTGCAATGCAGGACCACGTCGCAGCCCGCGAAAAGGCAGGCGCGCGTGCGCTCCGCCATCGTGCCGGCGAGCGCCTGCATCGACAGGTCGTCGGACAGCAGCAGGCCGCCGAAGCCGATATGCCGGCGGATCACGTTCTCGATCAGATAGGCCGACGTCGTCGCCGGGCGCTCGGGATCGATCGCGAGGAATTTCACGTGCGCGGTCATCGCCCAGGGAAGGTCCGCCAGCGCCTTGAACGGCGCGAAGTCGGTGCGCTCCAGCTCGGCGCGCGAAGCATCGACGGTCGGAAGTTCGTGATGGCTGTCCGACCGCGCGCGGCCGTGGCCGGGCATGTGCTTGACGACCGGGATTACGCCGCCGTCGAGAAGCCCGTCGGCCACGGCGCGTCCGTAGGCGGCGATCATCGCCGGATCGGCGCCATAGGCCCTGTCGCCGATCACGTCGTGCGAGCCGGGGATCGGAACGTCGGCCACGGGCGCACAATCGACATCGACGCCCAATTCGGAAAGCTCGGCGGCAATCAGCCGGAAATTCGTCCGCACTGCCGCGATGGCGGCCGCCTGCCCGCGGACGGCAGCACGTTCGACGAAGGCCCGGGCCGGCGGCGATTTGCGCCAGTGCGGCGGCCGCAGGCGCGCCACGCGACCGCCTTCCTGGTCGATCAGGACCGGCGCATCGGCGCGACCGACCGCCTCGCGGAACGAGGCGACGAGCGCCTTCGTGGCGTCCGGCGTGGAGATGTTGCGCGCGAAGATGATGAATCCGAGCGGATCGGATTCGCGGATGAACCGGAACTCGTCCGGCGAGAGGGCGGTGCCGGCGCATCCGAAGATCGCGGCGAGCGGGTGGCGTCTGGTCATCAGCGCACTACGTTGCAGCCTGCGCCGCGCGCGCGCAAGGCATCGCATGCGGCCCGGGCGGCTTCGGGGCTTGCGAAGGGGCCGGCCTGAACGCGGATGAAAACGCCGCGATCGCCCAGGTCTGCCGGAACGAACTGCGGCGCGAGACCGCCGAGCAGATCGGAATACTGGCGGGCGACGCGCGCCCATTCGCGCTGCGCGTCGGCCATGTCGCGGACCGAGGCAAGCTGGATGCGCGCACCCGCCCCCGCCTGCGTCGACGCCGGAGCGGCCAGCGGTGGTGGAGGTGCGGGTATCGGCCGGGCCGTCGCCGGCGGCGGCCCGGCAGGTGCCGGGGGCGGAACCGTCGCGGCCGGCGCCGTACGAGCGGGCGCTGCAGGCGTGACGACCACCGCATCGGGCGGCACCACGATTTCGGGCACGGCAGGGATCGCGGCGACGGGTGCCGGCGGCGGTTGCGGGCGCGGCATCGGCGCCTCCGGTCCCGGCATCAGGCGTTCGCCCGGCCGCGCGGGAGCGGATGCGGGTGCGCGTCCCGCCGAAGCGCCGCTACTTTGCTGTCCGACGCGGTCGTAGATCTCGGTGTTCTGGAACGGAACCTCGATACCGCCGGGATTCTCGGGCTTCACCTTCATCGGCCGCGGATCGGCGCGCACGACCGGAATGTTGGCCGGATCGAGCGTCCCGTCGCGGTTCTGGACGAAGTAATAGGCGACCAGGCTTCCGAAGCCCACGATGACGGCGAACGCGAAAACCGCCCCGAAAGCGCGCATGCCGACCCTGCCCGACGGCTTGCCGGCGGCGACACGTTCGTGCGCCGGTTCGCCGTCGACCTTCAGGATGGGGCTGGCACCTTCGGGCAGCATCGGCTAGCGCATCTCCTCGGCGGGACGCACGCCGAGCAGTTCGAGCCCGGATGCGACGGTAAGGCCGAGCGCGCGCAACAACGCCAGGCGCGCCAGCGTGAGAGCGCGGTCTTCGGGCACGACGAAGCGCAACGCCGTCTCGTGGTTGCCGCGGCTCCACAGCGCATGGAACTGCGACGCAAGATCGTAGAGCCAGAACGCGACGCGATGCGGTTCGCCCGCGTCGGCCGCCGCCTCGAGCATGCGCGGGAAACCGGAAATCTGCCGCAGCAGCGCCAGTTCCTCGGCGTCGCAGATGCGGTCGAGATCGGCCTTGGCCAGTGCGGCATCCGACGTGTCGATGCCCGGGAACGCCTGCTGCGCCTGCCGGAACGCCGAGCGGTGGCGCGCATGCGCGTACTGCACGTAGAAGACCGGGTTGTCCTTCGACTGCTCGCGGACCTTCGCGTAGTCGAAATCGAGGTGCTGGTCCTGCTTGCGCGTCAACATGACGAAGCGCACGACGTCGGCGCCGACCTCGTCGACCACGTCGCGCAGCGTGACGAAGTTGCCCGAGCGCTTCGACATCTTCACCGGCTCGCCCTTGTCCATCAGATTGACCATCTGGCAGAGCTTGACTTCGAAGCTGGCGCGCCCTTCGGACAGCGCCTTGACCGCCGCGTCGACGCGCTTGACGTAGCCGCCGTGGTCGGCGCCCCACACGTCGATCAGACGCACGAAGCCGCGCCGGTACTTGTCGAGATGGTAGGCCATGTCCGCCGCGAAGTACGTCCAGCTCCCGTCGGACTTGCGCAGCGGCCGGTCGACGTCGTCGCCGAACTCCGTCGCCTTGAACAGAAGCTGGGGGCGCGGCTCCCAGTCGTCGGGCTTCATGCCCTTGGGCGGCTCGAGCACGCCGGTATAGACGAGATCGCGCAGCTTCAGTCGGTCGATCGCCTCCTCGACGCGCCCCTCGCCCACGATGTTGCGACGCTCGCTCGTGAACACCGCATGGCGCACGCCCAGTGCGGCGAGATCCGCGCGGATCAGGTCCATCATCGCCGAGATGGCGAACTCGCGGAACTCGGCCAGCCAGTCGGCTTCCGGTGCCGCGCGGTACTTCTCGCCGAACTTTGCCGCCAGATCCTTGCCGACCTGGATCAGGTACTCGCCCGGATAGTAGCCTTCCGGGATCGGGCCGATATTTTCGCCGAGCGCTTCGCGATAGCGCAGATGCGCCGATCGCGCGAGCGTGTCGACCTGCGCGCCGGCATCGTTGATGTAGTATTCGCGCGTCACCGCAAAGCCGGTCTTGTCGAGCAGCGAGGCGAGCGCGTCGCCCACCACGGCGCCGCGGCAATGGCCGACATGCATCGGCCCGGTCGGGTTCGCCGACACGTACTCGACGTTCACGGGGCGACCGCCGCCGGCCTTGCCCGAGCCATAGGCCGTTCCCTGTGCGAGGATCGCGCGGACGAGATCGCGCCAGATCGACACGTTGAGACGCAGGTTGACGAAACCCGGCCCGGCGATTTCCGTCTTCTCGACGCGCGGGTCGGCGGAAAGCTTGTCGGCGAGCATCTGCGCCACGTCGCGCGGCTTCGTCCCCGCCCCCTTCGCAAGCACGAGTGCCGCGTTCGTCGACAGGTCGCCGTGCGACGGATCGCGCGGCGGTTCGACGACCGCGCGCGCAAGATCGAGACCCGGCGGCAGTTTGCCTTCCGCGACCAGCGCTTCGAGCGCCACGCCGAGTGCGGCATGGAAGTCGGCGAAGATGTTCATGCGGCCGCTCCGACCAGGCGCGCATGCTCCTTGAGCGCGAAATTGTCGGTCATCCCGGCGATATAATCCGCGACGGCACGGGCACCGGCACGCGCCTGCCACTGCACGGGCAGCTGCGCCGGATCGGCCATGTAGCGGTCGAAAAGGACGCGCACGACGCGGCGCGCCTTCGAAGTCATCTCGTTGACGGTCGGATGTCTGTACATGCGTTCGAAAAGAAACCCCTTGATCGCGGCCATTTGATGGCCGAACGGAACGGAAAAGGCGACGACCGGATGGTCGAGATGCCGGATTGCGTCGGCGGAATCCGGGCGGGCTGTCGCGATGCGCGCGCGCGTCTCGCCGAGCGCGTCGTCGACCATGGCGCCGACCAGACGACGGACAAGCTCGCCCGCAAGGCGCGCCGGCTCGATACCGGGATGCCGGGCACGGATCGCGGCACAGGTCGGCCCGACGAGCGGCAGGTCGGCAAGATCGTCGATTCCGAACAGCCCTGCGCGCAGCCCGTCGTCGAGATCGTGCGCGTTGTATGCAATGTCGTCGGCAAGGGCGGCGACCTGCGCTTCCGCACCGGGAAACGTGTCGAGTTCCAGATCGTGTCCGGACACGTATTCGGCGACCGCCGCCGGCAGCGGCGGATGCAGCGGGCCGTTGTGCTTGACGACACCTTCGAGGCTTTCCCACGTCAGGTTCAGGCCGTCGAAGCCGACATGCCGGCATTCCAGCTTCGTCAGAACGCGCAGCGTCTGCGCGTTGTGGTCGAAGCCGCCATAGGGCGCCATGGCGGCATGCAACGCCTCCTCGCCCGCATGGCCGAAGCAGGTGTGGCCGAGGTCGTGGGCCAGCGCCACGCATTCGGTAAGATCCTCGTCCAGCCCGAGCGTGCGCGCGAGCGTGCGGGCGATCTGCGACACTTCGAGCGAATGGGTAAGGCGCGTGCGGAAATGGTCGCTCTCGTGCGCAACGAAGACCTGCGTCTTGTGCTTGAGACGCCGGAAGGCGGTCGAATGGATGACCCGGTCGCGGTCGCGCTGGAAGGCGGAGCGCAGCGCGCTCTCCGGCTCGGGAACGCGGCGACCCCGGCTAAGTTGCGGAAAGCACGCGAAAACCGCCCGCCCGCTCCGTTCCGGCGGCAAGGCACGCAAAGTCGACTCGGCTGGGAGAATCCCTTGCATGACCCGGGCAAGCTAACGTCGGGCACCCGCCCCCGCAATGTCGAATCCCCACAGCCGGCCAAGGGATGTTTTGCGTTCGTTCGCATCCGTCCATTGACATCGCGGGAACAATTCTTAACTGTTGGGCAAGATCAGGAGCTCGACCATGACCGACGCCACCGTCGCCGACACGCCGAAGACCGTCAACGTGACGGAATCCGCGGCCAAGCGCATCGCCTTCATCCTCTCGCAGGAGGAACACAAGGGCATGATGCTGCGTATCTCCGTGTCCGGCGGCGGCTGCTCGGGCTTCCAGTACGGTTTCACGTTCGACGACGCGCCCGCGCAAGGCGACCTTGTCGTCGAGCGCGACGGCGCCACGGTAGTCATCGACGAAACATCGCTCGAACTGCTGGGCGGTTCGCAGATCGACTATGTCGAGGACATGATCGGCTCGTCGTTCCAGATCAAGAACCCGATCGCCAAGAGTTCCTGCGGTTGCGGCAACTCGTTCTCGGTCTAGAGAACCCTCCTTGAAGATCGCGACCTGGAACGTGAATTCGGTGCGCGCGCGTGCACCGCATCTGGTCGCGTGGCTGAAGCAGGCCTCGCCCGACGTCGCCCTCCTTCAGGAACTGAAGTGCGTCGATGCCGAGTTTCCGGCAATGGAAATCGAGACGCTGGGCTACAACATCGCCACGCACGGCCAGAAGACCTACAACGGGGTCGCGATCCTCGCAAAAGGCCCGATCGAGGACGTCGTGCGCGGCCTTCCGGGCGATCCGTCCGACGAACAGTCGCGCTATATCGAAGCAACGGTCGGCACCGTGCGCGTCGCGTCGATCTATCTGCCCAACGGCAATCCGCAGCCGGGCCCGAAATTCGACTACAAGCTCGCCTGGATGACACGGCTTGCAGATCACGCGCGCGGACTGCTCGCCCTCGAAATGCCGGTCGTGCTCGGCGGCGACTACAATGTTTGCCCGACCGGCGCCGACGTGTGGGACGAGAAGGCGATGGCCGGCGATGCGCTTGTCCAGCCGCAGTCGCGCGCGGCGTGGCGCACGCTCGTCCATCAGGGCTGGACCGACGCGCTGCGCCAGCGCCATCCGAACGCCCGGATGTTCACGTACTGGGACTATTTCCGCGACCGGTTCACGCACGACCATGGCCTGCGCATCGACCATCTGCTGCTGTCGCCGCAGGCGGCGGACAGGCTGGAGGACGCCGGTGTCGACCGGACGCCGCGCGGCTGGGAAAAGCCGTCGGACCACACGCCGGCTTTCGTGGAAATCCGCGCAGCCTAGATCTTGTAGGCGAGCCGCAGGCCGCCCCAGTGGCGCCCGCCGACGGTGATCGGCGCCGACACATCCTTCATCAGTGCATACTGCCCGCCGCCCATGTCGCGCCGGTAGGTCTGCACGAGGAACGCCTGTTCGCTGCGGCCGGCCGCAAGGCCGACCCGGTCGGCGAAGATGCGTCGGTTGCGCGAATTGGCCGTGTTCCACGCCACGTCGCTGCCCTGCGGCTTCGAGAACTTGGCGTTGTGCGTGGGCAGAAAGCCGTTGCGGTCGACGGCGGCGCAGAACACGACGCGCGGATCGAGCCCCAGCATCGGCTCCTGGATGGCGGGAAAATGCCGGTCCGTCGCGTCGACGAAGCGCGTGCGCATCTGCTGCGGATTTGTGCCGGGGATCGGAGCGTACTTGTCGTCGAACAGGTCGGACATCGAAAGTTCGCCCGCCTTGACCGCACCTTCGAGGGCGGCCGCAAGCTTCGCGGCCGTTTCTTGCGCAGCCTTGATGAACGGCGTGTCGACCGTCTCGAGGCCGGAAGCGGCCGTAACCGCGATCAACCGTTCGCCCATCGCCACGAGCCTGTCGACGCGCTCGCGCGTGCTGTCGAGCGCCTTCGTCGACGCCTCGACGCCCGTCGTCATCTCGCGAATCGAATCGGAAACTTTCATCGATCGCTGGTCGATCTCGCCGACCGCGTTGCTGATCTGGCCGATCTGCGAAGAGACGCCGGACATGTGGGAACCGATGGATGCCATGACCTGACCGATCGAGGCGGCCCCGGTCTCCGCCGACTGGGCGCGCTTTATCGAGGACTCGGACTGCCCGATGAGCCTTCCAGCCTTGTCGGCAAGCGCCTTCAGCGTGGAATCGATTTCCGAAGTCGCCTCGGCGGTCTGGCGCGCGAGCGCCTTCACTTCGCCCGCGACGACGGCGAACCCCTTCCCCGCTTCGCCGGCCCGCGCCGCTTCGATCGTCGCGTTGAGCGCCAGCAGGTTCGTCTGGCGAGCGATCGCGTCGATGCCTTTCGCGACCCGGCCGATCTGGTCGAGGGCGGTGCGGAGGCCGGAAAGCTCGGTCGCGAAGTTGCGCGTGGTCTCGACGAGTGCGGCGATGTCGGCGATGGCGCTATCCACCTGCTTGCGCGAGCCGTCCATCTCCTCGAGCACGCGTGCCGAGTTCCGGCCGACTTCGCCGGCGGCGGCCGCAACGGCGGCGTTCGCTTGCGTCAGTTCTTCGGTGGCGCTGCGCACTGCGCCGAAATGACTGACCTGGGACTTCAGGTTTCCCGTCAGCTCTTCGATGTAGCCAGCGACGTCGGCGATCTCGATTCCGAGCGACCCGGCTTCGGTCGCGACGTTCGCAAGCATCCTGGATTGAGACATCTGCGCGTCGTTTCCGTCCATCTTCCCGTCCTCCGGCCGATCCGTTCTATCGGATCGCGATCTGGTGGGCGAACCTGTCGCCGTCGCTCAGCGTGACGCGCGTGAAGCCCATGAGCTTCAATACATCCAGAAAGGTAAACAAATTGTCGACCCCATAGTCCTGCAGCAGCGGGGCGCCGCGAGCGACCGCCGTCAATTGTGCCAGCAGGGCACGCACCCGGAAAACGGTATCCAACTGGCCCGGCACCAGCGAAACGACGATCAGCCGGTCCGCCCGGTCGCCTTTCGCGAAAACGACGTACTGCGGCGCATAAGTTGCGGCGAGCTGCGACGCCGTGATGCCGTTGACGAACTCGAGCCGCTTGTCGCGCGTCGCGTCGATCAGGACCTTCGCGCGGGCGACATAGGTCTCTTGGCTCGAAGGCTGCGGATAATAATAGCCTTCGTGCCGGTCGGCGGGTTGCGCTTGCAGCGGAGCGGCCGCGAACAGCATCAGGCCCAGAGCAACCGTACTCGCCCGGATCATGCGGCAGCCCCTTTGAAGACCGGCCCGTGCGGGCGAAGCCGGATGCCGAGGCGAAGGCGCTTCCATGTCAGGGCAGCCGGATCAGCCGGGTTCGGCCCCGGCGTGGCGACGACAAGAACTTCCTCGGCGATCGGCTGGAAGTCCGCACGGAAATGGACCGAGCTCTTGACCGCGACGATCCGCTCGCGAACCGGCTCGACACCCAGATGACGGAACATTTCCTGATCCGCCGTCTGGACCTTGTGCGACGACAGCACGACGCGCACGCCGTTCGCCTCGACAAGCGCCATCGGCCCGAGCTTCATGCGGCTTCCGCCGTAGAAGGGCCCCGTGCACAGGAACTGCCCGTCGCCGGTGCGCAGCACCTTGAAGGGTCCGGTGACGGGCTCGACGCCTGGCCAGCCGGAAATGGCACCTATGCGCATCTCGGCCGTATTGCCGACGCCGACCTCGTGCGCGAACTTCGCCGCCTTGGGATCGATGAGCATGCCGAGAACCGCGCCTTGCGGGCGCAGGCGCAGCATCGCGGCGAGCAGGCCCGTCGTGTCGCCGTTGCCGCCGGCCCCAGGATTGTCCTGCGTATCCGCGAGCACGACCGGCTTGCCGTTGCGCCCGCCGCGTGCGACAGCGCGTTTGATCGCGTCCTCGGGCGTATAGAGCTCGGCGACGTAATCCTTCTCGGCGTCCTCGACCGCACGGGCAAGTTCGCCGACGGCGGCCTCGATCCCGGCCTTGTCGGGGCCATAGCCGAAAACCGACGGCGCGCAGTCGCGGATGTCGGCGGCCGGGAAACCGGTGCAGTACGACAGGACGACACCGGTGCGCGTCTCGATCTCGGCCAGACGGCGATAGAGGCCCACGCCCGGTTCGATCAGCGTGCACTGCGCCGTGATCGGGATGATGTAGGGCATCTGCCGGAACGCGCCCGCCAGCCGGCTGCCCGATTTCAGCAGCCGGTCGAGCAGGCCGAACGCGCGCCCGCCCGTCTCCGCCATGTCGACGTGCGGATAGGTGCGGTAGGCGACGCAAGCGTCGACCAGATCGATCATCGCGCGCGTGACGTTGGCGTGCAGGTCGAGCGAGACGACGACCGGCACGCGCGGGCCGACGACCTTGCGCACGCGCGCGACGATCTCGCCCTCGCCGTCCTCGAGGCTGTCGGTGACCATGGCGCCGTGCAGGTCGAGATAGACCGCGTCGACCGGCAGGGCCTTGGCGAGATCCGTGCACATCGCGTCCATGACGATCTCGAAGATCTCGTCCGAGACCTCGGCCGACGGGGTCGCGTTGGCGCAGATGAGCGGGACCAGCGAATGGCCTGCCGCCGTCGCCGCCGAAATGAACCCGGCGATCGGCACGTTCATGCCGGCGAAGGCCGGCGGGATCGCCGCCCCCCGCACCATCGACGGCCAGCCGCCGCCGCGCTCGAACGCGGCACGGTCGGCTTTCGACGGAGCGAAGGTGTTGGTTTCGTGCTGGAAAGTTCCGACTGCGATGCGTGCCATCAGCTGTCCGCGTAGCTCTTGGTTTCCTTGGCGCCGCCCGGATGCGTGACCGCCCCGTATGCCGCCGTTCCGACCGTCTGCGAATACTTCCACAACGTGCCCGACTGGAAGTCGTGCGCGCGCGGCTTCCAGGCCGCCTTGCGCTTGGCGAGTTCGGCATCGTCGACTTCCAGCGAAAGCGTGCCTTTCACGGCATCGATGGAGATGATGTCGCCATCCTTGACGAGCCCGATCGGCCCGCCGAGCGCGGCCTCGGGACTCACATGCCCGACGCAGAAACCGCGCGTCCCGCCGGAGAAGCGGCCGTCGGTGATCAGCGCGATCTCGTCGCCCTTGCCCCAGCCGTAGAGAGCGGCCGTCGTCGACAGCATCTCGCGCATGCCGGGGCCGCCCTTCGGCCCTTCGTTGCGGATGACGATGACGTCGCCGTCCTTGATGTCCCGCTTGAGAACGGCGGCAAGCGCCTCGTTTTCGCGCTCGAAGACGCGCGCGGGGCCGCGGAACACCTGCTTCTTCATGCCCGCGACCTTCACGATGGCGCCCTCGGGTGCCAGGTTGCCCTTGAGGCCGACCACGCCGCCGGTCTTGGTTATCGGCGACGCGACGCGGTAGACGACCTTCTGGTTCTCGGGGAATTTCACGTCCTTCAGGTTCTCGGCGATGGTCTTGCCGGTCACCGTCAGGCAGTCGCCGTGCAGGATGCCGGCGTCCAGCATCTCCTTCATCACGACGGGCACGCCGCCGACCGAATAGAGGTCGACCGCCGTGTACTTCCCGCCGGGCATCAGGTCGGCGATGTAAGGGGTCGAGCGCATGATCTCGGCCACGTCCGACAGGTCGAACTTGATACCCGCCTCGTGCGCCATGGCCGGCAGATGCAGGCCCGCGTTCGTCGAGCCGCCCGTCGCCGCGACCACGCGCGCCGCGTTTTCGAGCGACTTCAGGGTCACGATGTCGCGCGGGCGGATGTTGCGCCGGATCAGCTCGACGATCTGCTCGCCGGACTCAACGCACCAACGGTCGCGGCTGTCGTAGGGTGCGGGCGTTCCGGCCGAACCCGGCAGGGCGAGGCCGATGGCCTCGGATACGCAGGCCATCGTGTTGGCCGTGAACTGGCCGCCGCACGATCCGCCCGTCGGCAGCGCCGTCTGCTCGAGAAGTTCGAGATCGGCATCGCTCATCTTGCCGGCGGCGTTCGCGCCCACGCCTTCGAACACGTCGACGATGGTCACGTCGCGGCCCTTGAACTTGCCGGGCAGGATCGTGCCGCCATAGATGAAGATCGACGGCACGTTGAGACGCAGCATCGACATCATCAGGCCGGGTAGCGACTTGTCGCAGCCGGCGATGCCGATCAGCGCGTCGTAGCAGTGGCCGCGGACGGTCAGCTCGACCGAGTCCGCGATGACTTCGCGGCTGACGAGCGAACTGTGCATGCCCGCGTGGCCCATGGCGATGCCGTCGGTCACGGTAATCGTGGTGAACTCGCGCGGCGTGCCACCGGCCGCGGCAACGCCCTTCTTGGCGGCCTGCGCCTGACGCGACAGCGTGATGTTGCAGGGGGCCGCCTCGTTCCAGGTCGTGACGACACCGACGAGCGGCTGGGCGATCTGCTCCTTCGACAGGCCCATCGCGTAGAGCATCGAGCGATGCGCGGCACTGGTCGGCCCCACCGTCGTATGGCGGCTGGGCAGTTTCGACTTGTCGATCGGCTTGTCGGACATGACTGGGGGCTTCCTCGTTGGCGGCTGTTGCACGGCAAAATAGCCCGCATGGACCTGTTTTGTGTAGGGGCTTGATCCGGCCGGCTCGGATCAGGCTACGGGCTTTTCGCGCGTCAAGGCGGCGGCAAGCGTACCGATGGCCGCGACGCATGGCAGGATCGCGAAAGCCGCATCGTAGGCATCCGCCGAATAGACGCGTGCGCCCGCCCGCATGGCGCCATCCCAGTTGAGATCGAGCAGCAGCCCCAGCAGCGGCTGGAAGATGGCGCCCGACCCGACGACGCCGGTATTGACGATGCCGTACGTCGCGCCACTCGCCTCCGGCGGGTTGTGGGCGCGCGCGGCCGCGTAGGCGAGGATCATGCCGGAAGCCAAGATGCCGTTGACGAGCATCAGCGCCGCCATCGCCAGGGTCGGCAGACCCGGCACGTAGAGGATCGCGAGCAGCGTGACCGTCATGCCGGCCCCGGAGCCGACTTCGAACGGCTTGCGGCATCCGGCGCGATCCGACAGCCAGCCGATCAACGGCGATCCCACGCCCCAGCCCACGAACATCACCGAGGTCAGCGCCGCCGCTCCCGCCCGCTCGAAGCCGTAGACCGAGACGAGCCACGGCACCGCCCACAAGCCGGCGAAGGCCAGCATCGTGCCCGTCATCGACAGCCCGAAGACGGCGTTGAGCCAGGTCTCGCGGTTGCGCGCCGCGATACGCAGGCCCCGCATGAGCCGGCCCTGGTCCTGCGCCGGCCTCCGCGCGACCTCGGGAACCGTCAGAAACATCGAAAGGGCGATGGCCGCACCGAAGCATGCCAGCATGCCGACCGCCGTGCGCCAGCCGACCTCTTCGACGACCAGTGCGAGCGGTGCCTGACCGGCGATCGCGCCCAGCATTCCGACCGCCTGTCCGAGCCCCGCGAGACCCGAAAAGCTCCGCGGCGGTAGCCATAATGTCGTGACGGTCAGCAATCCGATGAACGAAAACGATGCGCCGAACCCGATCAGCAGTCGGCCCGCATAGGCGAACTCGACCGCCGGGGCAGTCGCGAAAATGAGCGCGCCGACGGCGGATATGCCGGCCGCGAAGCTCATCAGGCGGCGTGGCCCGAAACGGTCCATCAGTACGCCGACCGGAATCTGCATGCCGGCATAGGCGTAGAAATAGAATGCCGACAGGCTGCCGAGCACGGCGCCGCCGACGGCGAACTCGGCCATCAGTTCTCCGACGATTACCGAGGTAGACACGCGCTGGATGAATTCGTGCCCGAAATAGGCGGCCGCCAGCGCGAACGTCGCATAGGCGCGCAGCGAGGTCATCCGGCCGTCAGTACTCGACGCGGTCGGGCTTCGCGAACCAAGCGGCGAATACGGCGCGCGCCTCGTCCGCGAGGATGCGCGTCGCAGGAAGCGCGCGCGCATCGACCGGCTTGGCGACCTCGACATAGAAGGCGTCGTCGTCGAACCCGATTTCGGCAGCGTCTGCGCGGTTCGCGGCGTAGCACATCCGGTCGAGGCGCGCCCACAGGATGCCGCCAAGGCACATCGGGCACGGTTCGCAGCTCGTGTAGATCGTCGCCCCGGAAAGATCGAACGTGCCCAGCCGCGCGCATGCGTCGCGGATCGCGACGATCTCGGCATGCGCGGTCGGATCGGACGTGCCGATCACGCGATTCCAGCCCTCGCCCACAATGCGGCCGTCCTTGGCGATGACGGCGCCGAACGGACCGCCTTCGCCCGCACGCATCCGCTCGTCCGCCAGCGCGATCGCGCGCCGCATGAACTCCGCGTCGCTCACTTCTGCGCCTTCGACGAAAGCACCGCGTGGATCTTCTGCGCCAGCTGCGCCGGCGAGAACGGCTTGACGACATAGGCGTCGACGCCGTTGTCGCGCGCCTGAACGACGAACTCCGGACTCGCGCGACCGGTCAGCATGATGAACGGCATCGCCGGCCATTTCTGCCGGACGGCTTTCAGAAGCTGGAGGCCCGTCATCTCGGGCATGTTCCAGTCCGAGATGATCAGGTCGTATTTCTGCATGCCGGCATTCAGCGTATCGAGCGCTTCCGCACCGTCCTTGGCCAGCGCCACGTAGGGGATCTTGAGCTGCTTCAGAACGGTCTGCGCGATCTTGATCGCGAACGCGTCGTCTTCGACGAGTAGCACGGAAAGATTCGCGAATGCCTGATCCATCGTCTGTGCCGGATTCATCTTCGTGCCCTGCTCCGTTCAATCGGCCGCCGCGGCGATATCCGCGTAGCGCTTCTTCAATGCCGCGACAGCCTCCTCGACGAGTCCCGGCAGGGTATCGGACACGGGCCCGGCGGTCACGAAATCCCCGGCTTCGCCGGCATGTTCGATCTTCCGGGCCGCTTCGAACGCGCGGGCAAGCCCCATGTTCGCGGCCGAACTCTTGAGACTGTGCGCTGCGCGCGTCCAAGCCACCCCGTCGGCCGAGGCGCGCGCACGCGCTATCTCGGCGATCAGGTGGTTCGCGTTCTCGACGAAATCCCCGACGAGCGAAGCCACGATCTCGCGGCCCATCTGGCTTTCCAGCTCGCCGAGCACGCCTTCGTCGATCACCGCGTCGCTGGCCGACAGTCGCTCCTGGATCGAGGGCGGCTCGTCGCCTGCGGCGGGTGACGTTTCCTCGCCTCCGCCGACGCGCGCCAGCGCGCGGCCGAGATCATCCGGCACGATCGGTTTGGCGATGTAGTCGTTCATGCCGGCCGCGAGGCAGCGGTCGATGTCGGCCTGCATGGCGCCGGCCGTCGCGGCGACGATCCAGATCGTGCCTTTCGGCGCCGGCAGGGCGCGGATCGCTTTCGTCGCCTCGATGCCGTCCATTTCGGGCATGTGCATGTCCATCAGGATCACGTCGTGCTCGCGCGCCTCGACGGCGGCCAGCGCTTCGCGGCCGTTGTTCGCGATCTCGATCGAGTGGCCCGCCATTTTGAGCAGACCCGTCGCGACCTTCTGGTTCACGATGTTGTCCTCGGCCAGCAGGATGCGCAGCGGGCGCGCGGCATGCGTCAGCACCGTCTGCGTCTCGCCGCGCGGCGCCACGCCGACGGGCAGCGTCAGCTCGAAATGGAACTCGGAACCCTTGCCGAGTTCGCTTTCCACGCCGATCTCCCCGCCCATCGCATTGACGAGCCGCCGGCTGATCGCGAGGCCCAGGCCGGTACCGCCGAAGCGGCGCGAGATCGACGAGTCCGCCTGCACGAAGCTGCCGAAGAGCTTGGCCTGCGCTTCCTTCGAAATGCCGATGCCGGTGTCGCGGATGCCTACACGCACACGTGCAACGTCTCGATCCGGCGCCGGCAGGCTGCGCACCGAGACTGTGACGCCGCCCTTTTCCGTAAATTTGACCGAATTGCCGATCAGGTTGAGCAGGACCTGCCGCAAACGTCCCGGATCGCCGCGCAGATAGGTCGGCAGCGCCGGATCGATCTCGGCCGCGAGCGCGATCCCCTTCTCGCCCGCCTTGGACGACATCAGCGCCACGGCATCCTCGACCGCGTTGCGCGGATCGAAATCGATGCTTTCGACGTCGAGCTTGCCCGCCTCGAGCTTGGAATAGTCGAGGATGTCGTTGAGGATCTGCAGCAGCGACTGTCCGCTTTCCAGCACGATGCGCGCGTTGTCGCGCTGTTCGCCGTCGAGATCGGACTGCAGCAGCAGGCGCGACATGCCGATGATCCCGTTCATCGGCGTGCGGATCTCGTGGCTCATCATCGCGAGGAACTCGGACTTCGCCTTGGTCGCGAGTTCGGCGCGGTCGCGCGCCTCCTTGATGTCGCCCATGGCCTGTTTGAACACCGACATCGCGCGGGCGGTGTCGCCGAGTTCGTCGCGCCGCTCGAGATAGCGGATATGGACGTCCTCGTCCCCGCGCGCGATCTTGCGCATCTTGCGATTGAGGCTGTCGAGCGGCAGCACGATGTTGCGCACCAGCAGGACGCCGACGACGAGCAGGACGATCGCCGCCAGCGCGATCACAGCGGCAAGGACGTTGCGCGTCGCCTCGATCGTCTCGCCGGCGTCCTCGCGGAAAACGTATCCGTTGTCGGCCGCGATCTGGGTCAGCACCTCGAGATCCTGCCGGATGCGCGCACCGAGCTCGGTGCGCTCGCGCGCGGCGGCGGCATCCCCGGCACGCGCCAGCGCCGCGGCCTTGCGCCACTTTTCGACATTGGCGCGGATGTCGGCCGCGACGGCCGAAATGTCCTCCGAATTGCCGCGCTCGGCAGCGACGTCGAGATCCTTCAGGAAGTCGTCGACCAGCTTGCCGAGCCGGTCCATGCCTGCCGCGGCACCGCCTTCCAGATCGATGCGCTCGATCACGGCGAAATCGGTCTGGGACAGTCGCGCGAAATTGATCGTCTGCAACGGACCGTCGAACATCTGGACCGTCAGCGTGCCCAGCATCCGCGAAGCGACATAGGCCGTGAAGCCGAGCGTCGAGGCCGCCAGCAGCGCGAAGAGGAACGCGGCGATGAGCTTGGCGCGGATCGACAAGCGTCCTCTCCCCCGCGGCCGGATTACTGCACGACGATCTGCATCGCCATACGGGGATGGATGCGGCACATGACCGCAAACGTTCCCGCACGTCGGAACGGCACACCGACCTTCGTATTCGGTCCCTGGCGGCCGACATCGAATTCCCCGCCAGCCGTTTCGGAATAGACGTTGTGGCCGAACCGGTCCTCGTTGACGAAGAACACCTGTCCGCCGACGCGAATGCGCACTTCCTTGGGCTCGAAATCGATATCCCGCTGAACAACGGTCGCTTCGGCGGCATCCGGCCCCTGCGCGAACGCCAGATGCCCGATGCCGAACGAGACGGCGGCGGCGGCGATCGTCAAAACCAGTGGTCGCATCGGGATACTCCTAGATGGAAGGCGACAGTATAGCAAACGCGGCCGAACGCGCGTCTTGTCGCCTCGCGACAGACGATTCGCACGTCCTGCCAGAAGGTTACGCTTGGCCGGCTATTTCCAGAAGGGCCGCTGTTCGGCAAAACGTCGCCAGAGGCCGGGCAACTGTTCGAGATCGTTGCGCACGCGCGCGGCGATCCAGCCCGTGACGATGCCTTCGGCCCGGGCGAGCAGTTCCGGCGGCAGGCCCGGAGAATCCCGGCCAAGTTCGGCCAGCAGGGACTTCGCGACGACCGCGTCGTTGAGGGCACCCAGATGCTCCTGCACCTCGGCAAGCGCCGCGAGATAACCGGCCGCCGTCTTGCGGGCGAAGGCGCCCCGGAAGAACTCCGCCGCATAGCGGAGCTTCTTGCACCGGATGCGCAGTTCGTGGAGTTCGGCTTCCGGCAGTTCGGCGACGTTCCGGCCGAGCCGCGCAACGTTTCGATGGAGCCGGCGCAGGACAAGGCCTGCGAATTCGCGTACCGGGGCATTGCGCCATTCGCCCATCCCCTCGGCCCAGCCGCCCTTCTCCCACCAGGCCTCGACGTCGAGGAGCGCATGCGTCAGCCGCGACGTACCCAGCATCGTCTGGACGTCGCGATACGCCTTGCGGCGGGCAGCCTCGGCTGCGCGCGTCACGCGGGCAAGCGCCGGCTCGTCCTCGAGATGGCGGGTCAGCGGCTTCAGAAGCTGGTTGCGGAACACGTCCCAGTCGCGTGCGGCACCGCAGCTCGACGCGATCCAGCGCAGGTCGTCCGCCTTCGCCCGGCGCTCGGTTTCGGGCAGCACGTCGCGGAAAGCGGCGAGCGCCGAGCGCATCCGCCGGAGCGCCACGCGCAGCTGGTGAACGCCTTCGATCGACGGCTTGGTGCGCACCAGGGATTCGTTGGCGCGGGCGTGAGCCAGGCACGTCCGTCCGACCTCGCGGAACGAGACTTCGACCGTCGCATCCTTGTCGATCCCGACGGCGGATGCCCTGACCGAGCCGCGGGCCGGAACCGACAGCGCGTAGCCGCGCTCCGCCTTGCTGCGAGATTCAACGACAGCGGGGACGATCCCGACGATTTCGCGCGCAAGACCGTAGAGTTCGCCGGGATCGCCGGACTTGAGTTCGAGTTCGACCTCGGAGATCGGCGACAGCCCTTCGGGACCTTCGATCGTCCCCTTGTCGATGGCCAGTTCGATGACGCTGCCGGCCCGCCTGATGCGCCAGGAGTGGCGGCGAAAATCGGTCGAGAACATCGGCGTCAGGCGCGCGCGGACCTTCGACTTCGCCAGAAGCTTGCGCGCCTCCTTGTCGCCGATTTCGGCGAGCCAGGCGTCGTCCAGGACCGGCCGTTCGCCGACGATCTCGCGCTCCCACTCGCCGCGCGCGAGCAGGCCGAGCGTCGGGTGCGCCGACGTCTTGAGCGTCTGGATCCGCCGCCGCCCTTCTCGGCGCACGCGCAACGCAAGCTCTGCCGAAAGCAGACGTCTGTCGGGCGTATCGAAATAAGTCGTCCGTAGATGCCGCCTGGTGCCGCCACCGCCCACCAGGGCCTTTAGACGCGGGTCGCGGGCGAGCTTGGACAGGGCATCGGACGGAACGGCGAGCTTGAGCTCGATCTCCGCCTTTTCGTCCTGCCTGTCCATCCGTCGACCCGCCTGCCCGTTCCACGACCGCCTGCAGCGACAGCCGCAGCGGACGGCGGAGGTTAGACAGGGCCCGAAGGGCACCGCAAGCGACGATCTGTTGCCGTTTGATGACAGCAACGAGACCGTCGCGTTTCCTTTTGTTTACAGACGATTGCGCGCTTCCGAACGTCAGAGCGTGCCGCCGAAAGCCCCGCCGTCGAGAACGATGTTCTGCCCCACGATGTAGCCCGCATGTGCGCTGCACAAGAACGCGCAGGCGGCCCCGAACTCCTCCGCCGTGCCGAAGCGCTCGGTCGGATTGGACTTTCGGCGCGCATCGGCGACCTCGTCCACCGACTTGCCCGACGCCTTGGCACCGCTGGCAAGCATCGAGCGCAGCCGGTCGGTCTCGAACGGGCCCGGCAGCAGGCCGTTGATCGTGACGTTGTGCTTGGCGATCTGGCGCGACAGCCCGGCGACGAACCCCGTCAGGCCGGCGCGGGCGCCGTTCGACAAGCCCAGATTGGGGATCGGGCTCTTCACCGCTGCCGACGTGATGTTGACGATGCGGCCGAACTTGCGCGCGATCATGCGATCGACCGTCGCCTTGATCAGCATGATCGGCGTGACCATGTTCGCCTCGACGGCCGCATGCCACGCCTTCTCGTCCCAATCGCGGAAATCGCCCGGCGGCGGGCCGCCGGCGTTGTTGACGAGAATGTCCGGATCCGGGCAGGCGGCGAGAAGCTTCGCACGCCCCTCGGCCGTCGTCACGTCGCAGGCGACGGCGGTCACCTTGACCGAATACCGCTTGCGCAGATCGGCAGCGGTCGCTTCCAGCGCCTCGACGCCGCGGGCATTGATCACGAGATTCACGCCCTCGGCCGCCAGCGCTTCGGCGCAGCCCTTCCCCAGCCCCTTCGATCCGGCGCAGACGATCGCGGTACGGCCCTTGATTCCCATATCCATTGTCGGCAACTCCCGTGCTTTCGTTCTCAGGTTTCCAGACCCTCGGCGCGCAGGACGTCGCGCGCAAGGGGAATTGTCAATGGGCGCTTGGCGGCGAGGGCGGCCGCATCCAGCGCAGCCGCGATGCGGCCGACGGCCGCGAGCGACCTTTCGAGACGCGTCGCGACATAGCGCACCGTGTCGGGCGGCACGCGCAGCTGGCGATCCGCAAGCTGCTTGACCAGAACCGCCTCGACGAGCTGCTCGTCGGGTGCGGCGATGCCGACCGCAGGCAACGCCCGCAGTCGCGACGCCAGGTCCGGCAGGTCGGTCTGCCAGCGCGTCGGCGCTTCGCGCGCGGTGAACAGCGCCCACTGGCCGCGTTCGGCCAGCAGGTTCAGGAAATGGAACCAGGCGCGTGCTTCCGGCGGGTCGCGGTCGACGTCTTCGACCACGACCGCTGGCACGCCGGCGAGCCGATCGGGCAACGTCCCCGTCTCGATCTCGGCCGGACGAAGCGTGCGGGCCTGCGCGCGCAGGCGCCAGGTCTGGGCAAGATGGGTCTTGCCGCTGCCCGCCGGCCCATGGACGACAAGAGCGGACGCCGACCAGCCCGGCCAAGCGTCGATCCATGCGACGGCATCGGCATTCGCGGGTGCGACGAGGAAGTCCTCGCGCTCGAGCGCAGGCCGATGCGGGAATTCGAGGACGAGCTGTCCGCCGCTCACGGCGGATCGCTCCCGAGATACAGCGCGCTTTCCATGTAGCGCTTCATCGCGAAACGCAGCAGCACGCCGAGCGCCGCCGCGACCGGGATGGCGATCAGCACGCCGACGAAGCCGAACAGCGCGCCGCCCGCGAAGATCGACAGCATCATCCAGACGGGATGCAGTCCGACGCGGTCGCCGACCAGCTTCGGCGTGATGAAGTTTCCCTCGAGGAACTGGCCTGTCAGGAAGACGGCCAGCACGAGCCCGACATCGATCCATGAAGAGAACTGGAATACCGCGATCGACATGCCGGTCGCCATGCCGACGAACACGCCGACATATGGAATGAAGCTGAGGATGCCGGTCAGAAGCCCGACGAGCAGGCCGTAGCTTAGATCGACCAGCGTCAGTCCCGCCGCGTAGAAGGCCGCCAGGAAAAGACATACCAGCGCCTGCCCGCGCAGGAATCCCGCAAGACGTGCGTCGATCTCGCTGAGCAGGCTCCGGATCGTGTCCGCATGCCTGCGCGGCAGCCAACTGTCGATCTTCGAATGGACCAGCGTCCAGTCGCGAACGAGGTAGAACACCACGACCGGCGTGATGAAGATCAGCGCGAACATGTTGACGATCGCCAGCCCGCCGCTGAGTACGCCTCCCAATGCGCGCGCGATCCAGCCCAGCGCGGTACGCAGCGCGTCGCCCGCGCCGCTCAGCTGCTGCACGTCGACAGCGCCGACATGGGCGAACAGGTCGTCGAGATAGGGTCGCGCAAGCTCGAAAAGCTGGCGCGAGACGACGGCAAGCCTGTCGCCGAGTCCGACGAGCTGGTGCTGCAGCACGGGCGCGAGCAGCACCGCCGCCGTCGTCGTGAACGCGAAGAACGCGATCGTTACGATGGCGGCGGCGCCCACGCGCGGAATGCCGACGCGCACGATCCGGTCGACCACCGGATCGATCAGATAGGCGATCGCGGCGGCGACGACGAACGGAAGCAGCACGCCGCTGAGCGCGTAGATGACGAAACCGAAGGCCGCCACGATCGCCACCCAGGCGACTGGCTGGTTCCAAAGGAAGGGCCGCTTCGTTTCCGGGCTGCTCATGCGGCATCCTCTTCCTCGGACAACCGCCTTGTCCAGCGGACAACGTAGGCGAGCCCCGACGCGAGCGTCGTGACGGCCGTGACGTCGACGAGCAGCCAGCGCCAGCGCTCGAACTCGAACCCGACGCCGAGTTCGGCGAGCACCGCGGCGGCGAGAAGTATCTGCAGCGTCGTGTTGAGCTTGCTGATCCACATCGGATCGGACTTGAAGCTGCCCGTTATGGCGACGACGACGAGCGCGCCGCCGACGATCAGCAGGTCGCGGAAGATGACCATGATCGCCAGCCAGGCCGGAATGTGCCCGGTCCAGCCGAGCACCAGAAAGACCGAAACCAGCAGCGCCTTGTCGGCAAGCGGGTCGAGATAGGACCCGAGTTCGGTTTCCCAGCCGAACCGCTTGGCGAGGAAGCCGTCGAGCGCGTCGGTAGCGCCCGCCGCGATGAACAGCCAGAAGGCCAGTTCGAACTGCGCGACCAGCATCAGCCAGACCGCGACGGGAACGGCAAGCAGGCGCGAGAAGGAAAGCAGGTTCGGAAGGTTGATCACGGGCGCCTGCCGCCCCGCTCGACGAGTTGGAGCCGCCAATTTCCCTCTTCCTCCTCCAGTGCCACGTCGCGCTGGGCCAGCGCCGTGCGCAGCGCCTCAGTCCCGCCTTCGTGCTGGATGTCGACGATGGCACCGCCCCGCCCGAGAACAAGGACGTCGAGCCGCCGCACGGTCGCCACTTCGGCAAGCCGGCGGCGCACCGCAATCCATTCGGCAAGATCGGCGACCGGTATCGTCGCACGAAGCGTCGTCACGTCGCCGCCTTGGACGAGAACCTCCGCTTTCCACCGCTCCTCGATCAGTTCGGCCGACGCGCGCGCGATGCGGGGCCATGCGGCTTCCGCCGTTTCGCCGGCCGAAAGACGGAATACTTGCGACCAGTCCGCGTCGGGCGCCGGCGCTCCGACGCGCGAAAACTGCACCTGCACCGACGCGCCCGAAACGCCCGCTTCGTCGGTTTCGGCGCTGACCACGACGACGCCCTGCGTGCCGTGGCGCGCGGCGAGCGCCCGAAGCCGCGCCCGGTCGAGCGTCGCCGCCTGCTCGGCCCCGATCAGACCGGCATCCTCGACGTCGGCCAGCGGCAGGACCCAAGGCTGCAGCCCCGTCGGCGGCGGAAGCGCCGACCAGGCGACGCGCCACGCGTTGTCGTCCTCCCAGAGCTGCACCTGTCCGTCGCGGATGGCGACAGGCAGGACGAGCAAGCGCCGGGCCGGCGTTTCGGCGTAAGCGACGCCGCGGCCGCGGAAAAGCTGGCGTACGTCGTTCGAGCGGAACCTGTAGCCGAGCGCGCCGATCCAGCGCGTTCCCGACCCGCGTTCGGATTCGACCTCGAAGCTGTCGATCAGCGGGACGATCTCGCCGACCGGAAGCGCCAGCACGGGACCGCGCGCCTCGGCAGGTACCATGCGCTCGACCAGCCGGCGCCAGGCCAGACGCTGCCCCTCCGCAATGGCCTGATCGCGCGCCTGGGCCGCCGTCGCCGCACTCCGGTCGACCTCGACGCCACGCACGGCGAACACGTCGATGGCCGCCGGTGCCGGAACCTGAGCGAGCCCGGCCGTACCGGCCGCGACCGCTACCGCAAATCCCAGAACCAACGCCCGAAGCGCCATTGCAAACCGTTCCGAATCCTTTATTTTCCGCCCGTCGCCGGGGGTCAGACCACCGTTATAGCCAATCCGGCAAAGGGGCGCCAATGAGCACGAACCGATACGCGGAAGCCGGGGTGGACATCGACGCGGGCGAAGCCTTGGTCGAGGCAATCAAGCCGATGGCCAAGTCGACCCGTCGGCCCGGTTCCGAAGCCGGTCTGGGCGGTTTCGGCGCGCTCTTCGACCTCAAGGCCGCCGGCTTCAAGGATCCGATCCTCGTCGCCACGAACGACGGTGTCGGCACGAAACTGAAGATCGCCATCGAATCGGGCCGGCACGAGACGGTCGGTATCGATCTGGTGGCAATGTGCGTGAACGATCTGGTCGTCCAGGGGGCCGAGCCGCTCTTCTTCCTCGACTATTTCGCGACCGGAAAACTCGATGTGGCGGCGGCAAAATCTATCGTCGGCGGTATCGCGGAGGGATGCCGGATCGCGGGCTGCGCGCTTGTCGGCGGCGAGACTGCGGAAATGCCCGGAATGTACGCCGCAGGTGACTACGACCTCGCCGGCTTCTCGGTCGGCGCCCTCGAACGCGGTACGGGGATCGATGGATCGAAGGTCGCGTCCGGCGACGTCGTCCTCGGCCTTACTTCGTCGGGCGTGCATTCGAATGGCTTCTCGCTCGTCCGTCGCATCGTCCACAGCGCGGAACTCTCGTGGCAGGCCCCTGCGCCTTTCGCTCCCGACAGGTCGCTTGCCGAAGCGCTTCTCGCACCGACGCGCATCTACGTGAAGAGCTGCCTTGCCCTCGCGCGCGCAGGAAATGCGAAGGCGATGGCGCACATCACCGGTGGCGGTCTGGTGGAAAACATACCGCGCGTCATCCCCGACGGCCTGCAGGTGCGCATCGATGCCCGGACATGGAAGCTGCCGGCAGTCTTCGCCTGGCTTGCCAAAGGCGGAAACGTCGCGCGCGCTGAAATGGTCCGCGTCTTCAACTGCGGGATCGGCATGGTGGTCGTCGTGCCCGCAGACGGCAAAGATGCCGCGATGAAGCTGCTGCGGGAAGCTGGAGAGACGCCGATCGAGATCGGGCGCGTCGTTCCGCGTCCCGGCCGCGACGCGCCGGGCTGCGTCGTCGACAATCTCGACAGCTGGTCGGTCTAGCGTGGCGCGCCTGCGCGTCGGGATCCTGATTTCGGGTCGCGGCAGCAACATGCGCGCGCTCGTCGAGGCTGCGCGCGCGCCCGACTTTCCCGCCGAAATCGGGCTGGTCGTTTCGAATGTGCCCGATGCGGGCGGACTGGTCTTTGCGCGCGACGCCGGTATTGCCACGGCGACGGTCGATCACCGCGCGTTCAAGGGGCGCGAGCCGTTCGAACAGGCGCTCGACGCCGAACTGCGCAAGGCGGGCGTCGAGTTCGTCTGCCTTGCCGGCTTCATGCGCCTGCTCACGCCCTCGTTCGTCGACGCCTGGCACGACCGGATGATCAACATCCACCCCTCGCTGCTGCCGTCCTTCCCGGGGCTCGACACGCACAAGCGGGCCCTTGCCGAGGGCGTGCGGATCGCCGGCTGCACGGTGCATTTCGTCCGGGCCAAAATGGATGCCGGCCCGATCGTCGGGCAGGCGGCCGTCCCCGTGCTGCCGGGCGACGACGAGAAAATGCTTGCCGCGCGCATCCTCGCGGCCGAACACAGGCTCTATCCGGCGGCCCTGCGCCTGATCGCCGGCGGGAAAACCCGGGTCGACGGCGAGCGCGTCGTCGTCGCCGACGCCGGCGCTCCGGTCCCGCTGCTGCTCAATCCGGCCGTTTGAAAAACCGGGCCGGATCGCATATTGTTCTCGCCCAATTCGGAGGAATCCATGGCCGGCGCATCGCACGACAAGTTCGACAAGGAATTCAACTACGACATGACCCAGAATCTGGAGACATGGTCGGACTTCAACCGGATCGCCAAGTGGGTGTCGGGCCTGACGATCCTTACACTGGTCGCAATGTACGTGTTCCTGGTTCCGCACGGCTGAAACGCCGCCCGGCGGCACGAACGAAAAGGGCCGCGCCGGTCTCCGGCGCGGCCCTTCGCATTTCCGGAAAGAGCCGGATCAGCCGACGATTTCGAGGCCCGAGAAGAAGAATGCGATCTCGATCGCGGCATTCTCGAGGCTGTCCGATCCGTGGGCCGAGTTCGCCTCGATCGATTCCGCGAACTCCTTGCGGATCGTGCCGGGAGCGGCATTGGCCGGGTTCGTGGCGCCCATCACCTCGCGGTACTTCGCGACGGCATTCTCGCCTTCCAGGACCTGGACGACGACGGGCCCCGAGGTCATGAACGCGACCAGCGAGCCGAAGAACGGACGCGCCTTGTGCACGCCGTAGAAAGTTTCGGCCTGCGCCTTGGTCATGTGGATGCGCTTCTGCGCGACGATGCGCAGGCCCGACTTCTCGATCAGCGCGTTGATTGCGCCGGTGAGGTTGCGTCGCGTCGCGTCGGGCTTGACGATGGAAAAGGTGCGCTCGATGGCCATAGGAAAACTGCTCTCTGGTCTGGATTGGCAGGAACGGGGTGGCGGGGCTTATAGCGGCGCCGGTCGCGGATGGCAACCGGCCAGCCGTTTCAGCCGGCCTTCTCCCAGCCGCCCTTGTCGCCCTGCCGCCAGTAAGTCAGCGCATGGCCCTGCGCCTTCAGGGTTTTCCAGCGCGCGCGCGCAGCTTCGACGGCCGCTTCGTCGTTGCCGTCGAACACCTCGCAGATCAGTTTCCACGGCTCGGGATCCTCGGCCGTCTGCCCGTCGAGCAGGACCAGCAGCGTGGCGCCGTTCGGGTTTTCGATCCGGGTCGTGATCCAAATGGGCTGGTCGGCCGCGAACGGGTCGTTGCCGTTCGCAGGCGCCATCGCATGCGGCAGGAACGAGCGCTCCTCGTAGGTCCACAGCGTCGCGTCGACCGACGCCGCGCGCTCGACGCTTCCGGCCACGACCACCGCGCGGTGCCCCTGCCCCACCGCCTTCTCGAGAATCTTCGGAAGGGCGGTCTCGAGCGTTGAACTGCGCAGGTGGTAGAAGCGGATCTCCGTCACGCTTCCTCGTAGTTGTCCGCGACGAGACGGTCGAGCAGGCGAACGCCGAAGGCGGTCGCACCCTTCGGGCAGATCGCCGTGTCCTTGCCGTTCCAGGCCATGCCGGCGATGTCGATATGGACCCACGGCACGTCGTTGACGAAGCGGTGCAGGAACTGCCCGCCGATGATCGAGCCCGCCCCACGGCCGGCCGCGATATTCTTGACGTCCGCCGCGGGGCTGTCGATGTCCCGGTCGTAGGCTTCGCCAAGCGGCAGGCGCCAGACCTTCTCGCCGGTCGCCGTACCTGCAGCGATCAGCTTGTTCGCAAGTTCGTCGTTGTTGCCCATGATGCCGGCATACTCGTGCCCGAGCGCTATGATCACCGCACCCGTCAGCGTGGCGAGATCGAGCATCGCCTTGGGCTTGAAACGGTCCTGCACGTACCAGAGCACGTCGGCGAGCACGAGGCGGCCTTCGGCGTCGGTATTGAGCACTTCGATCGTCTTGCCCGACATCGACTTCACGATGTCGGACGGGCGCTGCGCGTTGCCCGACGGCATGTTCTCGACGAGGCCGACGGCGCCGATCGCGTTCACCTTCGCGTGGCGCGCGGCGAGCGCTTCCATCGTGCCGATGACGGCGGCCGATCCGGCCATGTCCCACTTCATGTCTTCCATGCCGGCCGAAGGCTTGATCGAAATGCCGCCCGTATCGAAGGTGACGCCCTTGCCGACGAACGCGATCGGGCGCTTGTCCTTGGCCTTCGGCGCGCCGTTGTACTGCATGACGACCATGCGCGACGGCCGGGCCGAGCCCATGCCCACGCCGAGCAGCGCCCCCGCCCCCAGTTTCTCGAGCTGCTTCTCGTCGAAGATCTCGACCTTGACGCCGAAGGCGGTCAGGCGCTTGCAGCGCTCGGCGAGGCTTTCGGGAAAGAGGACGTTCGGCGGCTCGGACACGAGATCGCGCGTGAAGGCGATCGCGTCCGCCACGCGGTCGAGCGGCCCGTGCACCTTGCGCGCTGCGGCCACGTCGGTGACGAGAAGATTCAGCGCCTTCAGCGTCGGCTTGGCGTCTTCCTTCTCGCGCGTCTTGTACTTGTCGAAACGGTAGGCGCGCAGCTTGGCGCCGAACGCCAGATGTGCCGCCATGTCGCCCGGATTGAGCGAAGCGCCGGGGATATGCTCGACCGAAACGGTCGCAAGCGTCTCGCCGACATGGTTGAGATGCGCCACCAGCTTGCCGCCGGAGGCTTCGGCGCCCGCCTTGTCGAGCTTGTCGAGCTTGCCGAGGCCGGCGAGCACGATGCGCCCGAACGGCACGCCCTTGGGCGCCACGATGTCGAGAAACTCGTCCTTCTTGCCCTTGAATCTCGTCGAGGCCATCGCCCGGGTGACGACCCCGCCCGTCTTCTTGTCGAGTGCGGCGGCGGCAGGGGTCAGCTTTCTCTCCTCCAGAACGCCGACGACATAGGCGCCGCTTGCGGGAGGTTCGGGCTTCAAGAACGCGATTTTCATGTCGTTTTTTCCTCGGAACCGTCGGCGCCGGACGCGCGCGTGCGGTACAATAGACATTCCTTAACGAAAGAAAAGTCCGCACCGCTGTCGTTCGCGGTGCGTTCTCGATATTGCATTGCAAAATCAAACGGCTGCGCCCCGGTACCCGCTCGCGTATAATCCAGAACCCGCCATGAACCGAATCACCGTCTACATCCTGCGCCAAGTGCTGCTCACGACCGTTTTCGTGCTCGTGACGCTGACGCTGGCCATCTGGCTGACCCAATCGCTGCGATTCATCGAGTTGATCGTCAACCGCGGGCTCGGTCTCGGCGCGTTCTTCTATCTGACGATCCTGCTGATGCCGAACTTCCTGTTTCTCGTCACGCCGATCGCTTTGTTCATGTCGACGCTGTTCGTCTACAACCGGCTGACGGTCGACAGCGAACTCGTCGTCATGCGTGCGGTCGGCTTCGGTCCGGGCCAGCTCGCCCGACCGGCCATCCTGCTCGGCGTTCTCGCGACGCTGCTCGGATACGGCCTGTCGCTCTACCTCGTTCCGCTGGCATTCGGGAAATTCAAGGAGCTTCATTCGGACATCCGTTCGGACTATTCCGGCCTTCTCCTGCAGGAAGGCGCTTTCACGAATATCGGCAGCAGTCTGACGGTCTACGTGCGTGCGCGCGAGGCGAACGGCGACCTGCGCGGCATCCTCGTCCACGATTCCCGCGATCCCGCGAGCCCCGTCACGCTGCTGGCCGAACGCGGAACGCTCGCGACGTCCGAGGACGGGCCCCGCGTCATCCTTCTGAACGGCAATCGCCAGCAGGTCGACAGGGCTGCCGGCAAGCTTTCGCTTCTCTATTTCGACCGTTACTCGGTGGAGATCGGCCAGACCGCTACGTCGCGCGAGTTCCGATGGCGCGAACCCGGCGAACGCTATATCCATGAATTGCTTTGGCCCGACATGGCCGACTCCCACGATCGCCAGTATGCGCCGCGCCTGATCGCCGAAGGCCACGCGCGGCTCTCCGCCCCGCTCTATGCGCTCGGCCTTGTCCTCGTCGGTCTCGCGTGCATGCTGACCGGCGATTTCAATCGGCGGGGACTGAGCCAGCGGCTGCTCGTCGCCGCCGCATGCGGGCTCGGCGTCCAGACGCTTTCGATCGCGGTCCCGAATCTCTCGGCGCGCACGCCTGCGGCGATCCCGTTCCTCTATGCGATCCCGCTGGCGATCATGGCGCTTTCGGCGTGGGTCCTTTCCACCCCCGCCCTTCGCCGGCGCCGAACGGCCGACCGACCGCAACCGGCGGCAGCCTGAGGCGGCGATGCGCCTGTCCCCGACCCTCCTGGGTTACATCGGCCGGCAGTTCGCGTTCGCGCTCGTCGGATTCCTCGGGATGTTCCTCGCGATCGTCTACATGTTCGACTCGATCGAGCTTCTCCGCCGCGCGTCGGGGCGCCCGAACGTTTCGACCGAGATCGTCCTGCGGATGGCGCTGTTCAAGCTTCCCCAGATGGCCGAGGAGCTTGCCCCGTTCGTCGTGCTGTTCGCGTCGATGATCACCTTCTGGCGACTCACCCGCACGCACGAACTGACCGTGACGCGCGCCGCAGGCGTTTCGGTCTGGCAGTTCCTGCTGCCCGTGGTCGGGTTCGCCGTCCTTTTCGGCATCTTCAAGGTTGCCGTCGTCAATCCGGCCGCCGCGGCGCTTTACGGGCATTTCGAGCGCCTCGAAGCCCAACTGCTGCGCGGCGGCTCGAGCCTGCTCGCGATGTCGAACAGCGGTTTCTGGCTGCGCCAGATCGACCCGAACGGAAACTCCGTCGTCTACGCGCGTCGCGTCGCGTCGCAGGAAATGCAGCTTTTCGACGTCATCATTCTCAACTTCGAGGGCCAGGACAAATTCATCGGCCGCGTCGATGCGGCGAGCGCGCGGCTCGAGACCGGGCACTGGGTCGTCACCGACGCATGGCTGACAGCACCGGAAAAGCCGGCCCGCTTCGAGTCCAGTTACCGCATCCCGACGGCGATGACGGCCGAACAAATCCAGGACTCGTTCGCATCGCCCCTGACGATCTCGTTCTGGGAACTTCCGGGTTTCATCCGCATGCTCGAGGCCGCCGGCTTCTCGGCCACGCGCCACAGGCTCCACTGGCACCAGCTGATCGCCGCGCCCGTCCTGCTGGCTGCGATGGTCCTGATCGCCGCGACGTTCTCGCTGCGCCCGCACAGGCGCGGCGGCACGGGACTGCTGATCGTGTCGGGCGTCGCGGTCGGCTTCGTGCTCTTTTTCGCGTCGAGCCTCGTCGGCGCCCTCGGCCAGAGCGCCACGATCCCGGTGGCGCTTGCGGCATGGACGCCGGCGGTCGTCTCGACCATGCTGGGTATCGCGATGCTGCTGCATCTGGAAGACGGATGAATTCCACGCCGATTTGCGCCGCTGCGCCATTCGCCCTATAAACCGGTCCGCCATGCCCCTCGCACAGTTTGCCCGTCGATTCGCCTTTTTCCTTGCCGCCGCCACCGCCGCCGCGCACACGCCGGCCGGCGCGCAGGAACAGCGGATCGTCGCCGTGGTCAACGACGACATCGTGTCGAACTTCGACATCGACAGCCGCATCTCCCTCACGCTCGTCTCGACAGGCGCGCCGGATACGCCGGAATCGCGCCAGCGGATGCGGCCGCAGGTGCTTCGCACCCTGATCGACGAGCGTATCCAGCTCCAGGAGGCAAAGCGCCTCGGCCTGACCGTGCCGCGCTCGGATATCGAAGCGGCGGTCAAGCGCATCGAGCAGGCGAACAAGCTTCCGGCCGGGGCTCTCGACCAGATTTTCCGCCGTGCCGGCGTGCCGCGCAGCGCGATCGACCGGCAGATCGAGGCCGGCATCTCCTGGCAGCGTCTGGTTTCGGGCCGCTTGCGTTCGCAGGTCGAAGTCAGCCGCGACGAAGTCGACGAGGCGCTCGCGCGCTACACGCAGGGCGAGCCGGTCACCGAGTACCTGCTGTCGGAGATCTTCATCGCCATCGACAATCCCGACCAGGAGGACGAAGTACGGCGGATGGTCGACGATCTCGTCCGCCAGCTGCTGGCCGGGGCACTGCCGTTCGTCGTCGCGGCCCAGCAGTTCTCGCAGGCCGCCTCCGCCGCCGAAGACGGCGACATCGGCTGGGTGCAGCGCGGCCAGTTCGATCCGGAGACCGAAGAGATCCTGGCGGCGACCGAACCCGGCCGGATGACCCAGCCGATCCGCACGCCTGCCGGCTTCTACCTTTACGGCATGCGCGACAAGCGCGTGCTCGCACCGGCCTCGCCGGACGATGCGCGCGTCGACATCGCCCAGATGGTTTTCCCCGTTCCGCCATCTGCGACGCCGGCGGACCGGGAGTCCGTCCAGGCGCTGGTCGAGACGGTGCGCGAAACCGTCCAGGGCTGCGCCGATCTCGAACGCGTGGCCGGTGAACTGCGCATGCCCGCCCCGGTGCGGGTGCCGGAAGTCCGCATTGGCGATCTTGCCGCCTCTCAGCGCGATCGCATCCGCCCCCTCAAGGTCGGCGAGACGACCGAGCCGTCCGTCTCCGAAGCGGGCATCGGCATCGCCATGGTCTGCGTGCGGACCGAACCGCAATCCAACCTTCCGACCGCATCCGACATCGAGGACAACCTGATCCGCCAGCGCCTCGACAACGCGGCGCGGCGCTACCTGCGCGACCTGCGGCGCGTCGCCGTGGTCGACATCCGCGCGTGAGCGGTCCGGCCGACGGCCTTCCGCCGCTCGCCGAGATCGTCCGCAAGCACGGCCTCGCCGCGCGCAAGTCGCTGGGCCAGCATTTCCTGTTCGACCTGAACCTGACCCGCCGCATCGCGCGCGCGGCCGGCGATCTTTCGACAGGCACGACGATCGAAATCGGCCCCGGCCCCGGCGGGCTGACGCGTGGCCTGCTGGCGGAGGGTGCCGCCCGCGTGATCGCGGTCGAGCGCGACGCACGCGCCCTCCCCGCCCTTGCCGAGATCGCGGCCCGATATCCCGGCCGCCTCGAGGCGATCGAGGCCGACGCGCTGGAAACCGACGTCGCGTCGCTGGGCAACGCGCCGCGGCGCGTGGTCGCGAACCTTCCCTACAATGTCGGTACGCCGATGCTCCTGGGCTGGCTCGCGCGTCCCGACGCGTTCGAATGCCTCGTCGTCATGCTGCAAAAGGAGGTCGTCGAGCGGCTGGTCGCCGCACCCGACGACGACGCCTATGGCCGGCTGGCGGTCGCCGCACAATGGCGCTGGACCGCGCGCCGCCTGTTCGACATCGCCCCCGGCGCCTTCTCGCCCCCGCCGGCGGTCGTTTCCGCAGTCGTCGAATTGCGCCCGCGCACCGAACCGCTGGCACCTGCCGATGCCGCGACGCTGGAACGCGTAACCGCTGCGGCATTCGGGAAGCGGCGCAAGATGCTCCGCCAGTCGCTGAAGTCGCTCGGCCACGACGCGACCGCGCTCTGCGCCGATGCCGGCATCGACCCGACACGGCGGGCCGAAACGCTGTCGATCCCCGAATTCTGTGCGCTCGCGCGGGCCGTCAGCGCCCGTCGCGCAGGCGCCTGACGAAATCGCCGAGCCCGATCTGCCGCTCGCGCCGCGTGCGCTCGGCCGTCAGGATCGCCTGCACTTTGGCGACCGACGCGTCGAGGTCGCGGTTCACGACGATGTAGTCGTACTCAGGCCAGTGGCTCATCTCGTTGGCCGCCTGCCCCATGCGCTGGGCGACGACGTGGGCCGGATCCTGCGCACGCGCGTTGAGCCTGCGTTCGAGTTCGATGGTCGAAGGCGGCAGGATGAAGACCGAGACGAGATCGGCTTCCGCCTGCTCGCGAAGCTGCTGCGTGCCCTGCCAGTCGATGTCGAACAGCACGTCGAGGCCCTGTGCGAGCTTCGCCTCGACGTACTTCCGCGGCGTTCCGTAGTAGTTCCCGAACACCTTGGCGTGTTCGAGGAATTCGCCCCGATTGATCATCAGGCCGAACTCGGTCGCATCGACGAAGTGGTAGTCCTGCCCGTTCGTCTCGCCCGGTCGCTTGGAACGGGTCGTCGCCGAGACGGACATGCTGAGCGACGGTTCGCGGCGCAGCAGTTCGCGGCTGATGGATGTTTTGCCCGCACCCGAAGGCGAGGACAGTACCAGCATCACGCCGCGTCGGTTGATGTCCGGATCCACGTCCGTCACTCCACGTTTGCGGCCTGCTCGCGCAGCCGGTCGATGGCGGTCTTCAGCGCCAGCCCGATCCGCGTCAGCGCGGTGTCCGACGATTTCGAGCAGAGCGTGTTGGCCTCCCGGTTGAACTCCTGACTGAGGAAGTCGAGCTTGCGGCCGACCGCCCCGCCTTTGGCGAACAGTTCGCGCGCCTGCCCGATATGCGCCCGCAGCCGGTCGAGTTCCTCGCGCACGTCCGCCTTCACCGCAAGCAACGCGGCTTCGTGGGCGAGCCGGTCCGGAGCGATGGCATGCTGCGCCCCCAGCAGCTCCGCGATCTGGGATTCGAGCCGCGCCTTGAGCGCCGCGGGCTGGGTCGCGGCGTTGGCGGCCGCCTCGGCCGTCAGCGCGGCGATCTCGGCAAGCGTGGCGTCGAGGATCGCCAGCAGGGCGCGGCCTTCGTCGCGGCGCGCGGTTGCCAGCCCGTCGAGCGCCTTGTCGAGCGACGACAGGATCGCCGCATCGATCTTCGCCTGCTCGTCGTCCGCCAGCGGCGTTTCGGCGACGGTCTCGATCACGCCGCGTACGCCGAGCAGCCCGTCGAGGCGCGGTGCGGCGGCATCGAGCCGTCCGGAAAGCTCGCCGATCAGCGCGATGACCTGGTCGAGTGCGGCCCGGTTGATCTGCAGGCGCGGCGCCGACGCCGGCGTTTCGAGCGTCAGGTTCAGCGATACGTTGCCGCGGTCGAAACGCCTTGCCGTCCGCGCACGGATCTCGTTCTCCAGCCGGTCGAAACCCGGCGGCGTGCGCAGGCGCACGTCGAGGCCGCGCCCGTTGACGGAGCGGACTTCCCATGTCGCCGTCCGTCCGAGCGCTTCGGCGCTGGCGCGCGCGAAGCCTGTCATGCTGGCAATGGTCAAGGCGCGTCTCCGGAAAAAGGCGAATCGCGGCAAGGGACTGGAAAGAGTTATACAGACCCCGGCAAAGGGAACAACGGCATGTGGAACTGGCACGGCATTTTGATCACCGGCGGGTCGTCCGGCCTCGGCGAAGCGATGGCGCGCGCACTTGCGCGTCCCGGCGTATTTATCGCGCTCACCGGTCGCGACGCCATCCGACTTGCGGGCGTGGCGGAAGCCTGCCGGCTTCAGGGCGCCGAGATCGTGCATGAAACCGTCGACGTCGCCGACCGCGACCGGATGGCCGATTTCATCGCCCGCATGGATGCGCGCCGGCCGCTCGACCTTGTCGTCGCGAATGCCGGGATATCCGCGGGCACGCAAGGCGGTGCCGAGGGCGCCGACCAGACGCGCGCGATCTTCGCGGCCAATGTCGACGGCGTGGTCAATACGGTGATGCCCGCGCTCGCCGCGATGGCGTCGCGCAAGACGGGACAGGTCGCGATCATCTCGTCGCTCGCAAGCTTCCGGGGTTTGCCGGGTGCCCCCGCCTATTGCGCCAGCAAAGCCGCCGTACGCGTGTGGGGCGAAGCGCTGCGCCCCGACTGGGCGGGACGCGGCATCAAGGTCAACGTGATATGCCCCGGCTATGTAACCACGCGCATGACGGCGAAGAACGATTTCCCGATGCCGTTCCTTATGCCTGCCGAGAAGGCCGCACGGATCATGTTGGCCGGATTGCGGCGCGACAAGGCGCGCATCGCGTTTCCCTGGCGGCTCTACGCCGTCGTGCGCCTGATCGCGGCTATCCCGCCGGGCCTGCTCGATCCGATCCTGCGCCGCCTGCCGCGCAAGTGACGGACATCCCACGGTCCCTGCCTGCCGTCAGGCCGCCCGGACCGCACGCATGAAGGCACCGAGCCGGTCTTCGTCGAGAACGCCGTCCCTGCGCACGCCCGTGCACAGGTCGAGGCCGTAGGGGGCGACTTCGCCGATCGCGCGGGCGGCGTTGTCGGGTTTCAGCCCGCCCGCAAGGAACACCGGGATACCGACGGCTCGCACGATCGCGGCACTCGTCGCCCAGTCGTGCAGGCGCCCGGTTCCGCCGAGCTCCTTGACCGCGAGGTTCGGATTGCCGCTGTCGAGCAGGAGCGCGTCGACATGCGCCGCGACGTTCCGCGCCTCATCCATGCTCTGCGGGCCCGTCACGTGGATCACCTGCACCAGCTTCAGGCCGGGGCACGCGTCGCGCACGGCCGGATAGACCGACACGTCTTCGACGGCATCGACGATCTGGAGTGCGGTCGGCTGGCATGTCCGCGCGTGTCCGATCAGCCCGGCCGCCCCGGTCTCGCTCGACAGCAGGAACGTCGCGACCGGCGGCGGCACCGCCCGCGCGATCCGCGCCACGTCCGCAAGATCGATCACGCCCGGCCCGCTCGGCATCGGTCCGACGAGGCCGAGCGCATCGGCACCGTGCCGGATGGCAAGCCGCGCTTCGTCCATCGACGAGATGCAGCAGATCTTGACGCGCGTGCGCATCCTCACTCCTTCGGTGCTCCCCGCACGCGCTCGATCTCGCGCAGGCGGGCGACATTGCGGTTGTGCTCGGCGAGCGTGCGCGCGAAGGCGTGCCGCCCGTCTCCGTCGGCGACGAAATAGAGATCGTCCGTCCTTGCGGGATTTAGGACGGCCTCGATGGACGCGCGCCCGGGATTGGCGATCGGCGTGGGCGGCAGGCCTTCATGCGCGTAGGTGTTCCAGCGATGGCGATTGTCGAGATCGGCGCGGCTCAATGGCCGGCCGAGCGGCCCGGACGGATCGATGCCGTATGCGACGGTCGGATCGGCCTGCAGGCGCATGCGCTGGCGCAACCGGTTGACGAACACGCCGGCCACGCGCGCCCGCTCGTCGGCATGCGAGGTTTCCCGCTCGACGATCGAGGCGAGGACGAGCGCTTCGTGCGGCGTCGCGAACGGCAGATCGGGTGCGCGCTTCGGCCAGAGCTCTGCCAGCGTCTCGCGCATCGCGCGCTGCGCTCGCTCGAGCGTGCGCGCCCGCGCGTCGCCCCAGCTGTAGAAATACGTTTCCGGCAGCAGACTGCCTTCCGCCGGCGGTTCGATCTCGCCCTCCATGCCTTCGGCTGCACGCAGCAGCGTCGCGATCTGCGCCGACGTCAGCCCCTCGGCGATCGTCACGCGGCGCTGGACCGTGCGCCCGCTCGCCAGAAGCTCGGCGGCACCGCGCGCCGAAATACCGGCCGGAAACAGATACTCTCCGGCCTTGAGGCGTGCGGACAGGCCGTCGATCCGGGCTCCGAGCGCGAAGGCCAGCGGGCTTTCGATCACGCCCTTCGACGCGAGAAGCGCCGCCGTCTCGTCGCCGCCGCTGGCGCGCGGTATCAAGAGCTGGACGGGCAACGCGGAAGGTCCGGGATCGGCATAGAGCGTCCACAGACGCCACGCGCCAAGGCATACGCCGAGCAGGACGGCCGCAAACGCGAATGCCAGGAAACGGGCCGGCCGCGACGGCACGGCCGGTCAGTCGAGAGCGGAGAAGATCACCGCCGCGTTCGTGCCGCCGAAGCCGAAGGAATTGGACAGCGCGTTCTTGATCTTGCGCTGCTTGGCATGGACCGGCACGAGGTCGATGTCGCACCCGTCGGACGGGTTCTCGAGGTTGCGCGTCGGCGGAGCCACCTGGTCGCGGATCGACAGGACCGAGAAGATCGCTTCGACGCCGCCCGCCGCCCCGAGAAGATGCCCGATGGCCGACTTGGTCGACGACATCGACAGCTTGTAGGCGTGGTCGCCGAACAGGCGCTTGACGGCACCAAGCTCGATCTCGTCGCCCAGCGGCGTGGAGGTGCCGTGCGCATTGATGTAGTCGATGTCGCCGACATTGCGCTTGGCGTTGCGCAAGGCTCCCTTCATCGCGCGGAACCCGCCGCTGCCGTCCTCGGAGGGTGCGGTGATGTGATGCGCGTCGCCCGACAGGCCGTAACCGGTCAGTTCCGCGTAGATCCTGGCGCCGCGCTGCTTCGCGTGCTCGTACTCCTCGAGCACGACGACGCCGGCCCCCTCGCCCATCACGAAACCGTCGCGGCCCTTGTCCCAGGGGCGCGATGCGCGCGTGGGTTCGTCGTTGTAGCCCGTCGAAAGGGCGCGCGCGGCTGCGAAGCCCGCGATGCCGAGACGGCAGATCGCCGCTTCCGCACCGCCCGCCACCATCACGTCGGCATCGCCGAGCATGATCAGACGGCCGGCATCGCCGATCGCGTGCGCACCCGTCGCGCAGGCCGTCACGGCCGAATGGTTCGGGCCGCGGAAGCCGTACTTGATCGAAAGATGGCCCGACGCGAGATTGATGAGCGCCGCCGGAATGAAGAACGGCGAGATGCGCCGCGGTCCGCGTTCCTTGAGCGTGATCGAGCCTTCGTAGATCGTCTGCAGGCCGCCGATGCCCGAGCCGATCATCACGCCGGTACGGTCCTGGCCTTCCTCGTCGGTGGGCTTCCAGCCGGAATCCTCGACCGCCTGCTGCGCCGCGGCCAGAGCGAAGATGATGAACTCGTCCATCTTCTTCTGGTCCTTGGGCGGGACCCAGTCGTCGGGATTGAAGCTGCCCGACGCCGTATCGCCGCGCGGCACGCTTGCGGCCACCTTGCACGGCAGGTCGGAGACGTCGAACGACTGGATGGCGCCCAGGCCGGACTCGCCGGCGATGAGACGCTTCCAGGTCGTTTCGACCCCGCAGCCGAGCGGAGTGACCAGACCAAGGCCCGTTACGACGACGCGGCGCATCAGATTGTCTCCGACCGGACCGGACTCAGGCCTTGGCCTTGCCGATGAACTCGATCGCGTCCTTCACGGTCGAGATCTTCTCGGCGGCATCGTCCGGGATCTCGATGCCGAATTCCTCTTCGAACGCCATGACCAGCTCGACCGTGTCGAGGCTGTCCGCGCCCAGATCGTCGACGAAGCTGGCATTCTCGGTGACCTTGGCATCCTCGACGCCAAGATGTTCGACGACGATCTTCTTAACGCGTTCGGCGATGTCGCTCATTTTGTTCCTCTCGTTCGGCTCGGCAACGGCCCTGACGGACTCGCGGTCCGCAGGGACGACACCCTCTAGGCTCCGTCTTCCCGGTCTTCCGGTCAAGGCGGAGTCGATTGCATAAGGCGCGGTTTGGTAACACGGAATTCGGTCGGTTGACTAGCCCGCGAAACGGTTTGCGATCAACCGCTTGCGGGCACCGGCCGGCGTCAAATCATCGCCATCCCGCCGTTGACGTGCAGTGTCTGGCCGGTGACGTAGGCCGCCTGCTCGCTGGCGAGATAGACGACGGCGGCGGCGATCTCCTCGGAAGTTCCCATGCGGCCGAGCGGGATTCCGCCGAGCAGGCGCGTCTTCTGGTCGTCCGTCAGCGCGTCGGTCATCGGCGAGACGATGAAGCCCGGCGCCACGCAGTTGACCGTGATGCCGCGCGAGGCGACTTCCTGCGCCAGCGCCTTCGACATGCCGATCATGCCGGCCTTCGCGGCGGCGTAGTTCGCCTGCCCCGGATTGCCGGTGACGCCGACGATCGACGTGATGCCCACGATGCGGCCCCACTTGCGCTTCATCATGCCGCGCAGTGCGGCGCGCGACAGCCGGAACCCGGCCGACAGGTTGACGTCGATGACTTTCTGCCAGTCGTCGTCCTTCATGCGCATGGCAAGCCCGTCGCGCGTGAGGCCGGCGTTGTTGACGAGGATGTCGACCTGCCCGAGGGCGGCTTCGGCGTCCTTGAAAAGCTTCTCGGTCGCGGCCGCGTCGCCCAGATCGCCCGGACACACGACGGCGCGCTCGCCGATCTTCGCCTTCAGCGCTTCGAGCGGCTCGACGCGCGTGCCCGACAGCGCCACCTTGGCACCCGCCGCCGCGAGCGCTTGCGCGATCGCACCACCGATACCGCCCGACGCGCCCGTCACCAGCGCGCACTTGCCTTCAAGACTGAACATCCCGGTCACTCCCTAGAGCGTCTTCGCGAAGGCTTCGATGTCGGCCGGGCCGTTGAGCGCGATCCCCGTCACGTCCGGTTCGATGCGCTTCGCAAGACCCGACAGAACCTTGCCTGCACCAAGCTCGTAGGCCTGCGCCACGCCCTGCCCCTTCATGTACGAGACGCATTCGCGCCAGCGCACGCGGCCCGTCACCTGGCGGACCAGCAGCTTGGCGATCTCGCCGGCGTCCGAAACGGCCGACGCGGTCACGTTCGCGACCAGCGGCACGCGCGGCGG
>JAEUKY010000216.1 GCA_016794005.1 Rhodospirillales bacterium
GGCCGATCCACAGCGTGTGCTGGCGCGTACCCCGCGCGCGCGCGAAGGCTTCGGCCAGCGCCGTCTCGTCGTTCGCGGTCCCGCGATAGGCGTCGAAGCCGAGCGTGACGGTGTCGAGGCGGCCCGCGTCGCTTTCGGCCGCGATCCCGGCCAGCACGGTCGAATCGATGCCGGCCGACAGGAACACGCCGACGGGAACGTCGGCGATCATGTGGTGGGCGACCGTGTCGCGCACCGCGTCGCGCAAGCTTGGTGCCGGCGATGCCGGCGACGCAAGGGCGGCGCACAGATCGAAGAACGGCTCGGGCTTGCCCGCACCCTTCGCGTCGACCCACATCGACGTACCGGCGGGCAGGGCCGAAATTCCGCGATAGAGCGTGTGCGGATCGGGGACGTGGCCCCACAGGAAGAAGCCGGCATGGCCGGCCGGATCGGGGCGCGTGTCGGGCTTGTCCGCGGCGAGCAGCGCCTTCACCTGGCTTGCGAAGCGCAGCGTGCCGCCGTCGTCGGCCAGGTACATCGGCTTGATGCCGAACGGATCGCGCGCCAGGAACATGCCGCCCTTGGCCGGATCGTGGATCGCGAAGGCGTACATGCCGCGCAGGTGGCGCAGCATGCCCTTGCCTTCGCGCGCATAGAGATGCAGCAGGATCTCGGTGTCCGACGTCGTCTCGAACACGGCACCCTCGCGCGCCAGTCGCTCGCGCAGGGTCCTGTAGTTGAAGATCTCGCCGTTGAAGACGATGCGGATATCGGTGCCGGCAAGCCGCATGGGCTGGTCGGCGAGGCTGCGCAGGTCGACGATGGCAAGCCGCCGGTGGCCGAAGGCGACGCTCCCGTCGGCGGAGAACCATTCGCCCGTGCCGTCGGGTCCGCGCGCGGCCATCGCGTCGCGCATCGCGCGCAGTTCGCCTTCGCGCAATCGGGGCGCGCCGGCGGCATAGGCGAAGGCGCCGGCGATGCCGCACATGCTATTTCACCGCCACCGCGAAGAGGTTCTGCGTCAGCACGTCGTGGCGGCGCGAACCCGTCTCGACCGCGAGATAGAAGCGCAAGCAGGCACGGATCGCGCGCCACAGGGCCGCGCGCACGAAGCTGGCCGGCCCGTGCACCGCCGGCGGATCCTCGAAGCAGTCGACGCGCGTCCAGCCCGAGGCGAGGAAGAGCTGCGCGAGGCTTTCCGGCGTGAACGCCACCTCGTGCGTGAAATCCGAATAGATCATCAGCGTGCCGAAGGGCGATGCGCCGTTGGGCACGTGCAGGATCAGCCTTCCGCCCTTCTTCAGCACGCGCGCGATCGCGTCGATCGCGTCGATCACCTCGTCGCGCGTCAGGTGCTCGAGCACGTCGAACAGGATGACGGCGTCGTAGCTGGCGTCCGGGGCGGCCGCCAGCGCTGCCATGAGCTGGCCTTCGCGAATGCCGCCGATGCCGAGGCGGCGCGCGGCGGCGATCTGGGCGGGCGAACCGTCCACGCCCTCGATGTTCGAATAGCCGAGCTTTCGCGCGAAATGCAGCAGCGCGCCGTGCCCGCAGCCGAGTTCGAGGATCCGCGCGGCGCGGTCGGCGGGGAAATGGTCGCGCACCAGCCGCGTCAGATGCGCCTCGCGCGGCGCCAGCCCGTCGAGCGTGTCGGGGGCAAGCGGCGCGCATGTCGCAGCCGTGTAGTTGGCGTAGATGCGTTCGCGGAAGCGGTTGCCAGTCATGTCCGCCTCACGCCGCCAGCCGGGGACGGTCGACGAAGCGCTTCAGCAGGCGCTCCTGCTGCTCGACATAGCGGTCGAACGCGAAGAGCTTCTCCACCGTACGGATGCCGGCGGCACCCATGCGCGCGCAAAGTGCGGGATCGTCGCGCAGTGCCGCCAGTTTCGCGGCGAGCGCGTCGACGTCGAGCGGCGGAATCGCGAAGCCGCACGGATCGTCCGCGACGATGGCCTCGGGCGAGCCGTCCTCGTTTCCGCAAACGAAGGCAGTGCCACAGGCCGCCGCCTCGATCAGGCCGAGCGGAACCGCCTCGCCCCAGCCCGGTCCGCCGCGCGCCACCAGCGTGGCGACGTCGGCCGCGGCATAGAGCAGCGGCAGCTGTTCTTGCGGTGCGCGGCCGGTGAAACGGACCTGTGCGGCAATGCCGGCATCGCGCGCGTAGGCTTCCATCGCCTCGCGGTCGGGGCCGGAGCCGACGACGATATAGAGCAGGCGCGGATCGGCGAGCTTCGCGATCGCGTCGATCGTCTGGCGCTGGCCCTTGTTGGGCGGCAGCAGCATCGCCGCGACGGTCGTCGCGATGAACTTCCCGTCCAGATCGTTCCAGCCATAGGCCTTCGCGAGCTCGGCGCGCGCGGCGTTCTTCGCCATCGGCTTGAAGAAGTTCACGTCGACCGGATCGTAGAGCAGCCCGGTCGGCGGCACGAAGCTGCGGTATTTCGGCATCCAGTCGATCGTGTACCGGCAGTCGGCGACGACGAGATCGGCCGCGGCGAACGCGGCTTCGCGCAAGGCCGGCAGCTTGGTCAGGATGTCGATGTTGTAGACGTTGACCGTGAAGGGCGTGCCCGAGATCTTCTTCACCAGCCAGCCGAGACCGGCGAGGAACACGTGGTTGAGCATCACGAGATCGTAGCGCCCGCGCGCGGCGATCGCCTCGCGCACGAGCGTGGCGACGGCGAGCAGGCGGTTCTCGAACGGCAGCTTGCGGTGCGCGATGCCCGGTGCGAGCGGCGGACCGGACTGCTTGTCGATCGACACGATATCGAGCGTGTGGCCGAGTCGCTTGAGCGCCGCGACCTGATAGCGGCTGTAGGTGGCGATGCCGCCATAGCCTTCGATGTCGAAGCCGAGGAAGAGGATGCGCATGGCGACGGGGAATTCCCGAGGGGTTTCCGGAGGATAGCGCTACTTGCGCGCGACCGCCAGAAACGTCTGGCTGAAGATCGCGTCGCGGCCCGTTTCGCCCGTCTCGGCGGCGAGTGCCAGCCGCAGGACGAAGCGGACAAGCTTCCAGACGACGTAGCGCGCCATGCTCTTGAGGCCGTGCGCGACCGGCTGGTCCTCGTGGCAGGTCACGTCACGGAAGTCGCAGACCAGCATCAGCTGCTCGATCGACCGGCGCGTGAACGAACCGGTCGCCATGATGTCCCAATACCGCACGCGGCCGGCGAACAGCGCCTCGCCGTTGGGCAAGTGCATGATGAAGCGCCCGCCGGGCTTCAGCACGCGGCGCACCTCGTCGGCCAGGCGCAGCTGCGTGGCCGGATCGAAATAATGGTAGAGGTCGAACAGCACGATGGCGTCGTGGCTGTCCGACGGGGCGGCGCGCAGCGTGGCCATCAGGTCGCCCTGCCGAACGCCGTCGATCCTGAGCTGGGCGGCCATCGCCACCTGCTCGGGGCTGGCGTCCACGCCCTCGATATTGCGGTAACCGAGCCGGCGCGCGGCCCAGACGATGGCGCCGTGGCCGCAACCCAGATCGACGATTTTCGCATCCCGGTCGGCCGGGAAATGCTCGCGCACCAGCTTCTCGAGGAACGGCCAGCGCCGGTCGAGATTGCCCGCCGCGTCCGAGACGGCGGCATGGGTCGAGACGTAGCGCGCGAGGAAGCGCTGGCGCCAGTCGGTGGCCGGATTCTGTTCGTTGTCCATGATTCCTGTCCGTCCTAACGGCTCAGCCGCCGAAGCATTCCCGCCGCACGACCAGCCGGTCCGGCTCGCGCATCATCGCGGCAGCACCGCCTGTGCCGTCGCTGCGCCCCGGATCGTTCATCGCCATGACGAACTGGTCGGGATAAACCTTGAGGCCGCCCGGCTCCTGGACAAGCCATTGAATTCGCACGATTCTCCTGCGCCGGTCGACGGGGTCGGGATCGATCGAGACGACCCGGGCGAACGGGCCGGGTCCGTCGACCAGGATCGGATCGACCGCCATCTCGGCGGCCCCGAAGGTCCCCGGTTCCAGACGCGTCAGGCGCAGTGTTTCGATGCAGTCGAGCACGGGATCGGGCAGGCGCCAGCCGGCAAGTTCGAGGGCGAGGAAGTCGCGCGCCAGATCGTTTTCCAGCGCGCGCGTGTTGGTCTGCGCGGCGGCCGGGCCGCACAGGAAAAGGGCCAGAAAACACCAGCTTGGGATCGACCGCATCGTGCCCTCGTCGCGCGCGGGGGTTCCTAGCGCGTCCGCCCGGTGCGGGCAAGGGACCTGTGCGCGGCGGCCCCGGCGGGGCTAGAGTATCCTCCGATTCGTCCGCCTTGCCCGAAAGTCGAAGTCCCCCATGCGATCCGGTTCCGTCTCCCGCGACGCCGCCCGATGAAGCGCCGCCGCACCGCCGCCGCCGTCGCGGCCGCTGATTTCAAGAACGCGATGCGCCGTCTCGCCGCCGGCGTGACGATCGTGGCGACCGCCGGGCGCAAGGACGGGCGTTGCGGGCTCACGGCCACGGCCGTCTGCTCGCTGTCGGCCGATCCGCCGCAGCTGCTCGTCTGCGTCAACCGCGACACCGCCCCCAACGCCGCGATCGCGCGCGCCGGCCGCTTCTCGGTCAACGTGCTGGCCACGCGCCACAAGGCGCTGGCCCTGCGCTTCGCCGGCGTCACCGGCGTGCAGGGCGACGAACGTTTCGCGCGCGGCGACTGGATCGCCGCCGCGACGGGCGCGCCGGTGCTGGCCGACGCGCTCGCCTATTTCGACTGCAGGCTCGTCGACAGGGTCGAATCGGGAACGCACACGGTCTTCATCGGCGAGGTGCGCGCGGCGCATTCGCGCAAGAACGGCGCGCCGCTGCTCTATGCCGCCGGCGCCTTCCAGGCGCTCGCCAAAAAGGCCGCCCGGCGCAGCGACCGCGCGAAGTGAGGGCGCTCGCCCCCCTGCGCAATCCGATCGTCGCCCGGCTGTGGGCGGCCCTCGTCGTGTTCACGACGGGCGACGAGCTCTACCGCGTGGCGCTGGTGTGGCTTGCGGTCGGCATCGTCGGCCGGCAGGCGGGCTATCTCAGTGCGGCCCAATCGGCCTGCATGCTACTGGGGGCCGCTCTCGGTGGGTCGCTCGCCGCCGCCCTCAGCCAGCGGCGCGCGATGTCGATCTTCCTGGTGGCGGGCGCGGCCTGCGTGCTGGTTCCGCCGATCGCGTGGGAGCTCGGCCATCCCTCCTTCACCGCCCTGATGGTGCCGGCCGTCGCCGTCTCGCTGATGCGCGCCCAGCTCGAACCGACGATCCAGGGCCACCTGCCGGTTCTCGTTCCCGACCGCGACGTGCTGTTCGCGACCAACGGGCTGATCGACGGTGTGCGGCGCATGGCGCGCATCACCGGCCCGATGTTCGCCGCCGGCCTTGCGGCGGTCTTCGCCGTCCACGACCTCTTTTTCGTCTATGCCGTGGCACTCCTGTTCGCGGCCTATCTGCTGCTGCGCGTGGGCGACGCGATCCCCGAGCGCGAGGGCCGCGCCGGCGGCGGCTTCATCCTGGGGCTGCGCATCGTGCGCGGCGAACGCCTGCTGCGCGGCCTCCTGTCGCTCAAGAGCGTCACCGACGGATGCTGGGTCGTCGTGATCGGCCACGCGCTTCCGCTGACGATCGAGCAGAGCGGTGCGAGCTGGCTGGGCATTTCGGGCGTGGCGGCCTACGGCACGGGCCTCGCCGTCTACGGCGTATCCAACATCATCACGAACGTCACCCTGATCTCGATGGCGCCGTCGCTGGTGCCCGCGCGCATGGTGGGCGGGCTCGCCTTCATGGGATCGGGCCTTGCCGCGATGGGGGCGGGCGCCTTCTTCGCGCCCGAAGCGCTGCTGCTGCCGGCCCTCTATGCGGGGCTCGCACTGGCCGCCATCGGCGGTCCGATGTGCGACATCCCGCTCGCCATGCGCATCCAGCTCGCCGGCGGGCCGTCGGCGCCGCGCGCGGCGGCGTCTTCGGTCCATCGCGTACGCCTGTTCGTGACGTTCGGCGGGATCATGCTGGCGGGTCTGGTGTCGCCCAGCCTGTTCGGCGCGTTCGGCGTGGCCGAGACGATGCTGGGCACGGGCTTCCTGTGCACCGGCATCAGCCTTGCGGCGCTTGCCGTGCTGCGGCGCGCCGGCGGGTGATGCTAGCATCGCCGCAAACGGGGAGAGAGACGCCGCGCATGCAGACCACGCCGCTTTGGCCCGCAAGGCTCGACCATATCCGCCGCGATTCCGACGCGCCCGACCGGCTCGTCGCGTTCTACCGAGACGCGTTCGGCATGGCGGCGCGCGAACTGGGCGGCGGGCTCTGGCTGCTCGACGGGTTCAACCGCCGCCTGCTCGTCGGTCCCGGCGAAAAGGGCGGGCAGAACCTGTCGGCCTTCCGCTTGTCGGACAAGGCGCAGCTCGAAGCGCTGCGCGCGCACTGCACGGCGCAGGGCCTGAAGCTGCTGGCGAATCCCACGCCGCTCTTCGCCGACGGATTCGCGCTTGCCGATCCCGACGGCCGCATTCTCGCCTTCGGCTTGCCCGACGCGAAATTTCCCGTGCCGCCGCCGGGGCCGGGCGCGCAGGCGTTGCCGGGCCGGCTCCAGCACGTCGTCTACGCGACGACCGACCTTGCGCGGTTGATCGATTTCTATGTCGGCAAGCTCGGCTTCCGCACGTCGGACGACGTGATGCAGGGCAACCAGGTGACCGCGACGTTCTGGCGTTCGGATGCCGAGCACCATTCGCTCGCCGCGTTCCGCGCACCCAAGGCCGGCGGCGACCACCACGCCTACGAGACGACGGGCTGGGGCGACATCAAGCTGTGGGCCGACCACATGGCGAGCCTGCACATCAAGCTGTGGTGGGGGCCGGGCCGGCACGGGCCGGGCAACAACCTGTTCTTCATGGTCGAGGATCCCGACGGCTACAAGGTCGAGATCTCGGCCGAACTGGAAACGATGGGGCCCGAGTTCGAGGCGCGGCGCTGGGAACACGGCGAACGCGCGCTGAACCTGTGGGGCGGGGCCTGGATGCGCAGCTAGCGCGCCAGGATTTCGCCCGCGCGCGGATCGCGCGCCTGCCAGCCCGCGCGTTCCAGTTCCGGCGTGTCGCTGTCGGTCTCGGGCCAGCCCACGCACAGATACGCGACGAGCGACCAGTCGCGCTGGACGTCGAGGATCGCCGCCACGTGCGCCGGTTCCAGGATCGATACCCAGCCTATACCGATGCCGCGCGCGCGCGCCGCCAGCCACAACGCGAACACCGCCCCGACCGCCGAATAGCGCAGCGTCTCCGGCATCGTCGCGCGGCCAAGCCCGTGACCGGCCGTCGTCGCGTCGTCACAGAAGACGGCAAGATGTTCGGGTGCACGGTCGAGTCCGGCGAGCTTGAGCTTCGCGTAGCGGACCGCGCGCTCCTCGTCCTGCCCGGCGAGGGCGGCGGCGTTGCAGCGTTCGAACTCGGCCTTCACCGCGGCGCGCCGGGCCGGATCGGCCACGCGCACGAAGCGCCAGGGCTGGCTGTTTCCGACCGACGGGGCGAGGGCTGCGCGCGCAACCAATGCCTCGAGTGCGCCGGCGGGCAGCGGATCGGGCCTGAAACGGCGCACGTCGCGCCGCCAGCGAAGCAGCAAATCCAGCGCTTCCACGAAGGTCTCGTCGAATTCCGGGGGCGATTCTGGAGCCATTTCCTGTCGTTCCGACGGGGTTGCCGCAAACCGCCGGACGGGCTATCCAACGGGCATCGAACTCGCCGGCCGACATCGAATCGGCCGGGTCATCCGGGAAGGAAGATCGCACATGAAGCTCGCGAGCGTACGCGTCGGCAAGAAGGAAACCTACGGCGCCGTCGTCGCCGGCGGTCTTGTGGATCTCGGCAAGAAGTTCGGCAAGAGATGGCCGACCCTGCGCATGGCCCTGCTCGGCGGCGGCCTCGGCAAGCTCAAGACCTACGCCAAGGGCCGCAAGCCCGACATCAAGGACGGCAAGTTCGCCTGGATGCCGGTCATTCCGGACGCGCCGCGCATCTTCTGCGCCGGCGTGAACTACCGCGAGCATCGCGCCGAGACCGGCCGTCCCGACACGCTGCACCCGACGATCTTCACGCGCTTCGCCTACACCCAGATCGGCCACGGCCAGCCGATGCTGAAGCCCAAGGAAAGCGAGCGCCTCGACTGGGAAGGCGAGCTTGCCATCGTCATCGGCAAGAAGGGGCGCCGAATCCCGCGCGAGAAGGCGATGGGCTTCGTCGCCGGCTACGCCTGCTACAACGACGGCTCGGTGCGCGACTACCAGCGCCACACCTCGCAGTTCACGCCGGGCAAGAACTTCGCGGGCACGGGCGGATTCGGCCCGTGGATGGTCACGTCCGACGAGATGAAGGACATCACCAAGCAGACGCTGATCACGCGCGTGAACGGCCACGTGAAGCAGCAGGCCACGATCGACATGCTGATCCACGACATCCCGCAGCTGATCGCCTACATCTCGACCTTTGCACCGCTCGAACCGGGCGACGTGATCGTCACCGGCACGCCGGGCGGCGTGGGGGCGGCGCGCACGCCGCCGGAATTCATGTTCCCCGGCGACACGGTCGAGATCGAGATTTCCGGCGTCGGCCTGCTGCGCAATCCGATCAAGGAAGGCTGAGCTTCCGCGCGGCGACGCTTCAGGCGTTGCCGCGCGCCTCGCGCCACAGGCCGAGCTTTTCCTGCACGGGCCGGTCGGAGAAGGCGAACAGCACGGCGTCTTCCGACGCCTCGTGCCGGCGCCAGTTCCACGACGGCACGACGAAAATGTCGCGCGGTCCCCATTCCAGCGTTTCCAGTTTCCCGCCGGGACCGAACACGTGCGTCTTGCCGCGCCCTTCGGTGCAGCAGAACACGGTGCCGTCGGTCGCGCGGTAGGGCGCCGTCGAGAAGCCCTTCGGCAGCAGCTGGATCGACGTGCCGATCGTCGGCATCGCCCAGCCGCCGTCGAGCGGATTGACGTAGCGCATGTGCAGGCCGTTGCACGGGTCCCATTCCTGCGTGCGGCGCAGCGTCTCGAGTGCCGCACGGGTGCGCTCGTAGGGATAGTTGAAGACCGGGCTTGCCGGTGAGCGGCGCTCGAAGCCGACCGGCAGCAGCCCTTCGCCGAAGCGCGCGTGCGAATCGCCCGCCGGGCGCGACAGCATCTGCATGTCGTCCGAATGGCCCTCGGCGAAGGACGCGTCGAGGAAACCCACGATCGGGATGTCGAGCCCGTCCAGCCACACCATCGGCTCGGCCGATTCGTTGCCGTGGTCGTGCCACGTCCACGACGGCGTGATGACGAAATCGCCCGGCCGCATGACCGTCTTCTCGCCGTCGACGGCCGTATAGGCGCCGCTGCCCTCGACGACGAAACGCAGTGCGGACTGCGAATGCCGGTGTGCGGGCGCCACCTCGCCCGGCAGGATCAGCTGCAGTCCGGCATAGAGCGTGTTGGTGATGCGCGACTGGCCCGGCAGTCCGGGATTCTCGAGGATCAGCACGCGCCGCTCGGCCTCTTTCGCGGTGATGATGCCGCCGGCTTCCAGCACGAAGGGCCGCACGGTTTCGTAGCGCCAGATATAAGGGACTGCCGCGCTTTTCGGTTCCTTCGTGATGAGGTTCTTCATCACTTCCCAGAGCGGGGCGAGGCCCGCCCCCGCGATGCGCGAGTAGAATTCCTGCCGGTCGGGCTGCGTATCCATGGCGGGTCCTTCAGTCGAGCGCGAAGAACGCGCGGATGAGCCTGAGAAGTTCGGCACCCTTGCTGCGCGTCGCCGTGCGCCGTTCGGCCGGCGGCATCGCGCGCAGCACGGCGTCGTTGGCGAGCTGCCGGTGCAGCACGATGTCGCCCAGCCGGCCGGCGAGCGAGGGATCGGCCTTCAGGATCGGGCCCAGCGCCTTCTTGTCGATCTCCAGCGCCGTCGTGTCGCAAAGTGCCGTTACGTGCGCGCTGCGCGGGCTTCCGGTCAGCAGCGACATCTCGCCGAAGAAATCGCCGGTGCCCAGCCGCGCGACCGGCACGCGCCTGCCGTCGCGATCGAGGCTGACCTCGAACACGCCGCGCGCGACGATGAAGAGCGAGCCGTCGGTGTCGCCCTGGCGCACCACGTCGTCGCCGGCGTGGAACGAGATCGGATGGGCCGCCGCCGCGATGCGCGCGCGCAGTTCCCCGTCGAGCGTGCGGAACAGGTCGACATGGTCGAGCAGCCGCTCGTGCATCGGCCGGTCGAGCTGCATGGGCTGGCCGATGGCGATGCCGGCGGCGTCGAGCGCGTACCAGATCGACGTCGTCACCTCGTCGTGTACGCTGGAGTCGTCGTTGAACGAGTCGACCCAGTAGCGCACCTCGTAGATCACGGTCGTGTATTCGATCGCCTTGGTCTCGACCGTCGGGCCGGGATCGGCGCACACGCGCATCGCCTTCAGCGCCGCCGCGGCGAGCGCTTCCTTCGCCACGCCGGGCGGCACGCTCGCGTCCAGCGGCACGGTGACGGACGCCCGGTAGCGCGGCGCCGGCGAGTCGTAATTGACGATCTGTGCTGCCGCGAGCTTGGAGTTGGGCAGCACGACCGTGTTGCCGTCGGCCGAACGCAGGCGCGTGGCGCGCCAGTTGATCTCCTGTACCTGGCCGACGAGGTTCGAATCGATCTGCACCCAGTCGCCCACGCGGTAGGGCCGCTCGATGTTGAGCGCGATGCCGCTGAACAGGTCGGCCAGCGTCGACTGCATGGCGAAGCCGATGACGACGGCCAGAACGCCCGAGGCCGCGAGGACGCCGGTGAAGGACTGGTCGAACGCGGCCGAAACGATGCCGAACAGCGCCACGATCATCACGAGCGCGCGCACGACGTCCTTCAGCAGCTTCGGGACGGCGATCTTGCGCTTGTCGAGGGCGCGCCAGACGAAACGTTCCAGCCCCACCAGCGACATGAAGGCGAGCAGCACCCACCACAGCACGCCGAACAGGCGTGCCGCGTCGGCGATCAGGCCCTTGACCGTGGGCGACTGGAACTGTGCGGCAAGCTTGGGCCCGCCGACCCAGAGGGCGGTCGCGACGAGCAGCACGAGGCCGAGGACGGAAAGGCGCCGGCGCACGGGATCGTGCGAACGCATGCCCGCGGCGGCGACCCACACCATCGCGAGTGCGACGGCAGCGATATAGATCCAGTAGTGGGCGGGTATGTCGGTCATGCGGGGTACGGAGGCGACGCTAGCGCAGAACGGCGTCGAGCCGCTAGACTCCCGGCAAAAGGGGAGGGAACGTATGCGTCTCAAGGACAAGGTCGCGATCGTCACCGGCGGCGGCTCGGGCTTCGGCGAAGGTATCGCGAGGCGTTTCGCGGCCGAGGGCGCCAGGGTCGTCGTCGCCGACATCGACCTTGCCGCCGCGACGCGCGTGGCCGACGCGATCGGAAAGTCGGCCAAGGCGGTGCGCGCCGACGTCTCGCGCGCCGACGACACGAAGGCGATGGTCGCCGCCGCGACCGGCGGCTGGGGCCGGCTCGACATCCTCGTCAACAACGCCGGCGTCAGCCACCGGAACGGGCCCATGCTGGGCGTGGACGAGGCGACGTTCGACCGTATCTTCGCGGTCAACGTGAAATCGATCTATCTGGCGGCACAGGAGGCGGTACCCGTCTTCCGCAGGCAGGGCGGCGGCGTGATCCTCAACACGGCATCCACCGCCGGCATCCGGCCGCGGCCGGGGCTCGTCTGGTACAACGCGTCGAAGGGTGCGGCCATCTCGCTGACCAAGGCGATGGCGATCGAGCTCGCACCCGAGAAGATCCGCGTGAACTGCATCTGCCCCGTGGCCGGCGACACGCCGCTGCTGGCCACGTTCATGGGCGAGGATACGCCCGAGAAGCGCGCGATGTTCAAGGCGTCGATCCCGCTCGGCCGCCTTTCCACACCCGAGGACATCGCCAACGCGTCGCTCTATCTGTGCTCGGACGAGGCTTCGCTGATCACCGGCGTGGCGTTCGAGGTCGACGGCGGGCGCTGCATCTGAAAACGACGGAGCATCACATGCGCGTACGTGCGGCGGTTCTCGATGCGATGGGGGCTTCGCGGCCCTATTCGGCCAGCAAGCCCCTGAAGATCGAGACGATCGAGCTGGCGCCCCCCGGCCCGGGCGAAATCCGCGTGCGCGTCGTGGCGGCGGGGCTCTGCCATTCGGACCTTTCGGTCATCAACGGCGACCGGCCGCGCGTCATGCCGATGGCGCTGGGCCACGAGGCGGCCGGCATCGTCGAGGAGCTGGG
>JAEUKY010000229.1 GCA_016794005.1 Rhodospirillales bacterium
TCGAGATTGATGCGCACGTGGCGGTTCTCGTGCTCCAGCACCACGTCGCGCCGGCAGGTGGCGACCTGCGTGGCGTCGCGCGCCACGTAGACGCGATGGTCGACGATGGCGACGTCCACCTCGACGCGCGCGGGCTTCATGCAGCTTCGCCCGTCCTTGCGCCGGCCGTTGAGCGTGATCAGCCATTTCGATTCAAAATTCGCCGTCGTCAACCCGGCGGGCCGCTTGCCGTGCTGGGTGAGCGTGCCCTTGGGACCGGCGCGCGCGGCCGAGATGCGCGCAAGATCGGCGATGGCGAGCGAATAGTCGTAGGCCGGGCCTTTTACGTTCGGGCGGACAAGGATCGCCGCCTTCTCGGCCGGGCAAAGCGGCGACTGGGCAGCCGCGTCGCTCGCGGCGACGGCAAACAGGCCGCCGAGGAAAGACCGGCGTGTCAGGCACACGCAGCCGGAAAGGGGCCTATTGTGCGGCCGCACTTTCGCGCACGCGCTGGAAGACTTCGGCGAAAACTTCGGGCGGCTGCGCGCCGGAAACCATGAATTTCCGGTCGACGACGAAACACGGCACGCCGTGGATGCCGATCTTGCGGGCGAAGGCGTCTTCCTCGCGGATCAGATCGTCGTCCTCGTCGGACACGAGATAGGCGCGCACGGCTTCGGCATCGAGCCCGCAGCCGGCCGCCACGTCGGTCAGCACGTCGACGTCGCCCACGTCGCGCGCGTGGATGAAATAGGCGGCGAACAGTGCTTCGACCACGGCGTCCTGCCGGCCCGCGCGCTCGGCGAAGCGGTTCAGGCGATGGGCGCGCACCGTATTGGGCGTGCGCTCCATCCGGTCGAAGGCGAACGGGATGCCTTCCTCGAGGCCGGCCGCGATCACGTGCTTGTAACGCTCACCGCCGCCCGCATCGCCGAACTTGGCGCGCAGATAGTCCTTCCGCGACATGCCTTCGGCCGGCATGTCGGGATTGAGCTGGAAGGGCCGCCAGCCCACCTCGATGGCACCCTGCGGCTCGGCCGCGAGTGCGCGTTCCAGCCGACGCTTGCCGATGAAGCACCACGGGCAGATCACGTCGGAAACGATGTCGATCCTGATCATCCGCGGGATAGTAGCATCTGGATCGTTGACGGGGTAGCGCGCGCTCGCGGACAATCGGCTCGCACACCGGTCGGGGAGGACAGGAATTGGCCGCGAAGAAGTCGATGTACGAAGCCGATCTCGGCAAGGTCGCCGCGAACCACGAGCCGCTGACGCCGGTGTCGTTCCTGTTCCGCTCGGCGGCGGTCTATCCGAAGAAGATCGCGATCGTGCACGGGCGTACGAAACTGACCTACGCGCAGTTCGCCGCGCGCGTGCGCCGCTTCGCCGACGCGCTGGTGAAGAGCGGCCTGAAGCCCGGCGAGACGGTCGCCGTGATGGCGCCGAACGTTCCCGCGATGCTCGAGGCGCACTATGGCGTTCCGCTCGCCGGCGGCGTGCTCAACGCGCTCAACTACCGGCTCGACGCCGCAACCATCGCCTTCATCCTCGAACATGCGGCCGCAAAGATCCTGCTGGTCGACCGGGAGTTCGCGTCCACGGTCCAGGCCGCGCTCGCCAGGCTGAAGAAGAAGCCGCTGGTGATCGACATCGACGACCCGGAGTACAGGGGCGAGGGGCCGCGCCTGAGTGCGGTCGAGTACGAACAGTTCCTCGCCAAGGGCCGACCCGACTATGAAGGCCGCTGGCCGAAAGACGAATGGCAGGCGATCTGTCTTCTCTACACCTCGGGCACGACGGGCGATCCGAAGGGCGTGGTCTATCACCATCGCGGCGCCTATCTGAACGCGCTGGGCAACGCGCTTGCCTTCGGCCTGCGCCCCGACAGCGTCTATCTGTGGACGCTGCCGATGTTCCACTGCTCGGGCTGGACCTATACGTGGGCGGTCACGTCGGTCGGTGCCACGCATGTGTGCCTGCGCCGCGTCGACCCGGCCCTGATTTTCCCGTCGATCCGCGACAACCGCGTCACGCACATGTGCGGGGCGCCCATCGTGCTCAACACGCTGGCGCACGCACCCGCCGACGTGAAGCTGAAGCTGCCCCACCGCGTGGAAGTGATGACCGGCGGCGCCGCACCGCCCTCGGCCATCATCGCGTCGATGGAGCAGATGGGCTTCCGCGTCACGCACGCCTACGGCCTGACCGAAAGCTACGGCCCCGCCACGCTGTGCGAATGGCAGCCGGGCTGGCCCGACCTGCCGCTCGACGAGCGCGCGAAGCTGATGGCGCGCCAGGGCGTGGGCTATCCCACGCTGGGGGCGCTGGCCGTGCTCGACGCGAAATCGCAACCGGTCCCTGCCGACGGAACGACGATGGGCGAGATCGCCCTTCGCGGCAACACGGTGATGAAGGGCTATCTCAAGAACCCGAAGGCGACGAAGAAGGCGTTCAAGGGCGGCTGGTTCCGTACCGGCGATCTCGCCGTGCGCCACGCCGACGGCTATGTCGAGGTCAAGGATCGCTCGAAGGACGTCATCATCTCGGGCGGCGAGAACATCTCGTCGCTGGAGGTGGAGGAGGTGCTCTACCGTCATCCGGCGGTGATGGAGGCCGCCGTCGTCGCCAAGCCCGACGAGAAGTGGGGCGAAACGCCGTGCGCCTTCGTCACGCTGAAGCCGGGTACGGAAGGCATCAGCGGGGCCGAGATGATCGACTGGCTGCGCGGGCGGATCGCGCGGTACAAGTGCCCGCGCCTCGTCGTCTTCGGGCCGCTGCCCAAGACGTCGACCGGCAAGATCCAGAAATACGCGCTGCGCGCCCGCGCGAAGGAGATCGTTTGAACAACCCTTTCGACCTGACCGGCAAGGTCGCACTGGTGACGGGTGCTTCATCCGGCCTTGGCCGGCACATGGCGACGGCGCTGGCGCGGGCAGGGGCGCGCGTGGCGCTGGCCGCACGGCGCGTCGACCGGCTCGAAGCGCTGGCCGCCGAGATCGCCGCGTTCGACGGGCGTGCACTCCCCGTCGCGATGGACGTGACCGACGCCGGCAGCGTGACGCGCGCGATCGCGGAAGCGGAAACCGAGCTCGGCCCGCTCGCCGTGTGCGTCAACAACGCAGGCATCGCCCTGAAGGAGAATATCGCCGAGATCGACGACGAGGCCTGGACGAAGACGATGGCGACGAATCTCGACGGGGCCAACCGGGTGGCGCGTGCGGCCGCCGCCGCGATGGTCGCGCACGGGCACGGCGGGTCGATCGTCAACATCGCATCGATCCTGGGCCTGCGTACCAGCGCACGGGTTCCCGCCTATGCGGCCGCAAAGGCCGCGATCGTGAGCCTGACGCAGTCGATGGCGCTCGCGCACGCCAAGTCCGCCATCCGCGTCAACGCGATCGCACCCGGCTACATCGAGACCGACCTCAATCGCGCCTATCTGCAGACTGCCGCCGGTGCCAAAATGGTCGAGCGCGTGGCGCTCGGGCGATTCGGCCAGCCGGCCGATCTCGACGGCGCGCTCCTGCTTCTCGCCTCGGACGCCGGGCGATACATGACGGGCACCGTGCTCGTCGTCGACGGCGGCCACACGCTCGCGTTTCTCTGACCGGAGTTCCCCGATGATCGTCGACGTCCGTACCTACACCGCATTTCCCGGCAGGCTGCCGGCCTACTTCGCCGACTATGCCGCCGGGCCGTTCGAGGTGCAGAAGCGCCATCTGGGGAACCCGCTCGGCTACTACCATGTCGATACGGGCGTCGTGAACACGCTGGTCCATCTGTGGGGCTACAAGGACATCGCCGACCGCCAGGTCCGCCGCGACGCGATGCAGAAGGATCCGGCCTGGCAGGCCTGGCTGGCGCACGGCGCGGGCCGCTTCGCGTCGCAGGAAAACCAGATCTTCAAGGCCGCCCCGTTCTGGCCGATCGCCGGGCAGGCGCAAGGCGGCTACGGTCTCGTCGATTTCCGCCTCTACACCGCGTTCCACGGCAAGCTCGGCGAACTGGTCAAGGTCTACCAGGCGCTCGGGCTGGAGACGCAGGTGAAGCATCTGGGCAACTGCCTTGGCTGGTACCAGTCCGATATCGGCGGCCAGAACCAGATTCTGCACCTGTGGGGCTACAAGGATGCGGCAGACCGGCAGACGCGCCGGGCCGCGATGAACGCCGACCCGAAATGGGGCGAGTACCTGAAGGCCGCAACGCCGCTGCTGTCGCGAATGACGAACCAGCTTCTCCTCAACGCGCCGTTCTTCAAGCCCTGATGGATTTCTCCCTTTCCCCCGCCGTCGAGAAGACGCGCGCCGCCGTTCGCGCGTTCGTCGAGCGTGAGTTGATCCCGCTCGAGGCGCACGACATCAACTGGGGCGACGGCGAGAACGTGCGCCTCGACGTGCTGCAGAAGCTGCGCGCCAAGGCCAAGAAGGCGAAGCTGTGGTCGCTGCAGATGCCCGAGGCGCTGGGCGGCGGCGGGCTCGACACGGTCGGCATGGCCGTCTGCTACGAGGAGATGGGCCGTGCCCTGTTCGGCCCCGTCGTGTTCAACAGTGCCGCCCCCGACGACGGCAACATGATGGTGCTGGGCAAGGTCGCGACGGCAGCCCAGAAGAAGAAATGGCTCGCTCCCATCGTCGACGGCCGCGTGCGCTCGGCCTTCGCGATGACCGAGCCGCATCCCGGCTCCGGC
>JAEUKY010000247.1 GCA_016794005.1 Rhodospirillales bacterium
TTCATAAGAATCAATAATCTGGAGAATTGTTTCAAAGTGTTTCTTCGGGCTTGCCTCGTCGGTCGACGGTGTGCATTGTGCACCCACCGGTTTCGAACGAAGGACTCGCCCACCGGCCATGATCGACCGACACGAGCCCCCCAGCCGTCGTGGCTTCCTGTTTCTTGCCGCCGCGGCGACCGCCAGCTTGATCCTGCCTTCCGGCGAGGCGCTGGCCGCCAAGCCGAAGGCGAAGCGTGCTGTATCGACGGCGCCTTCGTCGCCGGTACCTGTCCGCCCGTCCAGCACGCGCGCGCTGAGGCTTCAGATCGTCAACACGGGCGAGCGGTTCGACGCGGTCTACTGGCGCGACGGCAGCTACGTGCCCGAAGCGACGCGCAAGCTCGACACGCTGTTGCGCGACTACCGGGCCGGTGCTGTCACGCACATGGATCCCAAGCTCTACGACCAGATGTGGGAGATCTACCAGCGTCTGGGTTCGAACGAGCCGTGGCGCGTGATCTCGGCCTACCGATCGCCGCGCACGAATGCGGCGGCGCGCAAGTCGCACGGCGGCGTGGCGCGAAATTCGTTCCATATCCAGGGGCGGGCGCTCGATATCGACCTTGCCGACCGTTCGGTGCGCGCGATCCGGCAGGCGGCGATCTCTCTGCAGGCCGGCGGCGTGGGCCAGTATCCGCGCAGCGACTTCGTCCATATCGACACCGGCCCCGTGCGCAGCTGGGGCTGACGCCTCACGGCGCTTTCAGGATCGCCGCACAGGCCGCCGGAAGTTTCGGGCGCGGGACCGCGGGCGGCCTGGGCTTGGGCTCCAGTTTCCGGCGTTCCTCGGCGTCGAGGAACCACCAGTTGAGCGAAGCGTCGCACCCGTCGCCGGCAGCGATCGCAGGCTGCGGCGTGCAATCCGGGCTGTCGGCCGGGCAGGCGAGGCGCACGTGGAAATGCTCGGTATGGCCGCGCCACGGGCGGATCTTGCGCAGCCACGCGCGATCGCCGGCGACCGACCCGCACAGCTCCTTCTTGATCGCGAAATGCACGAAGATGCGGTCGACCTCGGCGAAGCCGGCGGCCGTACGCAGAAGCTGCGCGTGCGCGGGCCGCCAGCGGGCCGGATCGATGCCGCGTTCGTCGGGCCGCACGAGATCGGTGATCGCGATTTCCTCGCGCGCGGCCGGCGGCAGGTCGGGCTTCGGATCGAGATTGAACCAGATGTCGGCGTCGCTGCCGTTCTGGTGCGAAGCGTGCCCGAACGACATCGGCCCGCCGCGCGGCTGGGAAAGGTCGCCGACATAGATCGGCGGCAGGCCCAGAGCGTCGACCGCCGCACCCAGCTTCTTCACGTACGCGACTGTCTGCGGATGGCTCCATATGCGATTGCGCGACAGGCGCACCGCCCGATAGCCCGGTCCGTCGACCGGCAGCGCCGCAGCACCCGCAATGCAGCCGTTGGCCGGACCGCCGATCAGCCGGGCTGGGCCAGGTGTCGGCCGTTTCGCGTCGCCCCATTCCTTCGCCGCGGCCGGGGCGGCGAGGAACGCCAGCGCCAGTGCCGCGAGAAGGCTAGGCCGCATTGGCCTCTTCCATCGCCTCGGCGGCGGCGAGCCAGCGCGCTTCGGCCTGCGCGATCGGCTCGGCGAGTTCCTTGATCCGCTTGGCATTCGCCGCCGACTTGCGCGGATCGTTGTAGGTGGAAGGGAGGGCCGCGTCGTTCTCCAGCGTCTGGCGTTCGGCCGTCAGCTTGGCGAGTGCCTCCTCGGCGGCCTTGAGTTCGCGCTTGAGCGAACCGAGATCGCGCGACGGGCGCTTGGCCGAAGGTGCCGCCTTGGGCTTCTCGTTCGTCTGGCGCTGGGCGCGCCGCTCGGCGAGTGCGAGCTGGCGATAGTCGTCGAGGTCGCCCTCGAACGGCACGACCTTGCCGCCCGCGACCAGCCACAGTCGGTCGCAGGTGAGCTCAAGCAGCGACCAGTCGTGCGTGACGAGGATGACGGCGCCGGCGAAATCGTTGATCGCGGCGACGAGACGTTCGCGGCTGGCCATGTCGAGATGGTTCGTCGGCTCGTCGAGGATCAGCAGCTGCGGCGCGTGCGCGGTGGCGAGCGCGAAGGCGAGCCGCGCCTTCTCGCCGCCCGAAAGATTCTCCGCTTTCACGTCGGCTTTCGGGCCGGAGAAGCCGAAGCGCGCGAGGCGCGAGCGCAGCGCGAGCGGTGCGGCCTTCGGCCACTCGTCGCCGAGGAGCTGGAAGGGCGAGCGGTTCGGATCGATATCCTCGATCTGGTGCTGGGCGAAGAAGCCGGTCTGCAGCTTCGAGGCGCGCATCGTGCCGCCCGACATCGGCTGCAGGCGACCGGCGAACAGCTTGGCGAGCGTCGACTTGCCGTTGCCGTTGGCGCCCAGCAGGCCGATGCGGTCTTCGGGATCGAGCCGCAGGTCGATGCCGGTCAGGATCGGCTTGCCCGTCTCGTAGCCGACCGTGGCGCGGTCGAACGTGACCATCGGCGGCTTGGGAAGTTCGACTTCGGGAAACTCGAAGCGCACGGCGTCCTCGTCGCGCTCGACGACGATAGGCGTGAGCTTGGCCAGCGCCTTCAGGCGCGACTGGGCCTGTGCGGCTTTCGACGCCTTGGCGCGGAAGCGGTCGACGAAGGACTGCATGTGCTTGCGCTGCGCGTCGACCTTCGCGGCCATCGCGGCTTGCAGGGCGAGACGTTCCTGGCGCAGCACCTCGAACCGGTCGTAGTCGCCGGTGTAGAGCGTCAGCTTCTTCTGGTCGAGATGCAGGATGTGCGTGCAAACCGCGTTGAGCAGGCGCCGGTCGTGGCTGACGACGAGGATCGTGCCCGACCAGTGCGCGAGATAGTCTTCGAGCCACAGCGCGCTCTCGAGATCGAGATGGTTGGTCGGTTCGTCGAGGATCAGGATGTCGGGCCGCGCGAACAGCACGCCGGCGAGTGCCACACGCATGCGCCAGCCGCCGGAAAATTCCGACAGGGGCCGGTTCTGCATCTCGGTATCGAAGCCGAGACCGGCGAGGATCGATGCCCCGCGCGCGACGGCCGTGTAGGCGTCGATCTCCGACAGGCGCATGTGGATGTCGGCGATCCGCGCGCCGTCGTCGGTCGTCTCTTCTTCGGCAAGAAGTGCGGCGCGCTCCTCGTCGGCGGCGAGCACGGCTTCGAGCGGCGTGGTGGCGCCGCCGGGCGCTTCCTGCGCCACGAATCCGATGCGCGCGCGCTTGGGCATCGAGATCGAGCCCTGGTCGGGATGAAGGTGCCCGAGAATGGCTTCCAGCAAGGTCGATTTCCCCGCCCCGTTGCGGCCGATCAGGCCCACGTGGCGGCCCTCGGGGATCAGGGCGGTGGCGTCCTCGATCAGGGTCAGGCCGCCGATCCGCAGGGTCAGATTGTCTATTGCGATCATGGTGCTTCCCTCTAGCAGATCGGACGGGTAACGTCCCGCGCCATGGACAAGAAAATAACCCCGGACGGCATCGCCGCCCGAACCCTCGCCGCGGTCGGCATTGCCCGTGCGGCGGGCGAACTCCAGCGCCGCTATTTCTCGGATCGGGCGTCGATCGGCACGACTTTCAAGGGGCCGCAGGACTATCTGACCGTTGCCGACGGGGCGGTCGAGAAACTCGTCGTCGGGCATCTCAAGTCGGCCTTCCCGACCGACGACGTGCTCGGCGAGGAGACTGGCGGCAGCCGCGATCCGCGCGCGCTCTGGGTGATCGACCCGATCGACGGCACGGCCAATTTCGCCAACGGCATCGCCCATTTCTGCATCTCGATCGCCTTCGTCGCTGAGGGCCGCGAGGAGATCGGCGTGATCTACGATCCGATGCGCGACGAGATGTTCCTGGCCCGGCGCGGCTTCGGCGCCACGTGCAACGGCCGCCCGATGAAGGTCGTGACGAACGGCGATCTCGCCCGCTCGCAGGTCGAACTCGGCTGGTCGAGCCGCCGGACGGTCCAAAGCTACACCGACATCGTGACGAAAGCCGTCAATGCCGGCGCATCGTTCCGGCGCGCCGGCTCGGGCGCGCTCGGCATCGCCTATGTCGCCGACGGGCGCTGCGACGGCTATGCCGAACTCCACATCAACGCGTGGGACTGCCTTGCCGGCCTGCTGATGGTGCGCGAGGCGGGCGGCCGTACCAACGACTTTCTGGGGGCCGGTGGGCTCGGCGACGGGGCGGCCGTACAGGCGGCAGGCCCGGCGATCTACGACGCGCTCTCGAAGGTCACGGGCATCGCGTAGCGGATGGCGCGCGTCGGGCACGCGGGGCGGGGCGAACGACCGGACCTCTCCGCCGGCCTGCTGGCGCAACTCGTGGCGCGGGACGGACCTGCGTGTCTCGTCGTCCGTCTTGCCGCCGCCGAGGTCGAGCGCGCGCTCGGCGGCATCCTGATCGATTGCCTGTCCAAGCGCGTGCGCCTAGCCGTCGAAGTTCCCGACGGCGATCCGACGCAGGTCGTCAATTCAATCGTGGCGCTCGCGGCCAGGCTCGGCAAGCGCCGTCCGCGCGTCGGGCTCCTGCAGGCGCGCGATATTCTCGCCACGCAGGAAGGGGCACGCCTTCTGGCCGTCCCGTGCGATCCGCCGCCGCCGAACTCGACGCTGGTTTCCGCACGTGCGCCGCTTGGCGCCGAGCCGCTGCTCGGGCTCTTCTCGAAGGGTGCCGAGGTCGTCGTCAGCGGACTGCTTTCGCCATCCGCCGTCGCCGTCGCATTCGCCCGCCACGAGCACCGCTGGCAGGCACGCGATCACGACCGCATTGCTGCCGCCGCGGCCGTCGGACGCATCCTGTCGGCAGGTGCGGCGGCGGCCGGCGGCGACCTCGACGACGCGCCGGACAATGTCGGACTGCCTTTCGCCGACATCGCCGCCGACGGCGTCGCCACGTTCGGATCTACGGGTGCGGCGCCGCGCGTGCCGGGGTTGGCGCTTTCTCTGGTCGACGGCGTGCGCGATCCGCAAGCACTTGTCGAACCGGACGTGACGGTCGATCTCGAGGACGCGACGCTGCTGGGCAGCGTGCTGACGGGCGTGCGCGGCCGCGCGCCGGCGGATTGGCTCGCCGGCACGCTCGCCTTCGAGATCGGTTTCGTTGCCGAGGCAGAGATCGGCTATGGCGGGACGGGTGCGGCCGCCCGCGCGATCGCCGCAGCGCGCGAATTGGAAGCCCGGCTGGCGAAGTCGATGCGCGACGACCGCTTCCGCGTCGAGATCGTCGGGATCGACGCATCCACCAAGGCGGCCGGGGAACGGGCCGCGAATCTCGCGATCGTTCCGGCGCGCGACGTGCGGCTGCGCATGGCCGTGCGCACGGCCGCGCGCGCGGCGGCCGACGGCGCCGTCGCCGAATTCGCCGCCGTCGCGTCGTTCGGACCGGCGGGGGCAGGCGGCTTTCGCGCGGCCGTGGCGCCGGAGCGGCGGCTCTGCGAGGCGCGGATACCCAAGGCGCTCGTCCCGTGGAGCGCCACGCCGCCGGCGGGGGATCCATGACGCCGTCGATTCTGCCGCTGCGGCTTTTGGCCTATGCGCGCGCGCGCGTCTCGGGCAGCGCCGTCGTCGTCTGCGTGGCGCTGCGCGATCCGGCGTGGTGGCATGTCGTACGCGACGCGGCGGATGCGGCCCGCGTACAGGCCTGGTTCGGCGCGTTCCGTCCGACGCGCGTCGCGCGGCGCGAGCTTCCGGGTATCGCGACGTTCCATTTCGTGCTCGAGGAGGCGGCCGGTGCCGGCCGGGGCCACGACCTTGCCGGAGATCCGGCTGCGCGCGGTCTTGCGCAGCGTCTGCTCGACATGCCCGTTTCCGTCCCGTCGGAAATGGGCGCCCGGTTCAATCTTCCGTCGCCGCCGCCTCTTCCTTGAGCCAGTTGCGGAACGCGGCGACCTTCGGGCGCTCCGCGCGGCCTGGGGGACTCACGACGAAATAGGCGAAGCGAACGGGTGTGGCGACGGCGAACGGGCGCACGAGGCGTCCGTTGGCGAGGTCGTTCTCGGCAAGGCGCAGTTTGGCCAGGGCGACGCCGCGCCCGAGGATCGCCGCCTCGAGCACGAGGCTCGACTGGTTGAAGCGCGGCCCGAAGCGCGGGTCGATGCCGGTGACGCCCGCGGCCTTCAGCCACATCCGCCAGTCGGGGCAGGTCTCGTCGCCCTCCGACGCGTCGTCGTGCAGCAGCGTATGGTGCTTGAGGTCCGCCGGCACCTTCAGCTTCGTCTTTCCCTTGAGCAGGGCGGGCGCGCAGACCGGCACGACCGTTTCGGGAAACAGCCGCTCGACGAGCAGACCGGGATACTGGCCCGAGCCGTAGCGCACCGCGACGTCGACGTCGTCGCGCGCGAAATCGACCAGCGCGATCGAGGCCGAGACGCGCACGTCGATCTCCGGATGGCGTTCGGCGAACCGGTCGAGGCGCGGGACCAGCCATTTCGCGGCGAATGACGGTGCCGAGGAAACGGTCATCACGCCTTTCGTGTCGCGCTCGGTTACGTCGGCGACCGCACCGGCGATCAGGTCGAAACCTTCGCGCAGGCCGGGCAGCAGCAGCGCGCCAGCCTCGGTCAAGGCCACCTTCTGGCGGTCGCGGCGGAACAGCTTCAGGCCCATCTGGTCCTCCAGCCCCTTGATCTGGTGGCTGATGGCGGCGGGCGTGACGGCAAGCTCGTCCGCCGCCTTCGAGAAGGACAGCAGGCGGGCGGCGGCCTCGAAGGCGCGCAGGGAGTTGAGCGGCGGCAGGCGGCGCGACATGGAGCCAATTTCCGCCATCCGGGCCAAAAGTCCATCTTGTTTTCGCGGCCCCGCTGGTCCAATTCTACGCCTCGCGAAACCGCTACCGGGGGAACGATGAGCCCGTCCGACGACCAAACGACCGTCCGCGAGATCGACATCGCGCAGGCCAACGATCTGCTGCGCAAGGGCGAGGCCGTGCTCGTCGACGTGCGCGAGGTCGAGGAGTTCGCGGCCGAGCGGATTCCGGGTGCGCTGCTTTCGCCGCTTTCGACCTTCGATCCGGCGAGCCTTGCCGGACTCAAGGGAAAGCGCGTCGTCGTGTCGTGTCTGGCCGGGGGCCGGTCGATGCGTGCGGCGCAGGCGCTGGCCCCGGTGCTGGGGGCGTCGAGCGTCGTGTCGATGGCCGGCGGACTTGGTGCCTGGAAGCAGGCGGGCCTGCCGACGATCCGCGGCTAAAGGAGCCCGAATTCCGCAGCGAGCAGTTCGTACGACCTGCGTCGCGCGGCGGGGTCGTGCGTGATCGTCACGACCGAGACTTCCGAAGCTTCGTGCAGGGCCGCGAGCGTTTCGATCCGCGCTTTCACCTGCGCCGGATCGCCGACGATCTGCCGGGCGCGCGTGCGCGCGATGCGGGCGCGCTCGACGTCGGAATAGGGATAGGCGAGCGCTTCTTCCGGGCTCGGAATCGGGCCCAACTCGCCGCGCTCGATGCGCAGGCGCCACAGCTCGCGGCTTGCTGACAGTCGCGCGGCTTCCTCGGCGGTCGCCGCACAGATCGCGAAGACGGCAAGTGCGGTGCGTGCTGCGGGGTACGCCTGTGACGGGGAGTAATGGCGGCGATAGGCCTCGCACGCTTCCTCGCCGCCATGTCCGCTGATGAAATGCGCGAACGCGAAGGGCAATCCGAACATCGCGGCATAGGCCGCACTCTGGTCGGACGAGCCCAGCACCCACATCTGCGGCATCTCGGGGCCGGCCGGCTGGGCGAGGATCGGACGGTAGGGATGGCCTTCCGGCAGGTCGTTCGACAGGAAGCCGAGCAGGTCGCGGATCTTGCCCGGAAACTCGGCGATGTCGTAGGGACCGCCGGGTTCCAGCGCGTGGGCCGTTCGCTGGTCCGACCCCGGGGCGCGGCCGATCCCGAGATCGATGCGGCCGGGGAACAGCGTTTCGAGCATCCGGAACGTCTCGGCGACTTTCAGCGGCGCATAATGCGACAGCATCACGCCGGCGGAGCCCACGCGGATGCGCGTCGTCAGCGCTGCGATGCGCGAAATCAGAATTTCCGGCACCGTGCCCGCGAAGCCGGGCGCATTGTGGTGTTCGGCGACCCAGTAGCGCGAATAGCCCAGCTTTTCGGCGAGCTGGGCCAGTTCGAGCGTGGCGGCGACGGCTTGTGCGGCCGTGCCGCCGTCGGGAATCGGGGACTGGTCGAGAATGCCGAGCGAGATCGGGTGTTGACTCATGCGAAGAGCGTAGCCATGTACGCAGCTCATTGCCACCGTGGACGCCAATGGATCTCGCGCAGATACTCGAAATCATCCGCAGCCAGGGCAATCTCGCCTACGGGTTCGTCGCGTCCTATGCGGCGTCGAACTCGCTGCTGCTTCCGCTCTTTGCCGGCTACGCGGCGCATATGGAGGCGCTTGCCTTCTGGCCGACCGTGATTGCCGTCTGGATCGGCGGGATCGCGGGCGACGAGTTGCGTTTCTGGCTGGGTCGACGGTTCGGCAGCCGGCTGTTCGAGGCGATGCCGCGCGTGCGCAAGGGTGTCGAGACGGCGGCCCGCCTGATCGACCGGCACCATTGGTGGATGATGTTCGTCTACCGCTACCCGCACGGAATCCGCGGCTTCGCCGGCTTCGCGTTCGGCATGTCGAACATGCCGCGCTGGCG
>JAEUKY010000303.1 GCA_016794005.1 Rhodospirillales bacterium
GCCCCTTCGCGGCTGATCGGCTGGAACAGGCCGCCGCCCTTCAGCATCGGTGCGCGCCACGCGTACATCGCGAGCGACCCGCCGATGGCGGCGACGAGGATTGCGAGGATGAACACGCCGCGCGCCGGATCGACCGCGAAGGCGTGCACCGACGTGAGCACGCCCGAGCGCACGAGGAACGTGCCGACCAGCGAAAGCGCGAAGGCAAGGATGGCGAGCAGGATCGTCCAGGTCTTCAGCGCGTCGCGCTTCTCGGCGACGATGGCCGAGTGGAGCAGCGCGCAGCCCACGAGCCACGGCATGAAGCTCGCGTTCTCGACCGGGTCCCAGTACCACCAGCCGCCCCAGCCGAGCTCGTAATAGGCCCACCACGAACCCAGTGCGATGCCCAGCGTCAGCGCACCCCACGCGGCGAGCGTCCAGGGCCGCACCCAGCGCGCCCATGCGGCATCCACGCGCCCCTCGATGAGGGCCGCCATCGCGAAGGCGAAGACGATCGAGAAGCCGACATAGCCGAAATAGAGGAACGGCGGATGGAAGGCGAGGCCCGGGTCCTGCAGCAGCGGGTTGAGGTCGTTGCCGTCGGGCGGCGGCGGCACGACGCGTTCGAACGGGTTCGACGTGAAGACGACGAAGGCGAGGAACGCCACGCCGACCATGCCCTGCACGGCGAGCGTGCGCGCCTTCAGCCCCGGCGGCAGGTTGCGCCCGAAGGCCGCGACCATCGCGCCGAACAGGCCGAGGATCAGCACCCACAGCACCATCGAGCCTTCGTGGTTCCCCCAGGCGCCCGAGATCTTGTAGAGCAGCGGCTTGGCCGAGTGCGAGTTCATCACGACGTTCTTGACCGTGAAGTCCGACACGACGAAGGAATGGACGAGGCAGCCGAAGGCGAGTGCGACGAGCGCGAACTGCACGAGGGCGGCGGGCTTCGCCGTCGCGGTCAGTGCGGCATCGCCGGTCTGCGCGCCCACGAGCGGCAGCACCGACTGCACGACCGCCACGCACAATGCGAGCACGAGCGCGTAATGGCCCAGCTCGGCGATCACTTGGCGCTACCCGTCGTTTCCTGCCAGCGGCCCGAGCGCTTCAGCGCTTCGGCCACTTCGGCCGGCATGTAGTTCTCGTCGTGGCGTGCGAGCACTTCGCCCGCGCGGAACGTTCCGTCGGCCGAAAGCTTGCCGTTGGCGACCACGCCCTGTCCCTCGCGGAACAGGTCGGGCAGCACGCCGACATAGGCGACGGGTACGGCATGTTCGAGATCGGTCACCTTGAAGCGCACCTCGGCCGAGCCCGCGACGCGCTCGACCGAGCCGACCTCGACCAGGCCGCCGATGCGCATCTGCCGGTCGAGCGGCACCTTCTTCGCGGCGACGTCGCTGGGCGTGTGGAAGAACACGAGATGGTCGTCGAACGCGGCAAGCGTCAGGGCGGCCGCCGTGCCGAGGCCGAGTCCGGCGAGCAGCAGAACCGTCAGCCGCCGGCGCTTGGCGGCGCGCGCCTTGGGAAGCTTCACTTGCCGCCCTCGAAATCCGCCAGCTCGCGTTCGAGCGCGCGCAGCTCGCGCCAGCTCGCGAACGCGATCGCCGCGAGGGTCGCGGCCGTCAGCGCGTAGGCCGGCCAGACGAAGGCCGCATAGCCGCCCATGGCGAGGAACTCCGCCATCACGCCCGCTCCGCATCGGCAAGGTGCTGCTGCTGCAGCGCATCGATCCGCCGCTCGATCAGGCCCGCGCGCATGCGCACCAGCGTCACCGCGACGAAGAACAGCGTGTAGCCGGCCGCCATCGCGAGCAGCGGCAGCAGCATCGAGGAATGGATAGCCGGCGCGTCGAGCCGCGAGATCGACGCGGGCTGGTGCAGCGTGTTCCACCAGTCGACCGAGAACTTGATGACCGGCAGGTTGACCACGCCCACCAGGGCGAGCACCGCCGAGGCGCGTGCACCCCGCTCGGGCTCGTCGAACGCGGCGTTGAGCGCCATGTAGGCGAGGTAGACGAAGAAGAGGATCAGGACCGAGGTGAGGCGCGCGTCCCACACCCACCACGCACCCCACATCGGCTTGCCCCACAGCGCGCCGGTGACGAGGCACAGGAACGTGAACGCCGCGCCGACAGGCGCTATCGCGCGCCCGGCGACGTCGGCCAGCGGATGGCGCCAGACGAGCGTGGCGGCCCCGGCGAGCGCCAGGTTCGCGTAGGCGAACATCGCCATCCAGGCCGCGGGCACGTGCACGTACATGATGCGCACCGTCTCGCCCTGCTGGTAGTCGGCGGGCGACACGAACAGCGCGTTCCACAGCCCGACGCCGAGGCACAGGGCCGCACCGCCCGCCGCCCACGGCAGCAGCCGGTCGGACAGGCGCTTGAAATTCGCCGGACTTGCGTAGCGGTGCCAGTTCAAGAACGTAGTCCTTCCGGGGGGCCGTCGAACGGCCGGGAGTATTGCCCTTCGGCGTCGATTTTCCAACCCAATCGCGGCGACATATGGGCGCAGGTCCCGTTCATTCGCTGGCCTGCCGCAGCGACGCCGCCATCGCGAACGGCGCGACCGTCAGCGCCAAAACTCCGAGCCCCGCCAGCAGGAACAGGTGGGGCCGCACGGGCAGGCCCGCGACGGCCGCTTCCACGGCCGCGACGGCGAAGATCAGGACCGGGACATAGAGCGGCAGCACGATCAGGGCAAGCAGGGCGCCGCCCTTGCGCGCGCCCACCGACAGGGCCGCCCCGATCCCGCCCGTCAGCGAAAGCGTCGGCGTGCCCAGCAGCAGCGAGACGAGCAGCGTGCCGTACGCTTCGTCGGGAAGCTGCAGCATCGTGGCGACGAGCGGCGAGACGACGATCAGCGGCACCGCAGTCGTCAGCCACTGCGCCGCGCATTTCGCCAGCGCCAGAAGCTCGAGCGGGGCCGGGGCGAGCACGAGCTGTTCGAGGCTGCCGTCGTCTGCCTCGGCCTGGAAGAGCCGGTCGAGCGACAGGAGGCACGCCAGCAGGGCGACGACCCACACGATGCCGACGGCGACGCGCGCCAGCACCTGCGGTTCCGGCCCGATGCCGAAGGCGAACAGCGTGGGCGCGATGACGAAGAAGGCGAGGATCGTCAGCGTTTCGGCCGGCGTGCGCAAGGCGAGCTTCACGTCGCGCGCGATCAGGGCGAAAGCGGCGTTCATCGTGCGGCCCCCAGCGTCAGCGTGCGCGCGTCGGCACCGGGAAAATCGAGATGCGTGGCCGCCACGACGATGCCGCCGCCGGCCCGGTGCTTCGCGACGGCGCGGGCAAGCCCGTCGGCGGCGGCGGCGTCGAGCCCGTTGGTCGGCTCGTCGAGCAGCCACAGCGGGGCCGGGGCCGCGAGCAGGCGCGCGAGGGCCGCACGCCTCCGTTGGCCCTGGCTCAGCACGCGCGCGGGCATGTTCGCGAGTGCGGCAAGGCCGAACGCGTCGAGTGCGGCGGCCGGATCGGAAGTGCCCGCGCCGCGCAGGGCGGCGTGGAAGGCGATGTGTTCGCGAAGCGTCAGCGTCGGCTTCAGCGCGTCGTCGTGGCCGACGAAGTGCAGGCGCGCGCGGTGGCGGGCCGGATCCTCGGCGACATCCTCGCCGTCCCAGGCGAGCGTGCCGCCGGCCGGTGCGAGCAGCCCGGCCAGCACGCGCAGCAGGCTCGACTTGCCCGATCCGTTGGGCCCGCGCAGCACGATCAGCTCGCCGGGGGCCGCGCGCAGATCGAGACCGCGGAAAACCGCCCGGCCGCCGCGCCGGCAGGCGAGGGCTCGCCCGTCGAGGCCAGCGGGGGAATCCGTGTTCATGGGCGGGAGATTAGCGGAAAAAAAGTGGCGGATACGAACCGTACATCCGGGCCCGTATCCGCCGTCGCGCAAGTTCCCGGCAGGGGCTGGAGTCCGGGGAGCTCCGGCCGGGTGTTGGTCGGCAACAGCTGCGTGCGCGATCGCTGTGGACTTGCCGATGTTCAGATGAAACGCGACGGGGGCGGCTTTATTCGGGCCGCTTTATGGCCGAAACGTGAAATCGTGCATGCCCAACGAGTTATGCGTATTTTGTAATTATTGAAGTTTTATTAATGCACAAATCGCATATCTCGGCTGTGTGCAGTGCAGCGAGAAATTCAGGGTTTCGCCATAATTGAGGTCCATAGTCTGCCCATCGGACGCCGGACATGACCGGTGCCGCTTGGAGAGAAAAATGCTCGCGTTCGCCGCCCTGGCCGCCATCCCCGCCGTCATCGCCCTGCTCGCGATGGCGCACGACGTGATCGACGAATCGTTCGTCGTCACCAACCCGGCGCTGATGGCCGCGGCCGCCGGCCGCTGAGCGGACCGGTCAGTCGTATTTCCGCGCGTCCTCGATCACCTTGCCGTCGTTCGGCAGGGTGCCGGGGGCGGCGAACTCGACGGCCCCCTTCATCTTGGTCGTGGCCTGCAGCGTCTCGGCGAGTTTCGCCGCAAGAGCCGCATCGCCTGACGCTTCGACCCTGAAAACCATCGCATCGACGTCGCCCTCGCGGGTGACGACGAGGCGGAATTTCGCGATCCCGTGCCGGCGCGCCGCCTCGGCGACCTGGCCGGGATGGACGAACATGCCCTTGACCTTCGTGGTCTGGTCGGCGCGTCCCATCCAGCCGCGCAGGCGCCGGTTCGTGCGCCCGCAAGACGACGTGCCCGGCACGAACATCGACAGGTCCCCGGTCCCGAAGCGGATCAGCGGATAGTCGGGGTTCAGCGTCGTCACGACGACCTCGCCCACCTCGCCGTCGGGCAGCGCTTCGCCCGTTCCCGGCCGCACGATCTCGACCACCAGCCATTCGTCGAGGATCAGCCCCTCGTCGGGCACGCTCTCGTAGCCGATCAGGCCCAGATCGGCCGACGCGTAGCACTGGCGCAGCTCGATCCCCTTGGCGGCCAGTTCGCCGCGCAGCGCCTTGGGCACGGCCTCGCCGGAAACCAGCGCCAGCTTCAGGCTCGACAGGTCGGCCTGCATCTCGACGCCCTTTTCCAGCAGGATCTTCAGGAACGACGGCGTGCCGACATAGCCTTTCGGGCGGATGTCGGCGATCGCGCGCACCTGCTGTTCGGTGTTGCCGGTTCCCGCCGGCACCACCGGGCAGCCGATGGCGTGCGCGCCCATTTCCAGCATCGAGCCGGCCGGCGTCAGGTGGTAGCTGAAGCAGTTGTGGATCACGTCGCCGCGCCGGAAGCCCGTCGCCCACAGCGCGCGCGCCAGCCGCCAGTAGTCGGCGCGCATCGCCTCGGGATCGTAGATCGGGCCGGGCGACATGAAGATGCGGCCCAGATGCGCCGTCTTCACCGCCGTCAGCCCGCCGAACGGGTCGCGCTCGGCCACGCGGTTCTTCTGCAGCTCGATCAGCTCGCCCTTGCGCACCACGGGCAGCTTCGCCAGCGACGCGCGGTCGACGATGCGCGATGCGTCGACATCCTTCAGCGTTCCGGAAAAATGCGGCGCGTTGGCCTTCGCGTTCTCGACCTGCTTGCGCAGGTCGGCGAACTGGCGTTCCTCGCGCAGCGGAGGATCGCGGGTTTCCAGACTGTCGAAGAATTCCGATTCCATGTTCCAGATCCCCGCCGTTCGCGAATCGCCGGCGCCGAGCGTGTCGGAGCGCGCCGGCCGCTTCAAGCGCCAAATCGCGCTACGCCAGCCAGCGCTTGCGCCGCTTGTAATGCTTGATGTCGCGGAACGACTTGCGTCCGCCGGCGGCTATACCCAGGTAGAATTCCTTCACGTCCTCGTTGCCACGTAGCGTTTCGGCCGAACCGTCGAGCACGACGCGGCCGTTCTCCAGGATGTAGCCGTAATGCGCGTGGCGCAACGCGATCGACGTGTTCTGCTCGGCCAGCAGGAACGACACGCCCTGCTCGCGGTTGAGCTTGACGACGATCTCGAAGATTTCCTCGACGAGCTGCGGGGCGAGGCCCATCGACGGTTCGTCGAGCAGGATCATGTCGGGCCTGCTCATCAGCGCGCGGCCGATGGCGGTCATCTGCTGCTCGCCGCCCGACGTGTAGCCGGCCTGCGAGCGGCGGCGTTCCTTCAGGCGCGGAAAATAGCCGTAGACCATGTCGAGATCGCGCGCGATGGCGGCACGCCCCTCGGTGCGCGTATAGGCGCCCGTCATCAGGTTTTCCTCGACGGTGAGATGGCCGAAGCAGTGCCGGCCCTCCATCACCTGGATCACGCCGCGTTTGACGAGATCGTTGGGCGTCAGCCCGTCGATGCGTTCGCCCTTGTATTCGACCGATCCCTTGGTCACCTCGCCGCGCTCGGCGCGCAGCAGGTTGGAAATGGACTTGAGCGTGGTGGACTTGCCGGCCCCGTTGGCGCCGAGCAGGGCGACGATGCCGCCCTTGGGCACTTCGAGGCTGACGCCCTTCAGCACGAGAATGACGTGGTCGTAGATGACTTCGACGTTCTTGACCTCCAGCAGCGGCTTCTCGCGCGGGGTCTTGAGCTTGCGTTCCAGTTCGGCGGCTTCGGTCGTCATGCAATCCGTGTCCGGCAAATAAAAAGGGGCGGACCGTTTCCGGCCCGCCCCGTCAGGCTAGACTCCCTGGACCACTTGCGGGCCCTTCAGGACTGGCGCGCGCAGTCGCGCGGCTGGGTGTTCTTCTCCTTGGCGTACTGGGCGGAGCCCGCCTCGTACATCTCGCGCAGCATCGGGCGGTTGGGCTCGATCCAGTCGGAGACCCAGCCCCACTTCTTGCCGTCCCACTGCTGGATGCGCACGACGCCGCCGCCTTCGTGGTCGGCGCACGAGGTGCGCAGCGGCGGCATGAAGCCCTCGAAGCCCATCGCGGCGAGACGCTGGGTGTTGAGGTTGAGGTTCTCGAAGCCCCAGCGGACCTGCTCGCCGGTCATCGGCTTGTTGCCGTAGCGCTCCTGCGCGGTGCGCACCGCCTCGACCACCATCGCGGCGTTGATCGCCCCGCGGTTGTAGAGGACCGTGCCCACGTGCTTGGACTCGCCCGTGCCCTGGCCGCCCTTCAGCACGGTGTTCTCGATGTCGCGCATGAACTTGTAGTCCTTGCCCGTGCCGTGGAAGTTCGCGGCGAGATAGCCCTTGGCCGCGTCGCCGGGCGGCGTCACGTCCTGCTCGGACCCGGCCCACCACACGCCGATGAACTTGTCGCGCGGGAAGCCCACGGCCGCCGCTTCGGTGATCGCGGTCGGGTTCATGACGCCCCAGCCCCACATGATCACGTAGTTCGGACGGATCTGGCGGCCGATGCGCAGCCAGATCGCCTTCTGCTCGACGCCCGGGTTCGGCACCGGGAACTCCGACAGCTCGAAGCCCTGTTCCTTGGCGAGGCGCTGGATGACCGGCAGCGGTTCCTTGCCGACCGCGCTGTCGTGATAGATGTACGAGATCTTCTTGCCCTTGAGCGTGCCTTCCTTCGACTTGATGAACTGCAGGATCGCGTCCATCTGCGAGTAGTAGGTGGCGGGCAGCGTGAACATCCACGGGAAGACGCGACCGTCCGAACCGTCCGAGCGGCCATAGCCCGAAGTCAGCATCGGGATCTTGTCCTGCGCGGTGCGTTCGATCAGCGCGTAGGTGATGCCGGTCGACAGCGGCACGATCGCGGTCGCTCCCGTCGGGCCCTTGGCCTTCAGGCGCTCGTAGCATTCGACGCCGCGGTCGGTGTTGTACGCCGTCTCGCATTCCTCGAGCGTGATCCGCACGCCGTTGATGCCGCCGTCGCGCGCGTTGATCATCTTGAAATAGTCGGCGAAGCCGTCGGCGAACGGCGTGCCGTTCGGGCCGAACGGGCCGGTGCGGTAGGAGAAGGACGGAACGAACTGTTCGTTGGCTTGCGCCATCGCGGGGGCCGGCAGCGCCAGCGGAGCCGCGAGCAGTGCGGCGCCGAGCAGTGCGGACCCAAAGCGGTAAAGGCTCATCGGGCGTCTCCCTGTTGAACTCGAATGGGGTGCCGGGGCTTTCCCGGCGGATCGTTGACCGACCTCAGGGGGCAGACCTTACGCCAAGCCCGGGCCGCCGCCAAGGTCCGGAAAAATCGGGGTGATCCAAGGCGCGGTGCCCGGCGGATCCGAAAGAATCACATTGACACATTCAAATCTATCGATGTATAAAGCCGCCATGATCGACATCTGCAAGGCGCTCGCCGACCCCGCCCGGCTCAAGATCCTCGAATTCCTGCACCGCCCCGACGCGCAGTGCTGCACGTTCGCCGACCGCGTCTGCGCGTGCGACGTCGAATCGCTGCTCGGCCTGTCGCAGCCGGCGACGAGCCACCACATGCGCATCCTCGTGCGCGCCGGCCTCGTCACGTCGGAAAAGCACGGGCGCTTCATCTACTACCGCCTCAACGCCGCCGCCTTCGCGTCGGCGGCCGAATATTTCGCCCGCGTCGTCCCGCCGCCCCGGCGGCCGGCACGCGCGGCCTGACCCGTCCCGAAGGAGACCGAAAATGACCCAGCTTCCCGTCGCCGTGATCGGCGCAGGCCCCGTCGGCCTCGCCGCCGCCGCCCATCTTCTCGCGCGCGGGCTTGAACCCGTCGTGCTCGAGGCCGGCCCCTCGGCCGGCCACGCCATTTCCCAGTGGGCGCATGTGCGCATGTTCTCGCCCTGGTCGTTCAACATCGACGCGGCGGCGCGCGTGCTGCTCGAGCGCGCCGGCTGGACGCCGCCCAAGGCGTCGCGCGCCCCGACGGGGGCCGAACTTCTCGCGCAGTACGTGATCCCGCTGGCCGCCACGCCGGAGCTGGCACCCCGCATCCACTACGACGCCAAGGTCGTCGCCGTCGCGCGCGCGACGCGCGACAAGCTGCGCGACGACGGGCGCGACGAACCGTTCGTCGTCCGCTACCGGCAGGGCGGCAGGCTGCACACGATTTCCGCCCGCGTGATCATCGACGCGTCGGGCACGTGGTCGACGCCCAATCCGCTCGGCGCCAACGGCCTGCCGGTCGAGGGCGAGGAAGACGTCGCGCGCGCCATCGCGACCGGAATTCCCGACGTGCGCGGCACCGACCGGCCGCTCCACGCAGGCCGCACGACGCTGGTCGTCGGCAGCGGCCATTCGGCGATCAACGTGCTGCTCGACCTCGTATCTCTGCGCCGGACCGATCCGGGCACGCGCGTGATGTGGGGCATCCGGCGCGCCGATCCCTCGCGCGCCATCGGCGGCGGGGCCGCCGACGCGCTCGCCGAGCGCGGCGCACTCGGCACGCGGCTCGAGGCCGCACTCGCCGCCGGCGACATCGAACTCGTCCCGTCCTTCGCGCTCGAAAGCCTCGCGCGCGATGGCGAGAAGGTCGTGGTCGCCGCGCGCACCGCCGGCCGGCCGATCCGCTTCGCGGTCGACCGCATCGTGTCGGCGACCGGCTTCCGGCCCGACATCGCGATGCTGCGCGAGGTCCGCGTCGGTCTCGATCCGGCGCTCGAATGCACGCCGGCGCTTGCCCCGCTGATCGATCCCAACCTGCATTCCTGCGGCACGGTGCGCCCGCACGGAGCCGCACAGCTCGCCCATCCGGAAAAGAACTTCTACATTGCCGGCATGAAGAGCTATGGCCGCGCGCCGACCTTCCTGCTGGCGACCGGGCACGAGCAGGTCCGCTCGATCGCCGCGGCCCTTGCCGGCGACCACGCGGCCGCCGCGCGCGTGGAGCTGAACTTGCCGCAGACCGGCGTGTGCTCGGTCAGGATCGCCGAGAAGACCGAGGCGAAGGTCGCGGCGGAAGCCGCCGCCGGCTGCTGCGGCGGACCCGCACCCGCGTCGGAAGACGCATGCTGCGTGGCCGACGTCGAGGCCAAGGTCGCCGGGAAGACCGGCTGCGGCTGCAGCTAGCGCAGCAGGCGCCGCGCGAGCAGGGTCGCGGCCAGCGCGCCGGCGGCCTGCGCGAGCATGAAGCCCGGCGCGTCCCACGGCCGGATGCCGGCGAAGCTGTCGGTCAGCGAACGCGCCAGCGTGACGGCGGGATTCGCGAAGCTCGTCGAGGCGGTGAACCAGTAGGCGCCGGCGATGTAGCCGGCGACCGAAGCGGGCACGGAAGCCGGGTTGCGCCGGGCGGCCAGCAGCACGATCAGCATCAGGCCGAACGTCGCGACCGACTCGGCGAGCCATTGGCCGGCGCCGGTGCGGACCTTGACCCCCAACTGGAGCAGCGGCAGGTCGAACATGCCGTGCGCGACAAGCACGCCGAGGACGGCGCCGCCGGCCTGGGCGAGGATGTAGGGAACGACGTCGCCGCGTTCGGCCAGCGCCAGCGTGACCAGCGGATTGAAATGCGCGCCCGACACCGGTCCGAGGGCGGCGATCAGCGCATAGAGAACACCGGCCGTGGCGATCGCGTTGGCGAGCAGGGCGAGTGCCGCATTTCCGCCGGCCAGCCGCTCGGCCATGATGCCCGACCCGACGACCGCGGCGAGCAGCAGCGCAGTGCCCGCCGCTTCGGCCGCAACGCGCGCGACGCGGTCGCTCATGCCGGCACGGACGGGC
>JAEUKY010000284.1 GCA_016794005.1 Rhodospirillales bacterium
CTTCGCGGTCGATCCGGCGCGCGGCGTGTTCATCCTCGCAATCCTCGTCGCCGCCATCGGCGGGTCGCTCGCGATGTACGCGTGGCGCGCACCGATGCTGAAGGGCGGCGGCCTGTTCCAGCCGATCAGCCGCGAAGGGGCGCTGGTGCTGAACAACGTGCTGCTCGCCACGGCGGCGGCGACTGTGTTCATCGGCACGCTCTATCCCCTGTTCCTCGAGGCGGTCGGCGGGGCGAAGGTTTCGGTGGGCCCGCCCTTCTTCAACGCCACCTTCGTGCCGCTGATGATCCCGCTGCTGCTCGCCACCGCCGTCGGCCCGATGATGGGCTGGAAGCGCGGCGACCTTGCCGGTGCCCTGCAGCGCCTGCGCGCGGCGATCTTCGTATCCATCGCCATCGTCGCGGCCGTCTACTGGACGGACCAGCGCCGCAGCGTCTATGCCGCTCTCGCGATGGGGCTGGCGGCCTGGCTGTTCTTCGGGGCCGCCGTCGAATGGGCCGAACGCGTGCGCCTGTTCAAGGAGCGTGCCGGCACCGTGTGGTCGCGCGCAATCAACCTGCCGCGCGCGAGCTGGGGCATGACCATCGCGCATGCCGGCATGGGCCTGACGGTGATGGGAATCGCCGGCGTGACCGCATGGCAGACCGAGGTGATCCGGCTGGCGCGCGCGGGCGACGCGTTCGACGTGGCCGGATACAACTTCGTCTTCAAGGGGGCGACGCGCGTCGACGGGCCGAACTTCTTCGCCATGCGCGGCAGGTTCGAGGTTTATCGCGACGAAAAGCTCTACGCCGTGCTGCAGCCCGAGCGGCGCTATTTCCCGGTGGCCGGCACGGCCACGACCGAGACGGCGATCCGCACGAACCTGCTTTCCGATCTCTACGCGACCATCGGCGATCCGGAAGGGGCCAGCGCCACGGGCAACACGCCGGCCTTCATGGCGCCCGTCGCGGCCGACACCGCATGGACCGTGCGCATCTATCACAACCCGCTGGTCCCGTGGATCTGGCTGGGGGCGTGCGCGATGGTGCTGGGCGGGATCGTGTCGCTGACCGACCGCCGCCACCGCGTGGGCGCACCGCGCCGCACGGGCGCCGGAACGGCCCTTCCGACGGCCGCCGAATGAAGCGTGCGCTGTTCTTCCTGCCGCTGGTGCTGTTCGCGGTGCTGGCCCTCTATCTCGGCTTCGGGCTGACGCGCGATCCGCAGCACGTGCCCAGCGCGCTGATCGACAGGCCGGTGCCCGCCTTCGACCTGCCGGCGGTCGCCGGCGTCGAGCGGCCGGGGCTTTCCTCGGCCATGCTCGCGCGCGAAGTGTCGCTGGTGAACGTCTTCGCGTCGTGGTGCCCGCCCTGCCGGATCGAGCATCCGATCCTGATGCGCATGTCGCGCGAGGGCGACGTGCCGATCTATGGCATCAACTACAAGGACAAGGCGCCGGACGCCGCGCGCTGGCTCGCCGAACTCGGCAACCCCTATCGCGCGATCGGCTGGGATTTCGAGAACCGCGTCGCGGTCGACTGGGGCGTGTACGGCGCACCGGAGACCTTCGTCGTCGACCGGCACGGCAAGATCCGGCACCGCCATGTCGGCGCCATCACGCCCGACGTGCTCGACCGCACGCTGATGCCGCTCGTGAAGCGCCTGCGGAGCGAGCCTTGAGATACGTCCTCGCCCTGCTCGCGTGCCTGTTCGCCGGCCCGGCCGCCGCCGTACTGCCGCACGAGATGCTCGCCGATCCCGCACTCGAGGCGCGCGCCCGCGCCCTCGGGCAGGAGCTGCGCTGCCTCGTCTGCCAGAACCAGCCGATCGACGATTCGAACGCGCCGCTTGCGGCCGACCTGCGCCGGCTCGTGCGCGAACGCATCCTTGCGGGCGACGGCGATACGGCCGTGCTCGCCTACATCACGCAGCGCTACGGCGACTACGTGCTGCTGAAGCCGCCGGTGCGCGTCGACACCTATCTGCTGTGGTACGGCCCGTTCGCGATCCTCGCCTTCGCCGCCGCCGGCGCCTTCGTCTATCTGCGCCGCCGCCGGCCGGAAGCGCGGCCTGCCGCCGCCCCGCTGACGGCGGACGAGGAGAAGCGCCTTGCCGCCCTGCTCGACGACGGGGGGCCGCGATGATCCAGCTTCTCCTCGGCGCGCTCACCGCACTCGTCGTCGCGATCCTCGTGTGGCCGCTGCTGCGGCGCGCGCGCGCGGTCCCGACGCGCGCGGCCTTCGACATGGAGATCTACCGCGACCAGCTTGCCGAAATCGCGCGCGACCAGGAACGCGGGACGGTCACGCCGGAAGAAGCGCGCGCTGCGCGCGCCGAGATCGGCCGGCGCATGCTCGCCCTGGCCGACGAAGCGCCGGCATCGGCACCCGCCGGCGGCGGGCGGACGCGTTTCGTCGCCGTCGCGCTCGCCGTCGCGATCCCGGTCGCGGCACTGGCGGTCTACGGGCGGTTCGGCTCGCCCGCCTTGCCCGGCATGCCGCTGGCCGAACGTCGGGCGGTCGAGCCTTCGGGCGGCATGCCCGACCGGCAACTCGCCGCCTTCGCGCGCGCGATGCTCGAACGCGTCGAACGCAACCCGCAGGATCTGGAAGCCTGGGTGCGCCTCGCGCAGGCGTCGGCGGCGATGAACCTGCCCGAACAGGCGCTCAACGCGTGGCGCAGGGCCGACGCGATCTCCGGCGGCCAGCCCGAGATCGCCGGCCTGCTCGGCGAAACGGCCGTCGCGGTGGCGAACGGCCAGGTCACGCCGGAAGCCGAAGCCGCCTTCGCGCGCGTGCTGTCGGCCGATCCCGGCGATCCGCGCGCGCGCTACTATGCGGGCCTCGCGCACGCGCAGGCCGGCGAGCGCGCCGACGCCGTGCGCATCTGGTTCGATCTGATCGCCGCCTCGCCGCCGGATTCGCCGTGGCTTGCCACCGTGCGCGAGGCGATGGAGCGCACCGCGCGCGAGGCGCGCATCGACACGCGCCAGATGCGCGCCTCGGCGAAGAACCCGCCGGCCGTCGTGCGGCTCGGCAGCCCGCGCGTCGGCAGTTCCGACGCCGATCCGCTGACCACCCTGCCCGAGGCCGACCGCATGGCCGCGATCCGCGGCATGGTCGACGGGCTTGCCGCACGCCTCGAAACCCAGCCCGACGATCTCGACGGCTGGCGCCGGCTCGCGCGCTCGCGCAAGGTGCTGGGCGAGCCGGACAAGGCGCTGGCCGCGCACGCGCGCGCCGCGGCGATCGCACCGGACAATATCGAGGTGCTGACGGACTATGCCGGCGCGCTCCTCGACCTGCACGATTCCGACAGGCCGCTCGATCCGGCCGCGCGCGCCGCGATGGCGAACCTGCTCGCGAAGTCGCCCAACGAAGGCGTGGCGCTCTGGCTGCTCGGCCAGGATGAAGCGCTCGCCGGCAAGGACATGGCCGCGACGGCGCTGTGGCAGCGCCTGCTCGGCCTGCTTCCGGCCGACAGCCCGGCGCGCGCCGATCTCGCCGCGCGCATCGCGAAGCTGAAGGGCGGCAACTAGCCCCGCTTGTCGATCCGGTAGGCCGCGGCCAGGATGAATGCGACGTCGCCCTTGGCGCCGGCCAGCGGCAGCGAAAGCCGCTCCCAGGTCTGCGGTTCCTCGCCGGGGCCGAACCAGCCGGCATAGACGCGCCAGTACGGGCGCTGCGTGCGGCGCACGAGCCGGTATTCGGCCGTCAGCAGGCTCGCCTGTTCGCTCGGCAGGTCCTCGACCGCCGTCCCCGTAAGGTCGACGCCGAACGCCTTGCGGAACGTCGTGCCGTAGAAGCCGTAGCGGAAGCGCGCCTGCGCCTTCACCTCTATCACGACGAGATTGGGCGCCCATTCGGCGAGCCCTTCGACCGGGAATCCCCGGGCGCGCGGCGGGCCGCCCGAGGCGGGCGTCTGGTCGAGCCAGAATTTGTAGAGGCGGTGCAGGACGTCGCTGTCGATGCTGCGCAGGAGTTCTTCGCTCATCGGCTGCCTTCACGGGACGGCATGCCGCAAGAGCGGCGAAGACTGTCGGATTTGCGACGCGGGCGGGATGGTGGAGCCGATCGGGATCGAACCGACGACCTCCTCATTGCGAACGAGGCGCTCTCCCAGCTGAGCTACGGCCCCACACGCCCGTCGAAAGGCGCGCGATAATGCTTTCGGCGTCCCGCCCTGTCAAGCGACGGATTCGCCAGACCTTGCAGGGGCTTGTGCGCATCGTGTACGGTTGCCCGCTTGTCGGCATCAGGGAGCATTCGGCCACCATGAACGCGCTGGGATCTCTGCTCGTTTCCGTCATCCAGATCTATATCTGGCTGCTCGTCGGCTCGGCGCTGCTGTCGTGGCTGCTGGCCTTCAACGTGCTCAATTCGCGCAACCAGGTCGTCTACACGATCGCCGATTTCCTCTACCGCGTGACCGAGCCGGCCTTGCGCCCCATCCGCCGCTTCGTGCCGAATCTCGGCGGCATCGACGTGTCGCCGGTCGTGCTGATCCTGCTGCTGATCTTCGCGCAGAACCTCATCTACGAATACTGGCTCTGACGGCCATGGCGACGGCCGAACCCACGCCGCTGGTCGCCGTCGCCGACGGCGTGTTCCTGTCGGTGCGCGTCACACCGCGTTCGCGCCGCCCCGGCGTGGGCGGCGTGATCGGGGACGGCGCGCTTGCCGTCGCGGTATCGGCGCCTCCGGAAAACGGCCGCGCGATCGACGCGACGGTCGAGATGCTGGCCGAGCATTTCGGCCTTCCCAAGCGCGCCTTCGTGCTGACGCAGGGAGCGGGCGCGCGCCACAAGCGCTTCAAGATCGAGGGCGAGCCCGCCGATCTCTATGTGGCGATGAAGGCGCGCCTCCCATGACCGCAAAGCGCATCGACGGCAAGGCGACCGCGGCCGACCTGCGCGCGGCGGTGGCACTCGAGGTCGACGAACTGGAAGAGAAGCACCGCTTCACGCCCGGCCTTTCGGTCGTGCTGGTGGGTGCCGATCCGGCGAGCCAGGTCTATGTGGGCGCCAAACACAAGGCGACGCTCGAAGTCGGCATGAAGAGCTTCGAGCACAGGCTGCCCGCCGACACGACCGAGGCGGGGCTGCTCGAACTCGTCCAGCAGCTCAACCGGCGCGACGACGTGGACGGCATCCTCGTGCAGCTGCCGCTGCCCAGGCACATCGATTCGACCAAGGTGCTCGACGCGATCGACCCGAAGAAGGACGTCGACGGCTTCCACGCCGTCAATGCCGGGCTGCTCGCGACCGGGCGCGCGGCACTGGTTCCGTGCACGCCGGCGGGATCGATGCGCCTGATCCGGCAGACCGTGCCCAACATCGCCGGGCTTCACGCCGTGATCGTCGGCCGCTCGAACATCGTGGGCAAGCCGATGGCGCAGCTGCTGCTCGCCGCCGACTGTACGGTGACGGTGGCGCATTCCAAGACGCGCGACCTGCCCGCCATCGTGCGCCAGGCCGACATCGTCGTCGCGGCCGTCGGCCGGCCCGAGATGATCCGCGGATCGTGGATCAAGCCCGGTGCGACCGTCATCGACGTGGGCATCAACCGCCTGCCCGCCGGCGACGGCGGCAAAGGGAAACTGGTCGGCGACGTGGCGTTCGCGGAAGCCGAGCAGGTCGCCGGCGCCATCACGCCGGTTCCCGGCGGCGTGGGGCCGATGACGATCGCGTGCCTGCTCGCCAACACGATCCAGGCCGCCAAGGCGCGGCGAAATATCGCCTAGGTTTTCGCGCGCAGGCGGATCACGCCGCGCACGTCCTCGGGATCTGTGACCGGCCTGCCCTTGCGCAGGATCTCGATCCGGCCTTCGAGCATCAGCGCCACGGCGCGTTTCTTGACCACCGGCAGCAGCGACTGCCAGTGCCCGCCGGGCATCAGCGCCTCGGCCACGTCCGACGGGCTCACCGACTTCTCGCCGGCGCACACCGCGAGGATCGCGGCATCGACGGTCTCGGGGTTCACCCCTTGCGCTTCGCGGCCGACAGGCGCAGACGCAGCGCGTTGAGCTTGATGAAGCCCTCGGCGTCGCGCTGGTTGTAGGCGCCCGCATCTTCCTCGAACGTGACGTGCGCGAGGCTGTAGAGGCTCTTCGGACTCTTGCGGCCGACGACGCGCACGCTGCCCTTGTAGCATTTGAGCCGCACGGTGCCCGAGACGTTCTCCTGGCTCTTGTCGATCGCGGCCTGCAGCATCTCGCGCTCGGGCGCGAACCAGAAGCCGTAATAGACGAGTTCGGCATAGCGCGGCATCAGCTCGTCCTTGAGGTGCATGGCGCCGCGGTCGAGCGTGATCGATTCGATGCCGCGGTGTGCGGCCTGCCAGATCGTGCCGCCGGGCGTTTCGTAGACGCCGCGGCTCTTCATGCCGACGAAGCGGTTCTCGACGAGGTCGAGGCGGCCGATTCCGTGCCGGCCGCCGATGGCGTTGAGCTCGGCAAGCATCGCCGCGGGCGACAGCTTCCTGCCGTTGACGGCGACGGGATCGCCCTTCTCGAATTCGATCTCGACATATTCGGGCTTGTCGGGGGCGGCTTCGGGAGCGACCGAACGCGAGAAGACGAACTCCTCGGGTTCCTGCCACGGGTCTTCCAGCACCTTGCCCTCGGCCGAGATGTGCAGCAGGTTCGCGTCGACCGAGAACGGCGCTTCGCCGCGCTTGTCCTTGGCGATCGGGATCTGGTTCGCCTCGGCGTACTCGAGCAGCTTGGTGCGGCTGTCGAGCTTCCACTCGCGCCACGGGGCGATCACGCGGATGCCGGGTTCGAGCGCGTAGTAGGTGAGCTCGAAGCGCACCTGGTCGTTGCCCTTGCCGGTGGCACCGTGGCACACGGCGTCGGCACCGACCTTGCGGGCGATCTCGATCTGGCGCTTGGCGATCAGCGGGCGCGCGATCGACGTGCCCAGCAGGTACTGCCCTTCGTAGAGCGCGTTGGCGCGGAACATCGGCATGACGAAGTCGCGGACGAACTCCTCGCGCAGATCGTCGATGAAGATCTCCTTGATGCCCATCATCTGGGCCTTCTTGCGCGCCGGCTCCAGCTCCTCGCCCTGGCCGAGATCGGCCGTGAAGGTCACCACCTCGCAGCCATAGGTCTCCTGCAGCCACTTGAGGATGATCGAGGTGTCGAGGCCGCCGGAATAGGCGAGCACGACCTTCTTGACGGGTTTTTGCATGGAACGGGATCTCGGATGAAGGACGGGAACGGGCGAAAGCGGCGCGAGTATAGGGAGGATGCGCCCCGGGGCAAGGCCCTATCGGTGGCGGCCGAGGATCGCCGCCAGACGGGATTCCGTCGCCCCGATCAGGGGTTTGGGATCGGGTGCGTCGGCCCAGGGCGGGCTTGCCTCGCCGTGCAGGAAGGATTCGGTCCGGAACGAGCGCAGCCGCAGCGGATCGAGCAGGCGGCCGGTCACGGCAAGGCCGGCGATGGCCGCGTCGATCGCCCCGCCGGTCGCCACGGCCGACGTACGCTCGGCCCCCTGGCGTTCCGACGTGACCTCGACGATGGCGAAATCGTCGCTGTCCGCCCCGAACACGATCCGGTCGAGATCGGCCGGATCGGGGACCAGCCGGTGGATCAGGCCGTTGTCCTGCGTGTCGAAGGCCAGCGGCAGGCTTGCCGGCCACACGGCGCGCGACACCCACATCGGGCTGGGCTGCAACGCGCGCAGCCGCACGCCGGCCGGATCGGCGAACAGGAACAGCGTGGCGTGGCTGGGGATCGACGGCCGGTCGGCGCGCACGACCATCGCGGCCGAGCGCGGATGCATCTCGTCGAACGCCAGCGACATCAGCCGGCGCGGTGCGACCGCCTGCTGCCCGGCAAGCGCCGCGGCGACCGGCTCCAGCTTCGCGCTGAAGGCCTGCGTGCAGAAGGCGAGCGCGCCGCTTTCACCCGTGCGGCGCAGGAACGCGAGCGCCCCGTCGGCATAGACGAGGTCGGCGTGCAGAAGTGCGAGATCGCAGCCGAGTGCCTTGGCCGCCTCGAAGGCGAGGATCTGCACCGGGCCGTACACGTCGATGGCGGGAAGGTTCGCGCGCGCGGCCGCCGGAATCTCGACATGCACGCGCCGGACGAGCGCGTCGAGCCGTGCCGTGGCCGGATCGGCTTCGAGGCGCGCGCGGAACGCCGCGTCCCCGATCATCAGCAGGCTCGCGCGCCTGCCTTCGACGAGGGAAGGCAGGTTGCCGGGGGCGAGCAGCGTGGGCAGCGTCAGCTTCGCGAAGATGCCGGCGAATTCTTCGCCCCATGCCACGCAGGCCAGCAGCAGGTCGGTATCGGACGCAAGCATCTTCGGCACGTCGCGGCATGCGGCGTCGAGCCAGTCCAGCAGGTCGGCGTGATAAGTACCGCCGGGAACCGCGCGCGCGAAGCCCGCCGCAAGTGCGAGCGCCCCCGCGCGCTGTGCGGAATAGGCGGCCTGCATGCGCAGTTCCGGCGTGGCGCCGGCAAGGGCCGCCGGCCGGGCCGCGAGGCGTTCCAGCACCTCGCGCGCCAGCACCGGATCGTTGGCGGCAAGTGCGGCGTGCGCGTGGCGGATCGCGACGATCGCGATGTCGGGGACCAGTGCCGACAGCCGCGTCCAGTGGGATAGGCAGTCCGGCGACAGCACGGCTTCCGCCGCGTTCGCGGCGAACCACAGCGTCGAGGGATCGAGCGGTGCGGCGGCGACGGCCGTGCGCGCGGTCTCGAACGCGGCATCCGTTTCGCCGCGCGCGAGCTGCGCGCCGCCCAGCTCGACCAGTGCGGCCGCGTCGGCCACCCGCCGCCTAGATCGCCGCGAAGGGCAGGATGATCTGCTCGGGGTTGAGCTCGCTCGCCCGGCGCATCAGCACGCGCCCGTAATCCGGCCCCGTGATCATGATGGCCGAGTTCTCGATGTCCATGTCCGGCTTCGGCTGGCGGGTCTGCACCGGGAATCCGGGATAGTACTTGCCGGTGCGCGCCGGATTGTCGTCGAGGATGCATTCGAGGAACGACACGTCGCCGCCCATGAAGTAGGCGAGGCTCGGGAAGTTCTGTGCGGCCCCCAGCCCGTAGACCTTGCGCGGGCGCGCGCAGGCGACCGCCTTTTTGGCACTGGCCAGATGCGCATCGAAGATCGCCTTGCGTTCGCGCACGAGGTTGATGTCGGCGCGGCGGAAGGACGGCGCCTCGCTCTTTCCCGGTCCCTTGCGGAACGCCATCATGATCGCACCCCAGATGCGGTAGAGCACGCTGTGCGCGACGTAGACCCCGCCCGCGTTCTCGATCGTGCGGCGGAACGAATCCAGCGTCCATTGCTGGTAGTGCTGGTGCGAGAGCTGGTCGAAGCGGCAGTTGTCGAGCAGCATGTCCGTGCCCGGCACCTTGATGACGAACAGCGCGTCGTCGTCGACGATCTCGAACATGCGGCGCAGCACGCTGCGCGGATCGCGGATGTGTTCGAACACGAAGGACGACACGATCAGGTCGGGCTTGCCGCCGAGCTGGGTGTCGAAATCGACGTTCTCGACGAAATCGCCGATGCACTTCACGCGGCCGGCCATCTCGGGCGGCAGGTCCTCGGTGAAACCGGATTCGCGCCCGCGCCACACCGGGTCGATGCCCGTCGCGGTATCGCCGATCTCGATCAGATGGCGCAGCAGGAACGCGTCGTTGCAGCCGATCTCGATGATGCGCTTGAACTTCCGCTCGCCGGCGAGCGACTTCACGTAGTTGGCGAACGCCGTGTTGCTGGCCGAGGCCGACGCGCTGTTCGACGTGCGGTGCGTGAATGTCTCGTCGTAGAGGAACGACGGATCGACGTTGTTGTGGAGCTGGATGTGCCCGCAATCGGCGCACACCATAAGCGCCTGGTCGACCGGCGGGAACTTCGAATTGTCCGGCGTGTCGCGATAGAGGCCGATCTGCGGGAAGTTCGGCATCGCGAAGGCCTGTTCGAGATTGCCCGAGCCGCAGCACGAACATTCCGTCTGGGATCTGTACATCGCTTTTGCCATTTTCATGCGTCCTTCGCAGGGATTGGGGCCGGTGCGACCGAACGGTCGCGGGCGACGCGCCGGCCGCGCTCGAGCTTGGCGCGGCGGTAGTCGAGATCGCTGGCGGGCATCGCGGTAGCGTAGCCCATCAAGGGTCCGAGCACGGGATCATCGGCCCAGCGCCCGGCGAGCAGGCGCGGATAGTCGACGTTCTGGCGGATCAGCGGAACCGTATAGATCGTCACGACCGCGTGGCGCGTATCCGGTCCCGGGTTCGGCTCCGTCCGATGGAAGATCGCCGAATCGATCAGCAGCACGTCGCCCGGCGCGCAGAGTGCGCGCACCGCACGGGCCTTGGCATAGTCGAAGGTCGGGAATTTCTCGAAGCGGTGCGAGCCGGGCAGCAGCGAAGGCGCCCCGTTCTCCACCCGGCTGCCGTCGAGCATCGCGAGTGCGGTCAGCGAGACCGGGCGCGACGTCGTGAAGTCCTGATAGCTGTGGTCGCGGTGCCAGACGCCCGCCCCGTGCGCGAGGCCCGGCACGTTGACGACGACGCGCTGCAGGTTGAGCTGCACGACCGCACCCAGGAAGTGCCGCGCTATGGCGAGCACGTCCGGCAATGCCGCCGGCTCGACGAAGCGCTCGTCGCGCAGGAAGGGGCTGCGGCTTACCCCTTCGTCGCCGATGCGCTTCATGTTCTCCGGTCCGCCGATCTCGGCGGTTTCGGCGGCGAGCAGGCCGGGAATGGCGGCGCGCATCGCGGCGCACGCCTTCGCGGAAAGCTGGCCGGGCAGGATCGCCCAGCCGTCGCGTTCGATCGATTCGACCGCCAGGCGCAGATGCGCCGCGACCGACGGATACGCCGCCTGCGGGGCACCGGGGAACAGTGCGTCGTTCATGGCACCGGCGGCACGATCATGTTGGCGGCGAACTCGGCGCGGTCGAGCAGCGGGGCCGTATCCTCGATCGGGCGGCCGCCGGTCACGGCCGGGCGGATTCGCGCGGCGGGGTCGATTTCGATCACGCACAGGCCGGGGCCGGGTTCGCGCGCGAACGCGGCAAGGCCGTCGGCGAGATCGGCCTGCGTCGCGATGCGCCGCGACGGCACGCCGAAGGATCGCGCCATCGCCGCAAAATCCGGATCCATCAGGCCCGAACGCGGCGTCGTCGCGTGATAGCGGCTGTCGAAATAGTCTTCCTGCGTCTGCTGGATCACGCCGTAGCCGTGGTTGTTCAGCACGACGACCTTGACCGGCAGGCCGTGCACGGCGAGCACGCCCAGTTCCTGGATGTTCATCAGGATGCCGCCGTCGCCGTTGAGCGACCAGACCGTGCGCCCGGGATGGCGCAGGGCCGCCCCCATCGCCGCGGGCAGCGCATAGCCCATCGTGTGGTTGTTGAACGACGTGACCAGCGTCTGGTCGGGCTTGACGCGCCAGGCCTGGAACATCCAGCTCAGCGTGGCGCCCACGTCGCCCAGCACGATGTCGCCGGGTGCCGCAACGTGCGACAGCGCCAGGATCGCGGCGTAGGGATCGATCCCGTTCGCCGACGACGGCCCGGCGGCGACCGGATAGCGCTTGCGCCATTCGGCGATACGCGCGCGCCACGGCGCATAGTCGGGAAGCTTCGCGTCCGCGCGCGCGACGGCGTCGAGGAACGCGGCCGCGTCGGCGGCGACGGCGAGATCGATACCGAGGCCGATCGCCGGGAACTTGCCCAGCTCCGCCGGATCGACGTCGACGACGACGCGCTTCGCACCCCGCGCGAACGTGCCGGCGGGCGTGCCTGTCTGGTGCTGCGTGAAGCGCGTGCCCAGCCCGATCACGCAGTCGGCGTTCTGCACGGCGAAGTTCCCGCCGCGCGGGCCGTGCAGGCCGAAACCGCCGGCATTGAGCGGATGGTCGAAGGCGAGCGCGTCCTGCCCGCCCCACGTCGTCAGGACCGGGATGCCGAACTTTTCGGCGAAGGCGACGGCCGCCGCATGGCGCCTGCCG
>JAEUKY010000310.1 GCA_016794005.1 Rhodospirillales bacterium
CGCGACGCGATCTGGGAAGCGTTCAAGCCCGGTACGGAAGTGCGCGCCGACCAGCAGGTGCTCGACGGGGCCGGCCAGTTCACGTCGCCGCTGCAGGGGATCGCGATCCCGAGCGGCGAGACGAGCGACGGGATTTATTGAGGCGGTTGACGGCTGGTTGACGGTCAACAAGCCAAGTCGTTTGTTTTCACTGGCTTAGCCTGTTGACGTTGACGGAAAACGCGGTCCGTCAAGCAATGTTTGCGGACCGTCGCCAAGCGTACACCCGCCCCAGCCGTCATGCCCGCGCTCGTCCCGGGCATCCACGACTGTCCTGTTGTCCTTCTTCACCGTTTCAAACAGCGCATGGCCGGATGGTCTCGGCCAATGGCGGAGTTATATCCCGATAGAGGATTAAATACAACTATAGATACATATGTAGCTAATCCGTCTTGCGCCAATAGACTCCCGTCCAGTCGACCGGAACGATGGGATCACGGATCGCGTGCGTCGCGCGGAATTCGTCGATCGCGCGGCGGCACGGCTCGAAGTCGCCGTAATCGTCCACGATGACGAAGCCACCGGGCACGACCTTGGCGTAGAGCGCCTGGAGCGCATCCATCGTCGACTCGTAGAGATCGCCGTCGAGCCGCAGCAGGGCGAGTTCCTTGATCGGTGCCGCGTGGAGCGTGTCCTTGAACCAGCCCTTCAGGAACTTCACGCCGTCGTCCAGCAGGTCGTAGCGGCGGAAATTTTCCATGACCTCGTCGAGACCGATGGCGAGGATCGGCGCCTTCGCGGCGCTGAAATCGTGGTCATTGTCCTGCGGCAGGCTCGGCACCGGCAGGCCCTCGAAGCTGTCCGCGACCCAGACCTTCCGGTCGCCCATCGCGTAGGTTTCGAGATAGCCCTTCATGAAGATCGCGGCCCCGCCGCGCCACACGCCGGTCTCGGCGAGGTCGCCGGGGATCGCGTCGGCGCGGATCGCGTCGAGGCAGGCTTCGATGTTGTCGACGCGCTTGCGCCCGATCATCGTGTGCGAGAATTCGCAGACGTTGCGGAAGTCCATCACGGCCGGCTTGCCCTGGGCGTCGGCCATGTTGACGCGCCACCAGATGCGGCCTTCCTTGCGCGCTTCGCGCACGGCGCCGACCCAGTCGGGCATCCGGGCCGCGATGTTGCGGAACACGTCGTCGTCGAACCGTCCGCCGCCGGCGAAGGTCGAGAACAGGTAGAGGAACCGCACCTCGTTCTCGATATAGATGTCGTTCAGAAGGGCGCTCTTCAGAAGGCGCAGGAACCGGGTTTCGAGCGGTATTGCGTCCGGCGCCGGTCCGTCCTGAATTGCAGCCATTTCCGACTCCATGCATGCAACCGTTCCCGGCATCCAGCGTGCGGCACCGGTCGGCAGAATGCATCAGGTTTCTACTTGTGTGTAAAAGTTGTGCAATTTCCGGGGGGGGTAAACGAATTGTAACAATTTCAGACTGAAATAATTTTGGCTGGCTTCCATGTCCGGATAACATCTTAAAACTGCGACTCGACTTCGATAAAAATTAGGTAGCGAATTGACGGCTCACGGCACCCCCCGGCCGGTAGCGCTCGAAGTCGCGGACGACGCGACTGCGATCCGCACGCGCGCGTTCGAGCGTGCTGCTGCCGGCGACATCCGGGGTGCGCGCGCCGACATCGAGCTCCATCTGCGCGGTGCGCCGGCCGACGGGCCGGCACACCGGCTCCATGCCGCGACGCTGATGCATACCGGCGACCTGCCGGGGGCGATCAACGCGTTCCAGCTTGCGATCCGCCACGGCTGCGACGATGCGTCGACGCACGTGCAGCTCGGCCTGTCGCTGAAATTCCGTGGCCGGTGCGCCGACGCGCAGCGGCATTTCGACCGGGCGTGCAAGCTCGATCCGGCGGACGGGATCGCGCGCTGGACATCGACCATCGCGTCGCTGCCGATGGTCTATTCCGACGAGGCCGAGATCGCCGCCGTGCTCGCGCGCTTCGTCGCGCGTCTCGACGGGCTGGAGCGCTGGTGGATCGACAACGCGGCCGCCCCGGCCGATGCCGTGGTCGGCGAGCCCAACCCGTTCCATCTCGCCTATCTGGAACGCGACAACCGGCCGGAGCTTGCGCGCTACGGCAAGCTATGCAGCCGGCTGATGGCGATGTGGGACGGCGGCCGTCCGCGTGCCGCACCTGCGGTCGTCGCCGACCCGCGCACGCGGATCGGGCTGGTGTCGCGCTATTTCTACCGACACTCGGTCTGGACGGCGATCGTCAAGGGCATGATGCGGACGTTCGATCCGGCGCGATTCCGCTTCGAGCTGTTCCATGTCGGCGACAAGCGCGATGCCGAAACGGATTTCGCGCGCGGGCTTGCGGCAAGCTACGTGCCGTCGCTCGCGCACACCGATGCGGCGATCGATGCGATCCGGCAGGCGGTGCCCGACATCCTGCTCTATCCCGAGATCGGCATGGACCCGCTCAGTACGCGGCTTGCGGCGCTGCGGCTCGCGCCGTTGCAGATCGCGTCGTGGGGCCATCCGATCACGACCGGCCTGCCGACCATCGACCGCTTCCTGTCGGCGGCGGCTTTCGAGCCGGCCGGTGCCGCGGACCACTACACCGAAACGCTCGTGGCGCTGCCGGGGCTGGGGGCACGGATCGAGCGCGAGCCGGCCGAGCCGCTGCCGGTCGACTTCGCGACCTTCGGGATCGATCCGCACCGGCCGATCTTCGTGTGCCCCGGCGTGCCGTGGAAATACCTGCCGGCCTTCGACGAGGCGCTGTGCGCCATCGCGTCGCGCGTACCGGACGCGCAGTTCGTGTTCTTCCGACCCGCCGTGCAGCTCGCCGCCGCCGAACAGCTGCGCGGACGCATAAGCCGTCGCCTGACGGCGGCCGGCATCGCGCCGGCCGGCCGCATCGTGTTCGTGCCGTGGCTCGGGCGCGGGGAGTTCCTCGGCCTCGTGCGCGCGGCGGTCGCGTGCCTCGACGCGTTCGGATTCTCGGGCTTCAACACGGTGCTGCAGTGCCTGCAGGTCGGCACGCCGATGGTGACCCTCGCCGGCCGCTACATGCGCGGGCGGCTGGCAAGCGGCGTGCTAGGCCATGTGGGACTGGACGAGTTCGTCGCAAGCGACGCGGCCGGCTACGTCGAACGAGCCGTCGCGTGCGCCGGACGTGCCGACGATGCGGCTTTGCGCATGCATATCGCCGCCGCCGTCGAGAAGGCGTTCGACGATCCGGCGCCGATGCGGGCGCTGGGAGAGCTGCTTTGAGGAGTTCTACCCGAACGCCTTGAACGTGATCAGCGTGAAGGTGTCCTTCACGCCGGGGATCTTCTGGATGCCCATCACGAAATGGCCGATGTCGGAATCGTCCGGCAGGTAGCACTTGAGGTGCAGGTCGTACTGGCCGGAGATCGA
>JAEUKY010000367.1 GCA_016794005.1 Rhodospirillales bacterium
CCGGCCGAGGGCAAGCGCTCGCGCGGCGAACTCGTCCTCGACGCGCTCGACCATGCCGACGCCGCCGACGCAGCCGAAGCGTTCCGCGATCTTGCAAGCGAGGCGTATCGCCCTTTCAACATGGTGATCGCCGACGACCGCGACGGCTACTGGCTCAAATCGCTGGGCGAAGGCCGCGTGCAGGTCGAAGCGCTGCCGCCGGGCCTGTCGATGGTCACGGCCTACGACCGCAACGACACCGGTTCGGCGCGCATCGCGGCGAACCTGCCGCGTTTCGAGGCGGCCCCGCCGCCCGACCCGGACGGCGGCGACTGGGCGGCGTGGGAAGCGCTCTTCGCCAGCCGCGAAGGCGACGGCGAGGCGCGCATGAACGTGGCGCTGCCGTCGGGTTTCGGCACCTCGTCGTCGAGCCTGCTGGCCCTGCCCGACCGGACCCGCGAAAGCGAGCGCCGGCCGGTCTGGCGCTTCGCCGCGGGCGCCCCCGATTCGCACCCCTACGACCTCGTAAAAACCCGCTAATCCACAGGCTTAAGGGCGCATTGCGGGGGGTGCGTCGGTGGGCTATACAGGCCTCTCTTTTTCCGCCCCGCCGCGCCTGTCGGAACCGATGGCGCGGCGCGACTTTTCGGGGCGGAAACCACCCCATCGACGCCAGGGGGCGATCCCGTGTCCCGACGCAAGCAGCTCTACGAAGGCAAGGCCAAGATCCTGTTCGAGGGTCCGGAGCCGGGCACCATCGTCCAGTACTTCAAGGACGACGCGACCGCCTTCAACAACAAGAAGAAGGGCGTCATCACCGGGAAGGGCGTGCTCAACAACCGCATCTCGGAATTCCTGATGATGCGGCTGGAAGAGATCGGCGTGCCCACGCATTTCATCCGCCGCCTCAACATGCGCGAACAGCTCGTGCGCGAGGTCGAGATCGTGCCGCTGGAAGTGATCGTGCGCAACGTCGCGGCCGGCTCGTTCAGCACGCGCTTCGGCGTGGCCGAGGGCCAGCCTTTGCCCCGCTCGATCGTCGAGTACTGCTACAAGAACGACGAGCTCGGCGACCCGATGGTGTCCGAGGAGCACATCACCGCCTTCGGCTGGGCCGACACGCGCGACCTCGACGACATCATGGCGCTCGCACTTCGCATCAACGACTACCTCTCGGGCCTGTTCCTGGGCGTGGGCCTCAAGCTCGTCGACTTCAAGCTCGAGTTCGGCCGCCACTGGAACGAGCACGAGGAGATGCGCATCATCCTCGCCGACGAGATCAGCCCCGACAGCTGCCGCCTGTGGGACGTCAAGACGAACGAGAAGATGGACAAGGACCGCTTCCGGCGCGACCTCGGCAACGTCGAGGAAGCCTACCAGGAAGTGGCGCGGCGCTTGGGCATCCTGCCCGAGGGCGGCCCGCGCGACCACAAGGGTACCGGCACGCTCCAGTAAGACACGCCCAGCAAGACCAGCGCGAGGAAGTCGATGAAGGCGAAGATCCACGTCACTCTGAAGAACGGCGTCCTCGACGTGCAGGGCAAGGCGGTGGCCGCCGGCCTCGCGAGCCTCGGTTTCGCGGGCATCGGCGACGTGCGCGTCGGCCGCTTCGTCGAGATCGAGCTCTCCGCCAAGGACCGCGCTTCGGCCGAGGCGAGCGTCAAGCAGATGTGCGAGAAGCTGCTCGCCAACACGGTCATCGAGAACTACCGCATCGAGATCGCGGAGTAGCCCGGGCATGAAAGCCGCAATCGTCGTCTTCCCCGGATCCAACCGCGAGAACGACGCCGCCGACGCGCTCGAGCGCGCGTCGGGCAAGCGCCCCGCCCTCGTCTGGCACAAGGACACCGAGCTTCCCTCGAAGCTCGACCTGATCCTGCTGCCGGGCGGCTTCTCCTACGGCGACTATCTGCGCTGCGGGGCGATGGCCGCGCGCAGTCCGATCATGCGCGAGGTCATCGCGCGCGCCGACAAGGGGACGGCCGTCGTCGGCGTGTGCAACGGCTTCCAGATCCTGTGCGAGGCGGGCCTGCTGCCGGGCGTGCTGCTCTCGAACGCGGGCCTCAAGTTCATCTGCCGCGACGTCCATCTCAAGGTCGCCAACAGCCAGACGATGTTCACGAACCGCTATTCCAACGGCGAAGTGATCCGCTTCCCCGTGGCGCACCACGACGGCAACTACTTCGCCGACGCGGATACGCTGAAGCGCATCGAGGACGGCGACCAGGTCGCGTTCCGCTACTGCACGCCCGAGGGCGAGACGGTCGCGGCCGGCAATCCCAACGGCTCGATCGCCAACATCGCCGGCGTGTTCAACGCCACCAAGACCGTGATGGGCCTGATGCCGCACCCCGAGAACGCCACCGACCCGGCCACGGCCGGACCGCTCGGCGGCTCGCTCGACGGCAAGCCCATGTTCGACGCAATCGTGGACGCGCTCGCGAAATGAAAACCAAGACCAAGCGGAAATCCTGGCGCAAGCCCAACGACCTGATGGGCCTCGCCCCGGCAGAATACGATCTCGCCTGCGACATCATGGGCCGCGAGCCCACATATACCGAGCTTGGCATCTTCTCGGTGATGTGGAGCGAGCACTGCTCGTACAAATCCTCGAAGAAGTGGCTGAAGACGCTGCCGACCAAGGCGCGCTGGGTCATCTGCGGACCGGGCGAGAACGCGGGCGTCATCGATATCGGCGACGGCGACGCGTGCATCTTCAAGATCGAGAGCCACAATCACCCGAGCTACATCGAGCCCTACCAGGGGGCCGCGACCGGCGTGGGCGGCATCCTGCGCGACGTGTTCACGATGGGGGCGCGCCCGATCGCGAACCTCAACGCGCTTCGCTTCGGCGATCCGTCGCATCCCAAGACGCGCCGTCTGGTGGCGGGCGTGGTCGCGGGCATCGGCGGCTACGGCAACTGCGTGGGCGTGCCCACGGTCGGCGGCGAGACGAACTTCCACGCCTCGTACAACGGCAACTGTCTCGTCAACGCGATGACGGTGGGCGTCGCGCGCAAGGACAAGATCTTCTATTCGGCCGCCGCCGGTGCCGGCAATCCGGTCGTCTATGTCGGTGCGAAGACCGGCCGCGACGGCATCCACGGTGCCACGATGGCGTCGGCCGAATTCGACGACAATTCGGAGGAGAAGCGCCCGACCGTGCAGGTCGGCGACCCGTTCGTCGAGAAGCTGCTGATCGAGGCCTGCCTCGAACTGATGGCGACCGACGCGATCGTCGCGATCCAGGACATGGGGGCCGCGGGCCTCACCTCGTCCTCCGTCGAGATGGCCGGCAAGGGCGGGCTCGGCATCGATCTCGACCTCGACAACGTGCCGGCGCGCGAGACCGGGATGACCTCGTACGAGATGATGCTCTCCGAGAGCCAGGAGCGCATGCTCATCATCCTGAAGCCCGACCGCATCAAGGTGGCGGAGAAGATCTTCGCCAAGTACGAGCTGGACTGCGCCACCATCGGCCACCTGACGAAGACCGGCCGGCTCGTCGTGCGCAAGAACGGCAAGGTCGACGCCGACATGCCGATCGCACCGATGGTGCAGGCGAGCCCCGAATATTCGCGCCCCTGGAAGCCGACGAAGAAGCGCAAGCCCGTCGACGCCGCGAAGCTGCCAAAGCACGATCCCGCGCGCGTCCTGCAGGAACTGATGGGCTGCCCCGATCTCGCCTCGCGGCGCTGGATCTGGGAACAGTACGACCATCTGGTGCGCGGCCACACGCTGCAGCGCCCGGGCGGCGATGCCGCCATCGTCGGCCTGCCGGGCCGCAGGAAGGCGCTGGCGATGTGCGTGGATTCCACGCCCCGCTACGTGCATGCCGATCCCGAGACGGGCGGCGCGCAGGCGGTGGTCGAGACGTGGCGCAACCTGACGGCCGTGGGTGCGAAGCCGCTCGCCATCACCGACAACATGAACTTCGGCAACCCGCAGCGGCCCGAGATCATGGGCCAGTTCGTCGGCGCCATCAAAGGCATGCGCAAGGCGTGCAAGGCGCTGTCCTATCCGGTCGTGTCGGGCAACGTGTCGCTCTACAACGAGACGAACGGCCAGGCGATCCTGCCCACCCCCACCATCGGCGGCGTGGGCATCCTCAAGGACGCGTCGAAGTCGGCGAACCTCGCCCTGAAAGACGCCGGCGACACGATCGTGCTGGTCGGCGCCACCAAGGGGTGGCTCGGCTCGTCGCTGTATCTTCGCGAAATGGAAGGCCGCGAGGAAGGGGCACCCCCGCCCGTCGACCTCAAGGCCGAGAAGCGCAACGGCGACTTCGTGCGCGGCCTGATCGTCAAGGGGCAGGTCAATTCCTGCCACGACCTTGCCGACGGCGGCCTGCTCGTGGGCCTCGCCGAGATGGCGCTGGCCGGACGCAAGGGCGCCGAGCTTTCCCCGCCGCGCACCGACAACGCCTACCTGTTCGGCGAGGACCAGGCCCGCTACGTCGTCACGACGAAGAACGCCAAGCGCCTGCTCGCCGCGGCGAAGAAGGCCAAGGTGCCCGCCATGGCGATCGGCACGGTGTCGGGCCACCTGGAATTGACACTGCACGACGGCGTGCGTATATCGGTCGACGGGCTGCGCAAGGCGCACGAAGGCTGGTTGCCCGCCTATATGTCCCAGAAAAACTAGGGTTTTTCGCGATGCCGATGGCGGCCGCCGATATCGAGAAGATGATCCGCGAGGCGCTGCCCGACGCCGCCGTGCGCATTGACGACCTGCGCGGCGACGGCGATCATTACGCCTGCCACGTGGCTTCCGCCCTGTTCAAGGGCAAGAGCCGGGTGCAGCAGCACCAGATGGTCTATGCCGCCCTCAAGGGCCGCATGGGCAACGAACTGCACGCGATGGCGCTGCAGACCGAGATTCCGGCGGACGCCTAGCGCCCGCCGCCCCCGACCAACTTCGGAGTACCCACATGGACAGCGTCAAGGACCGGATCGAAAGCGACCTCAAGGCGAACGACGTGGTGCTCTACATGAAGGGCACGCCCGTCTTCCCGCAATGCGGCTTCTCGGCTGCGGTCGTGCAGGTGCTCACGCATCTGGGCATCAAGTTCAAGGGCATCAACGTGCTCGAAGACCCCGAGATCCGCAACGGCATCAAGGATTTCGCGAACTGGCCGACGATCCCGCAACTCTACGTGAAGGGCGAATTCATCGGCGGCTGCGACATCGTGCGCGAGATGTACGCGTCGGGCGAACTGTCGGAGCTGCTCGCGACCAAGGGCATCAGCGTCAAGGCGGCCTGAAGCTTCAGGCACCGGCGCTTCGCGAACGGCGGCCTTCGGGCCGCCGTTTTCGTTTCAGCCGAACGAATAGGCCGACATCGACAAGGCACCCATCGTGAAGCTCGAATGGATGCGCGTCCCCTTTGCCCCCTTCCCGCCCGCACCATAGGCAAGGAAGACCGGGATCAGGTGCTCGTCGCGCGGATGGGCCTGGCGCGCATGCGGGGCGCGCGCGCGATAGTCGGCCAACGCCGCTTCGTCGCCCGCTTCCAGCTTTTCGGTAAGCCACGCATCGAACTCGACCGCCCACGGATCGACCGTGTCGCTGCCCTGCCACGCGAGTGCGCGCAGATTGTGGACGGCCCCGCCCGAGCCGACGATCAGCACGCCGTCCTCGCGCAGCGGAGCGAGCGCACGCCCCATCGCGATATGGTGCGCGGGGCCAAGCTGCGGCTGGATCGCGATCTGTGCCACCGGGATGTCGGCCTTGGGCCAGGCCAGCATCAGCGGAACCCATGCGCCGTGGTCGAGCCCCTGTGCGGGATCGCCGGCCGTGGGGATGCCCGCCGCGTCGAGCAGGCCCGCCGCCTTCTTCGCGACGTCCGGTGCCCCCGGTGCGGGATAGGAGAGCGCGTAGAGCTCCTT
>JAEUKY010000389.1 GCA_016794005.1 Rhodospirillales bacterium
CGGCCGGCTCCAGTAGGCCGCACCGTCGCGCTGGCCGGCCGCGATGTAGCCGCTGACGCGATCGAACTGCGCAGGACTGATGAGCGGGCCCATTTCCGTCGCCGGATCGAGCGGATCGCCGACGCGCACGGCGAGCATGCCTGACCTGACGCGCTCGAGGAATTCGCGCGCGATCGAACGCTCCACCAGCAGCCGGGAGCCGCTCACGCAGGCCTGCCCGGCGTTTCGCGTGGCGCCGACGACGACCTTCTGCGCCGCCGTCTCGAGATCGGCGTCGGCGCAGACGATGTGCGCGGACTTTCCGCCGAGTTCCAGCGACAGCTTCTTGAGCGATGCGCCGGCCTTTCCGGCGATCTCCTTGCCGACGCGGGTCGACCCGGTGAACGAGATCATGTCGACGCGCGGATCGGCGCACAGGGCGGCCCCGACGTCGTGGCCGTAGCCGGGAACAACGCTGACGACGCCCGGCGGAACACCGGCCTCGAGAAGGATGCGGCCGAGCAGGAGCGTCGTGCCGGACGTCAGTTCGCTGGGCTTGACGACCGCGCAGCAGCCGACCGCAAGCGCGAAGGGCAGCTTCTGGCTGACGATGAGGAGCGGATAGTTCCAAGGCGTGATCATGGCGACGACGCCGTAGGGCTCCCGCAGGATCAGGCCCATCTGGCCGCCGCCGAGATTGTCGTACGTGTCGCCGTAGGTGTGGCGGGCGAGAGTGGCGGCGTACTCCCAGTGCGCGATGGCGCCGCGGACCTCGCGCTCCGCGTTCGTGACAGGTTTTCCGCATTCGAGGCATTCAATGCGGCGGAACTCGTCGAGGTTCACTTCAATGCGCCGCGCCACGTCGAGGAGGATCTTGGCGCGCTGCGCGCCCGACATGCCGCTCCACACCCGCTTCTCGGCTGCGGCCGCGGCGGCCGCGACGGCGGCATCGACGTCGGCGACGGTCGCCCTCGGATGCCGGCTGACGGCAATGTCGTGGGCCGGATTGCGGCGCTCGATGGTTTCTCGGCTGCGCGTCTCGACGAGTTGGCCGCCGATGATCGCCGGAAGCTCGATCGGTGTTCCGGGCAGCTTCACCGGCCAGGCGGTCGCAGGGGCAGTCATGGCGTTTCTCCAATTGGATAGCAATAATGTAACCGCTTTCTTTTACTGTCAATCGCCGCGGTTCCGGGGGTGGCGCCGGCTAGCGGCCGGCCCGGATGAGGTCGGCGACGCGCTCGGCGACCATGATCGTCGGCAGATTGATGTTGGCGCGCGGGATCGCAGGGAAGATCGACGCGTCGACGACGCGCAGGCCGTCGATGCCGTGGACGCGGCCGGCGGAGTCCGTGACGGCCATGGGATCGTCGGCGCGCCCCATCCGGCACGAACACGACGCGTGCCACACTCCGACCGCCGCCTTGCGCACGAACGCCTCGAGCTTGTCGTCGTCGGCGAGAAGCACGTCGAGCGGCTCGGATTCGACGACGAAATTGTCGAACATGAAACGGCGAAGGGGAGCAGGGCCATCCAGGATCGTAGCGAGGATGCGCGTGAGGATGCGGTTCTTGGTGTTGACTTCGCTGATCTGGCGGATCTTCTCGCTGAAGCTCGCCGCGAACGGATCGGTCACGGCCGCGCGCATTTCCGGCGTGTCGAAGACTGCGCGCAGCCGCCGCATCGCCGCCATCAGGCGCACGAGGTCGCGCCGGTCGTGCAGCAGCTTGAAGTCGACCTTTGGCTCGTCGCGCCAGTCGGCGGAATTGAGGCGGACTTCGCCGGCTTCCGAATACGTCTTGTTGACCCAGGTCGTGACCGAGCAGATCTGTTCGCCCACATGGTGCCAAGCGGCTTTCGTCGAGACCGATACGGCCATGTCGGACACCGGCATGCCCGGAGTATCCGACGTGAAGCGCAGCCCCACGAGCAGGTGGCGCCGCGTCTTTCCCTGCAGGCGTGCATGCGGATGGATGAAGGCGGCGAGGGCCACCGACGGATGGTCCATCAGCCTTTGGCCGACGCCGGAAAGCTGGTGCCGCAGCTCGATCCCGTGCGCATGCAGCTCGCCCACGGGGCCGATGCCCGCGCGCATCAGCATCGGCGGCGTGTAGATGGCGCCGCACGAAAGGACGACCTCGCGCGCGCGGAACTCCCGCATTTCGCCGTCGACGTACGCGCGCACGCCGACGCAGCGCCGTCCCTCGAAGAGGAGTTCGCGAACGCGACAGCCGGTCCGGATCGTCAGGTTCGGCCGCGCGCGCACAGTCGGCGACAGGTAGGCGATGGCGGTGGGTACGCGCCGGTCGTAGAGGTTCGAGATCGTGAACGGGTGGTAGCCGTCGACGAATTCGCCGTTCTGGTCGGCCACGTACTTGAAGCCCAGGCGCTCGAAGCCCGCCGCGATCGCCTTGGCCTGTCCGGCCCACATCTCGGGAAAGATGCGGCGGATCGGCAGGGGGCCGTCCTTGCCGTGGAGCGGACCGTCGAAGTCGTTGTCGCGCTCGAGTTTGCGGAAATAGGGAAGGACCGAGTTCCAGTTCCAGCCGTCGGCGCCGAGCGCCTCCCACTCGTCGTAGTCGACGGGGCCGCCGCGGTTTGCGAGCTGCCCGTTGATCGACGAGCCGCCGCCCAGGACTCGCGCCTGTTCGTACTTGCGAAGCCGCGGACGCGGAGCGTCGGGCCGGTTGTGCGGGACGGTCTCCGTCGTCACGCGCAGGTCGTTCCAGAGGAAGCGGCGGTCGAGAAACGCGTAGGCGGCAAAACTGTCGAGAATGCGCTCGGGGGTCTCGCCGTCCTTGATGTCGGGACCGGCCTCGAAGAGGAGAACCGAGGTCGCGCTGCGCTCCGACAGCCTTGTCGCGAGCACGGAACCGGCGGAGCCGCCGCCGACGATGATGAAGTCGTGTGACATCCTGGCGCTTCGCGTATCCGTCCCTCGGGAGTGCGGCGCGAAACGCCGCATCGGTTGTTCACCGGATTTATAAACGCTTTCATCGGTGCGGCGCAATCTGTAAGGCGCAACCGGAGAATTACATATATCATTGAATATAAACAGATTATGAATGACTGCAGCCGATGCAATGCAGCGCCGAGTTGGCCGCACATTGACATGTAAGCGAGACTCATGTAAGCGCTTAACTAAGAACAACTCACGCAAGGAAACGTGCCATGGCGTTCGACCTCACGCAGGGCGTAATCGCGGCTCCGGTCACCCCGTTCAATCCGGACGAGTCCGTCGACTGGGCCACGCTCGACCGCTACATGGCCGAAGTCGCCGCCGGCGGTCCCTCCGGGATCGCCATGAACATGGCGGCGAGCGAAGGCGGATCGCTGACCATCGACGAACAACTCGACGTCATCCGCCGCACCAAGAAGGCCGCCGCCGGCGCATGCGCCGTCCTCTCCGGCGTCGTCGCCGCGAGCACGACGAAGGCCGCCGAACTCGGCAAGCGCCTCGTGGATGCCGGCGCCGACGCGCTGGTCGTCTTCCCACCGCTCCCGACCTTCATCTCGAAGCCGCTGCCGGTCGATGTCGTCGTCGATTTCCACAAGGCGATCGCAGACGCCTCGGGCGTTCCCATCATCGCGTTCCACACGCCGTTCGTCGACTATCCGCACGGCACGATCAAGGGACTCGCCAAGCTGAAGTCGGTCGTGGCGCTCAAGGACGCCGCCTTCAATGTGGACCGCACGGTCGAGATCGTCGAGGAGGCCGAGGACACGCACATCAAGATCCTCACCGGCAACGACACCTTCATTCTCGAGGCGATGCTGATGGGCTGCTCGGGCGCACTCATCGGCTTTGCCGGCACCGCGACGGCCAAGATCGTGGAGATGCACAATCTCGCCAAGGCCGGGAAGATCACCGAAGCCTATCAGATCTGGAACGCGCTGGGTCCGCTGGCGCGCATCTGCTGGCGCGCTCCCTTGCGCGACTACCGCGTTCGCATGAAGTACGCGCTGGTCCGGCAGGGCGTCATCCCGCACGCGACCGCGCGGCTGCCGCAGCCGGCGATCACGGACCAGGACAAGGCCGATCTCGACCGCTGCTTCGAGCGTTTCGGCCTCGACTCGCCGGCCTATCTGCCGGCGGGGCGCAAGTTCCAGCGAACGCGCGCGGCCGAGTAGCTCGGGTTTTCATGCTGGCGCTTCGCAAACTCGGACCCGCGCCGGGTGTGGCTCTCGTCGACGTCG
>JAEUKY010000027.1 GCA_016794005.1 Rhodospirillales bacterium
TGATCGGCCAGCACCAGACGGTCGGGTCGAGCTACGAGGTCAACCGCTTCCGCAACGAGAGCCTGACGGCGGGGTTCACATGGAGCTTCTGAGCCGCACGGCGATAGCGCTGGCCGCCGTCGTCGTCGCGAACGCGGCGTCGGCGCAGCAGGCACCCGCCGTCGGCGTCGCCGCGGCCGTGGTGCCCGACGCGCGCGCCACGCCGCCCGGCGGCGAAAGCCGCGCGCTCGCGGTCGGCGCGAACCTCGTCTTCCGCGAGCGCGTGTCGACCGGCCCCGCCGGGCAGGCGCAGCTGCTGTTCGCCGACCAGTCGGCCGTGTCGGTCGGCCCGGGTGCCGACCTCACGATCGACGAATATGTCTACGATCCGGCGGCCGGTTCCGGCCGCATGGCGATGCGGCTGGCGCGCGGCGCCGCGCGCTTCGTCGGCGGCAAGATATCGAAGTCCGGCGAGGTCGCGGTCGAAACGCCGGCCGGCCAGATCGGCATCCGCGGCGGCATGGCGATGGTCGACGTGGCGCCGGACGGTGCCACGACCCGCGTCGTCCACCTGTTCGGCTTCACGACGGTGCGCGCCCTCGACGGCCAGACGCTGACGATGTCGCGCGGCGGCACGCTCGCCGATCTCGCCCGCCCCGCGCAGGCCGGCGCTCCGGCGCCGCGCCTGCTTGCGCGCCCGGCGCAGGCAGGCGAGATGGCTTCGATGAAGGGCCAGTTCGAGCGGCCGGGCGCGCAATCGCCTGCCGGCCCTGCGGCGCCGGGTGCGGCACCCGCGCTTCCGGCCGGCGGCGGCGGGCAGATCGACGCGGCCCTCGGCCGTTCGGGCATGACGCAGGTCAACGCCGCCGCACCCGCGCGCCTTGCGACGATAGCGCCGCAGGGCAGCGTGCAGGGCGGCCCTGCGTCCGGTGCAGCCGGGCAGCAGGCGAAAGGCCCGGCGCCGGTGAAGCTGCCCACGCTCGGTCCCAAGGGCCCCGGCATGATGCGCCCGGTGCGCCCGCCGCCGAAATTCATCAAGCCGCCGCCATGAAGCGTCTGGCGCGGCTTGCGGCACCGCTCCTGCTGCTGGCCTGCGTCGCGGGCTTCCGGGCCGTCGATCCGCCGGTCCTGCGCGACCTGCGCGCGCTGGTCTTCGACGGCTACCAGCGCCTCGCCCCACGCCCGTGGAACGACGCCGGAATCCGGATCGTCGACATCGACGAGGAAAGCCTCGCGCGGCATGGCCAGTGGCCGTGGCCGCGCCCGCTCGTCGCGGCGCTGACGGAACGGCTCGCGGCCGCGGGCGTGGCGGCCGTCGCGTTCGACATGGTGTTCGCCGAGCCCGACCGGACCAGCCCGTCGGCGGTGCTGCCGCTGTGGGCCGGTACCGCCGGCGATCCGGCACTGGCGGCCCTCGCGGCGCGCCTGCCGGATCACGACGCGCTATTCGCCAGGGCGCTGGGCGAAGCGCCGGCCGTGCTCGGCTTCGTGCTGTCGGACGCGGCGTCGCCGTCGCCGCCGCCGGCCGCGAAGTGGGGCGTGGTCTTCGCCGGGCCCGACGCAAGCGGGTTCCTGCCGGCCCATCGCGGTGCGGTGCGCAATCTTCCCGCACTCGAAGCCGCCGCCCCCGGCCTCGGCAGCTTCACGACGGGCTTCGATGCGGCCGGCATCGTGCGCCGCGTGCCGGTGATGGCGCGCCTGAAGCGCGAGGACGGCGAGGTCCATCGCGCGATCTATCCTTCGCTCGCGGCCGAAGCGCTGCGCGTGGCGCAGGAGGCCTCCACCTACGTGATCCGTGCGGCGGGCGCTTCGGGGCAGGAAGCGTTCGGCGCGCAGACGGGGATCGTCGACATCCGCATCGGCGCGTTCGTCGCGCGCACCGACGCGCGCGGCAACGTGCTGCTCTACGACACCGGCCCGGTGCCGCAGCGCGTCGTGCCGGCCTGGCGCGTGCTGGCGGGCGATCTGCCGGACGACGCGCTCGAGGGGCGCATCGCCTTCATCGGCACGTCGGCGGCCGGCCTCAAGGACCTGCGCGCAACGCCGCTCAACCCCGTCGCCGCGGGCGTGGAACTCCACGCGCAGGTCGCCGAGCAGATCGTCGACGGCGTGTTCCTGGAGCGGCCCGACTGGGCCGACGGATTCGAGTTCGCGGTCCTCGTGGCGTTCGGCGCGGGGCTGGTGTTCCTGCTTTCCGCGACCGGGGCCGCGACCGGGGCGGCCATTCTGGCTCTGGCGCTCGCCGCCGCCTTCGCAGGCTCGTGGTACGCGTTCGGCGCGCACCGGCTGCTGTTCGATCCGGTCTATCCGGCGTTCGCGGCCGTGGCGCTCTACACGGTGCAGACGCTTGCGGCCTTCCTTCGCAGCGAATCCGAACGGCGGCAGGTGCGCGGCGCGTTCGGCCGCTATCTCGCCCCCGCCCTTGTCGAACAGCTCGCCCGCGACCCGGGCAAGCTCGCCCTCGGCGGCGAGATGAAGCCGATCACGCTGATGTTCATGGACATACGCGGCTTCACGCCGATCTCCGAACAGTTCGACGCACACGGCCTCACGCGCTTCCTCAACCGCTTCCTCACGCGCATGACGGCCCGCGTGCTGGAGAGCGGCGGAACGGTCGACAAGTACATGGGCGACGCGATCATGGCGTTCTGGAACGCGCCGATGGACGTCGCCGACCATCCGAAGAAGGCGCTGTCGGCGGCCCTCGCGATGCTGGCCGACGCGAAGGCGTTCGACGCCGAATGGCGGGCCGAGCGCGCGCGCGAGGGCCTGGCGCACGTGCCGGTGAAAATCGGGATCGGCCTCAATACCGGGATCTGCTGCGTGGGCAACATGGGGGCCGAGCAGCGTTTCGACTATTCGGCGATCGGCGACGACGTGAACCTGTGTTCGCGTCTGGAAGGGCAGAGCAAGGCCTACGGACTCTCGCTGCTGGTCGCCGACGCGACGGCCGAGGCGTGCGCCGGCGAATTCGCGCTTCTCGAGATCGACCTGCTGCGCGTCAAGGGCAAGACGCGACCGGCCCGGATCCATACGGCAATCCCCGTCGCGGTCGACGGCGCGTTCGCCGGCTGGAAGAAGGCCCACGATGCCGCGATCGCGGCCTATCGCGCGCAGGACTGGACGGCCGCGCGCGAAGCGCTGGCGGGCCTGCGCGGCCGCGGCGACGGCGCGCTCGACGGGTTCTACGCCGTGCTCGAATCGCGCATCGCGGCCTACGAAACCGATCCGCCGCCGCCCGACTGGGACGGCGTGCACGTCGCGACCGAGAAATAGCGCCGGTCAGGCCTGCCTGAATTCGTGGACCATTTCCTCGAGCCGGCGCGGCTCCTCGACCCGCAATTCGCCTTTCTCGCGCACGACGATCTTCTTGCGCGCGAGGTCGGAGAAGACCCGCGCCACCGTCTCGCGCGTCGTCGACACGCGCGCCGCGATGTCGCCGTGCGCGGGGATCGGGCGGATCACGGTGCGCCCGCCCGCGGCGGGCTTGGCCAGGCGCAGGATCTCGGCATAGACGCGGTTGTGCGCCCCCAGCGTCGAAAGCTCGACGATGCGCGACGTCGCGTGGCGCACCATGCCGGCCAGATGCCCGAGCAGCGCCATCTGGACCGGCGCGTTCGCCAGCACCGCGTCGAGGAACGCCCGGCGTTCGAGCACGGCCATCAGCGTGGGTGCCAGCGCCACGACGCTGGCCGAGCGCGGCTCGCCGTCGATGGCGGCAAGCTCGCCCACGCACGCACCGGCCTCGATCTCGTCGAAGCTGACTTCGCGGCCGGATTCCGAATAGACGACGACGCGCGCCCGGCCGGCGACGAGGAAATAGACGTCGCTGTCGTCGCTGTCGCGGTCGATGACCGGCTGGCCGGCGTCGAAGCTGCGCCAGCGGCATTTCGCCTCGATCGCCTGGCGCGGCACTTCGGCCAGCCGGGCGAACAGGTCTATCCCTTTCAGGCTGCGGGCCGCCGCCATCGGGGCCGCCTTTCTGGCACTGGGCATCGCGGATTCTCCCCGTCGGGCGCAGCACCGGGCCGGACATTGCCGCGCCGCACCCCCTTCCTCTATAGTCGCCCGAGACTTGCTGCGACGCAACAAGGGTCGGCGGCACATCAACCGGGGGCGCACGGGTTCGGATGGATCAGTACGAAGAACTTCACGGCCTCTATTTCGAGGATCTGAAGGTCGGCCAGACCGCGATCTTCGCCAAGACCGTCACGGAAACCGACATCGTGCTTTTCGCGGGCCTGACCGGCGACAACAACCCCGTGCACATCAACGAGGTGTTCGCGTCGGCCACGCCGTTCTCGGGCCGCATCGCGCACGGCATGCTGACGGCGAGCTTCGTTTCGACCGTGCTGGGCACGCGCCTGCCCGGGCCGGGGGCGATCTATCTGAGCCAGACGCTGCGCTTCAAGGCACCCGTGCGTGCCGGCGACACCGTCGTCGCGCGCGCGACGGTGAAGGAACTCGTGCCCGAGAAGCGCCGCTGCACGCTGGAAACGACGATCATGGTCGACGACAAGATCGTGCTGGAAGGCGAGGCGGTCGTGCTCGTGTCGAGCCGCACGACGCTGACCGCCCATCGCGCGCCGGCGGGCGACTGACAGCTTCCATGCGTCTTTATCGCGATCCCGCCGGCGTGCCCGACGATGCCAGGGGCGCTTTCGCCGCCATCGGCAATTTCGACGGCGTGCATCTCGGCCACCAGGCCGTGATCGGCGAAGCGATCCGTCTGGCGCGCGCGGCCGGCCGCAAGTCGGCGGTCGTCACGTTCGAGCCGCACCCGCGCCGGCTGTTCAAGCCCGACCTGCCGCCGTTCCTGCTGACCAGCCCGCATCTGAAGATCGCCACGCTGCGCGATCTGGGCGTCGATTTCTGCTTCGCGCTGCGCTTCGACCGCCGGCTCGCGGGTCTGACGGCGCAGGAATTCGTCGCCGACGTGCTCGTCGGCGGGCTCGGCCTTTCGGGCATCGTCGCGGGCTACGATTTCGTGTTCGGCAAGGGGCGCGGCGGCAGCCCCGAAACGCTCGTCGCCGAGATGCGCAAGGCCGGGCGCGACGCGAAGATCGTGGCACCCGCACTCGACGCGGCCGCCGCCGGCTCGGCGGGTGCGGAATCCGATCCCGAGGCGTTCGTCTATTCCTCGACCGGCGTGCGCGACGCGCTGAAGGCCGGCGATCCGCGCGCGGCGGCGCGCATCCTCGGCCGGCCTTTCGCGATCGACGGGCGCGTGCGCCACGGCGACCGGCGCGGCCGCACGATCGGCTTTCCGACGGCGAACCTGTCGCTTGGTCCCTATCTTCCGCCCGCACTGGGCGTCTATGCGGTGCGCGTCGACGGGGCCGTGCCCGGCCGCACGCTCGGCGGCGTGGCCAATCTCGGCGTGCGCCCGACCGTGGGCGGGGATCCGGCGCCGCGTCTCGAAGTGCATCTGTTCGATTTCGCGGGCGACCTCTATGGCCGCCGCCTCGTCGTGTCGCTGGTCGAGTTCCTGCGCCCCGAACGCAAGTTCGACGGGCTCGACGCGCTGAAAGCGCAGATCGCCGCGGACGCCGCGGCCGCGCGCAAGCTGGTCTAGCGCGCCGGCGGGCGCGGGGCCGGGCCTTCTTCGCCCTGTACCGGTCCGCGCTGCGGCGACAGCCGCTTCTTCAGGTTCATGACGTAGCTGATGACTTCGGCGACCGCCTTGTAGTGTTCGGGCGGGATCTCCTCGTCGATGTCGACGCTGGCGTAGAGGGCGCGCGCCAGCGGCCGGTTCTCGACGATCGGCACCTCGTGTTCGGTCGCGACTTCGCGGATCTTCAAGGCGGTGAGGTCGACGCCCTTGGCCACGCACATCGGGGCGGCGGTGCTCTCGTCGTAGCGCAGCGCCACGGCATAGTGCGTCGGGTTCGTGACGACGACCGTGGCCTTCGGGATCGCGGTCATCATGCGCCGGCGCGCGCGCTCCATGCGCAGCTGCTTGATGCGTCCCTTGACGACCGGATCGCCTTCGGACTGCTTGTACTCGTCCTTGATCTCCTGCTTGGACATCCGCAGGCGCTTGTAATGCTGGAAGCGCTGGTAGAGATAGTCGAGCCCGGCGATCAGGGTCATGATCGAGATGACGGAAACCATCACCTTCATGGCGAGCGTCATCATCACGCGCCCGATGTCGGGCAGGTCGAGCTCGATGAAACGCGACAGGTCGTCGGCCTCGCCCTTCAGCGTGTACCAGCAGACGGTCCCGACGATCGTGATCTTGATCAGGCCCTTCAGGAACTCGAACACCGAATTGAACGAGAACATCCGCTTGAAGCCGGTCGTCGGCGAGATCTTGCTGAATTTCGGGATCAGCGGCTGGGCCGAGACGAGGAAGCCGTTCTGCAGGAGCTGGGCCGCCGCCGCGGCGATCATCAGCACGACGAGCAGAGGAAGGATCGCCTTCACCGGCGAGATCAGCGCGAAGGCGATGACCTGCTGGAGTCCGCCGCCTTCGAAGGTGAACTCGTGCGGCCGCTCGAGGAACGGCACCATGGCGCCGGTCAGGCCGCGCCACATATAGGTGCCGAGGAACGAGAACCCCAGCGTCAGCCCCATGAACATCATCCAGTGATTGAGCTCGCGGGTGGCGGCGACCTGGCCTTTCTCGCGCGCCTCCTCGAGCCGTTTGCCGGTCGGCTCTTCTGTTTTGGAGGACTCGTCTTCGGCTTCTTCGGCCATGGCTGGTCCTTCAGGGGACGAGGAGCAGGGGTTCGAGCTTGTCCATGAAGCCGCGCTCGAAGGCGCGCATGGCGGCGACGGTCGTCAAGGCGAGGGCCGCCATGCCGACGGCGATCTGGGCGGGCTGGGCGATGAAGAAGATCTGGATCGCCGGCTGGAGCCGCGCGATCAGGCCCATCGCCAGGTTGATGACCAGGCCGAAGACGAGGAAGGGTGCGGAGATCTGCACGCCCAATGCGAAGCTGTGCGCGGTCCACGTCGTCATCGCCTTGGCGAAGTCGCCCAGCGGCGGCATCTGGCCGGGCGGGAACAGCTTGTAGGAATCCGCGATCGCGTGCAGCAGCAGGTGGTGCATGTTCGTCACGAACAGGAACGCGATCGCGATGGCGACCAGCCAGGCCGAGATCGCGGCACCCTGCTGGCCGAAGCCGGGATCGAAGAGCGTGGCGGCCGCGAGGCCCGTCTGCTGCGCGATGATCGAGCCGGCGACGACGAGGGCCGAGATCGCGAACCGCCCGGCAAGGCCGATGAAGGCGCCGACCAGCGATTCGCCGAGCAGGATGCCGGCCATCGTCAGCGAGGATTCGGGCAGCGGCGGGATCGTGGGGCCGACCAGCGGCGTGATCAGCAGGCAGAGCGCCAGCGCCAGGCCAAGGCGCATGCGCGCGGGGATCGCCAGCTCGCCGAGGCCCGGCATGCCCATCATCGCGGCCCCGATCCGCACGAAGACCGCGAAATAGACGAAGATTTCGGCGGGCAGGGCGCGCGTCAGCTCGCCGATGACGAGATTCATCAGCCGCCGCCCGCGCCGATGCCGACGGCCTTGGCCATCAGCTCGCGCGTGAACTCGATCAGCGTCGAGGACATGAACGGGATCGTCAGCACGAAGACCGCGAACAGCACGAGGATCTTCGGCACGAAGGTGAGGGTCTGTTCCTGGATCTGCGTGAGCGCCTGGATCAGGCTCACGACGAGGCCCACGGCGAGCGCCACCAGCATCAGCGGGGCGGAGATCTTGAGCATCACCCAGATCGCCTCGCGCGAGACTTCCAGCACGTCGGTGGCGTTCATGGGCGCTGTCCGGTCGTTCCGCCGCCGTCAGATCGGCATGCGGATGATTTCCTGGTAGGCCTGCACGACGCGGTCGCGCACGGCGATCGTCGCCTGCAGCGTGACTTCCGCGGCCGAGACGGCCTGCACGACCTGCCCCACGTCGGCCTTGCCGGCCAGCGCGCGGAGGCTGGCCTGTTCGCCCGCCTTCAGCGACTGCATCGTGTTCTGCGCCGCCTGCGCGAGGATCGAGCCGAAATCGGCGCTGCCGGGTGCGGCTTCGTCCGTGCCGCCGGCGGGACCCGATCTGGCGACGCGTGCCGCACCCTGATAGGCGGCGGCGGCGAGCGAGGGCGATGTGATGGCCATGTCCGTTCCTTCCGCCGGCTATCAGCCGCGCAGGATGTCGATCGTGCGCGAGATCATGCTCTTCGACGTCTCGATCACGTTGATGTTGGCTTCGTAGGACCGCTGCGCCTGGCGCATGTCCATCGCCTCGATCAGGTTGTTGACGTTCGGCGCCAGCACGTAGCCTTCGGCGTCGGCCGCCGGATGCGAGGGCTCGTAGCGGCGCGCGAACGAGGTCTTGTCGGTGCCGATGCGCGAGGGGCGCACCGTCTCGGTGCCGAGCTGGCGGTCGAGCACGTTGCGGAAGCTGATCGTCTTGCGCCGGTAGGGATCCGCACCGGGAGTCTCGCCCAGCGAGTCGGCGTTGGCGATGTTCTCGGCGATGACGCGCATGCGGGTCGACTGGGCGGCCATGCCGGCGGCCGAGACGCGCATCGATTTCTGGAGGTCCATCGCGATTCCCCGTTACGAGTTGCGGCCGATCGCCGAGCGCAGCATGGCGAGCTGGCGGCGATAGATGTTGGTGGTCATCTGGTAGTCCATCGCCGTGTCGGCGACCTTCATCAGTTCGGTATCGAGCTGCACCGAGTTGCCCGACATGGTCGTCTCGCTCGGGCGCGGCTTTTCCTCGCGGTCCGGACCGGCGATCAGGCGGCTGGTCTGGTGCTGCTGCGTCGTCGTCGTCGCCGTCAGGCGCGCGGCTTGCTTGCGCATCTCGGCGCGGAAGTCGATCGGCTTCAGGTCGCGCGGCTGGAAGTTGGGCGTGTCCGCGTTCGACACGTTGTGCGACAGCACGGTCTGGCGATGGCTGAGCCAGTCCATCCGTCGCGCAATCATCCCGAAGAGGGGCAGACGCGTAATATCCATGACCTTATATTGCGGCTCGAAAGGTTAATAATCGGTAAATTATCTATAATTTTAGAGAATTTGAAAAGCATTTAATTGCAGCCAAAATTCAATATCTTGTTTAACGAATCGGAGACTCGAATCGAGGCCGTTTGTAGGGCCAAACGCCCGGAATCATGAACAAAAAACACTTTTAAGAAAGTTTTAGCGGGTTTGGAGTAGTCCTGTGGGCAGCACATCTTTCGCGAACTTCCGGAAAGCCGATCCCCTTGGCCCGTCGTCCAACCCGCCCGCCCCGCGCCCCGCTCGATCCGAACATGAAGCGGGCGGTGGCCCTCGAATACGCGCGAGACGCCGATCCGGCACCGCGCGTGACGGCCAAGGGCGAGGGGATTCTCGCCGACAAGATCATCGAGATCGCGCGCGCCCACGGCGTGACGGTGCGCGAGGACCGCGATCTCGTGATGCTGCTGGGTGCCGTCGACATCGACAGCCCGATCCCGGTCGAGGCCTTCCAGGCCGTGGCCGAGATCCTTTCGTACATCTACCGCAAGCAGGGCCGTCTCGCCGCGGGCAAGGCGGCACCGGGAGCCGCACCATGAGGGCGGTCGAGGTCCTGCAGTCGATCCTGGACGTGACGCACGAGATCGACGAGGCGCGCGCCGCCCTCCATCGCGGCCAGGACGTGGCGCTCGACGGTCTCGACGGCCGCGTGCGCGCACTCTGCCTCAGTGCCACCGAGCTTCCGCGCGCCGAAGGAATCGCTTGCGCCGGCGCGCTCGACGGCGTGCATCAGGCCCTCGAGAAGCTGCGCGGGACGCTCGCCGTCGCGGCACGCGTCGCCGGCCCGGCCGCGCGTGCGCCGCAGGGCCAGACGGGCTATCCGCGATGACGATGGAACCGGAAAACCTGCTGCGCTTCGTCGCGGCCCTCGCCTTCGTCGTCGCGCTGATCGCCGCGATCGCCTGGCTCGCGCGCCGCTGGATGCCGGGCGGGGTCGCCGTCTCGGCCAGCAAGCGCCGCCGCCTGCAGATCGTCGAGACGCTCGCGCTCGATCCCAAGACGCGCGCCATGCTGGTCCGCCGCGACGAGGTCGAGCACCTGCTCGTCGTCGGCCCGCACGGCACGACGGCCATCGAACGCATCGAGGCTTCGCGCGCCGCGTCGGAGCCGGCGTGATGCGCTACGCGAAGGCGGCGTTCGTCCTGCTCCTCGTGCTGGCACCGCTGCCCGCACTGGCGCAGAGCTTCAATCTCGACCTCGGCGACGGAAGCTCGACCACGGGCCGCATCGTCCAGCTCCTGCTGCTGATGACGGTGCTGACGCTCGCACCCTCCATCCTGATGATGGTGACGAGCTTCGTGCGTATCGTCGTCGTGCTGTCGCTGCTGCGCACCGCACTGGGCACCCAGCAGGCGCCGCCCAACGCGGTGCTGACGTCGCTGGCGCTGTTCCTGACCTTCTTCATCATGGCGCCGGTCGGCGAGATCGCATGGCGCGACGGCATTTCGCCGCTGATCGACGGCCGCATCACCGAGGTCCAGGCGATCGAGCGGTCGGCCAAGCCGTTCCACGACTTCATGATCCTCCACACGCGCGAACAGGACCTGGGCCTGTTCATCGACATCGCGAAGATCCCGCCGCCCGAAACGCCGGCGGCAACGCCGTTCCGCGTGCTTATACCGGCCTTCATGATCTCGGAACTGCGCCGCGCGTTCGAGATCGGCTTCCTGCTCTTCATCCCGTTCGTCATCATCGACATGGTCGTGGCGGCGGTGCTCATGTCGATGGGCATGATGATGATGCCGCCGGCGATCGTGGCGCTGCCGTTCAAGCTGATCTTCTTCGTGCTGGTCGACGGCTGGTACCTGATCAGCGGATCGCTGGTCCAGTCCTTCGGCACCGGCTAGCGGCCGGCGCGACGTTCATCGCGGCGGCAGCCTGCGGATCTCGTCGACGGGTGCCTGCGCGTCGGGCGGCGTGACGTCCTTCATTTCCGGCTGCGGCCAGCTTGCCGTGCGCATCGTCGACATATGCACGACGGTCGCGTTCGCCGCCGCGCGGCGCAGGATCATTCCCGCGACGGCGATCAGGACCGATCCGGCGAACCAGAACCAGGCGATCAGGGCCGTCCCGAAGGCCTCGAGAAACCGCAGGACAGACGTGACCGTACCGCCTGCAGTAGGGTCGAGGGCCGCCCCCGCAAGCCAGGCCAGCACGTCGCCGCCCAGCGCCACGACGGCCCAAAGGCCGAGGCAGATCAAGGTCCAGAACAGGAATCCGGCCCATGCGAAGCCGGCGAAGACGCGCGCGATCATGACCGGAATATAGGGATGCCGACCGCGGTCGGGAAGGCGGATGGCGGGGATTTTAGGCAAAGCCGGGCAATTGCTTAACGCCATGTTCAGCGTTCGGGCGGCATCTTCCGTCCACACTTTTTGAACGGAAAGCCCCCCGCCCATGAACATCCTGTCCCGCTCCCTCGTCCTGCGTCTCGTCCTGTCGATGAGCGCCATGGCGCTGCTCGCCTGCGTCACGCTCTTCACGATCGTGTTCGTCGACCGCGTGGCGCTCGACACGCGCACCATCGAACGCGACGTGACCGGCAAGTACGAGGACGTGCTCGACCAGATGCAGAGCGAGCTTGCCGTCGTGCGCGCCATCGCCGCGTCGCTTGCCCCCGTGCCCGCGATCCGCGAAGCGGCCCTGTCGGGCGACCGGGCGCGCATGGCCGCCGTCCTCGATCCGATCCTCGCCGGCATCCGCGAAACGTCGGGCGTGCCGATCCTGTGGCTTTCCAAGGCGCCGGGCATCGCCCTCTATCGCGCGCACGCGCCCGAAGTGCACGGCGACAACGTCACCGCGCGCCGTACGACCGTGGTCGAGGCGTATCGCGACGGCAAGATGTCGGCCGGCCTCGAGCCGGGCCGCGACAATATCAGCCTGTTCGCCACGGTTCCTCTGATGGAAGGCGGGAAGGCGGTCGCCGCACTCGACGTCGGCGTTTCGCTCGCCAAGCCCTTCGCCGACCGCATGAAGGCCAAGCTCGACGCCGACATCGCCTTCCACGTGCTGGAAGGCGACAAATTCGTCACGCTCGCCAACACCCGCGCGTCGGGCTCGCTCCTTTCCGCCGCCGAGATGAAGCGCGCCTTCGACGGCGAGAACGTCACGCGCAGCGTGGATGCGGACGAAGTCTCGGCCGTCGTGCATTCGCGCAAGCTCGTCAACAAGGCGGGCAAGACGTTCGGCATCCTCGAGGTTTCGCGCGACACCACCGCGATGCGCGCCGACGCGCAAGCCGCCAAGCGCAATCTCGTGCTGGGGACGCTTGCCGCACTCGTGCTCGCCGTGGTCATCGGCTTCTTCATGGCGCGCGGCGTCTCGCGCCCCATCCTGGCGCTTGCCGGCACGCTCGACGCGATCGCGGGCGGGCGCAAGGACGTCGAGGTGCCGGGCCGCGAACGCGCCGACGAGATCGGCCGCATGGCGGGTTCGGTCGGCGTGCTGCGCGACGGGCTGATCGAGGTCGACCGGCTGCGCGCCGAAGCGACCGAAACCGAGCGTGCCATGCAGGCCAAGCGGCGCGACGACGCGGCGAAGCTCGCCGAATCGTTCGAACGCTCGGTGGGTGCGGTCGTCGGCGAACTCAACGAATCGGCGCGTGCACTGCAGGGTTCCGCGCAGTCGATGCGCGGGACGGCCGAAGAGGCGAGCGCCCAGGCGACCGCCGTCGGTGCCGCGTCCGAGCAGGCGTCGGCCAACGTGCAGACCGTCGCGGCGTCGGCCGAGGAACTTTCCGCCTCGATCCAGGAGATCTCGCGCCGCGTCGCCGAGTCCGCGACGATGAGCCGTCAGGCCGTCGACGAGGCGGCGCGCGCCGGCGAGACGGTGCAGGGCCTCGTGACGCTCGCCGGCAAGATCGGCGACGTGACCAAGCTGATCAGCCAGATCGCCAGCCAGACGAACCTGCTGGCGCTCAACGCGACGATCGAGGCCGCGCGCGCCGGCGACGCCGGCAAGGGCTTCGCGGTCGTGGCTTCGGAAGTGAAGGGGCTCGCGGCCCAGACCGCCAAGGCGACCGAGGAGATCGGCGCCCAGATCGAGGCGATCCAGGCGGCATCCACGCGAACGGTGACGGCGATCGACGCGATCACCGGCACGATCCGGGCCCTCGACGGCATCTCCGGCGCCATCGCCGCGGCGGTGGAAGAGCAGGGGGCCGCGACGCAGGAGATCTCGCGCAACGTCCAGCAGGCGGCGACGGGTACGTCGCAGGTGACGACGACGATCGCCGGCGTGGCGCAGGCCGCTGGCGAGACCGGCCGCGTGTCGGCCGACGTCAACGAACGCGCGTCGGGCGTGGCCGCACAGGCCGAACGCCTGCGTGCCGACGTGCGCGCCTTCCTCGACGGGGTGCGGGCGGCCTAGTTCCGCCCTAGCCCTTGTTCATGCGGTTGACGACCAGATCGTCGACGACCGCCGGATCGGCCAGCGTCGACGTGTCGCCCAGTGCCGAATGCTCGTTCGCGGCGATCTTGCGCAGGATACGGCGCATGATCTTGCCCGAACGGGTCTTCGGCAGGCCGGGCGCCCACTGGATCAGGTCGGGCGACGCGATCGGGCCGATCTGCTTGCGCACCCAGCCGACCAGTTCCTTGCGCAGTTCCTCGCTGGTCGCCTGGCCGGCCTTGAG
>JAEUKY010000036.1 GCA_016794005.1 Rhodospirillales bacterium
CGGCGCGCCTCTTCAACGGCGATCGCGTCCTTGTCCGGAACCGCGTCGGCGGCCGGCGCTTCGGCCGCGGGAACCGCGAGCTCGACCGTCGGCAGCACGGCGGCCGCACCCACGTCGACTCCGGCGGCCTTCATTTCGGCCTGCAGACCGTCGAGCACGGCGTTCGCCATCAGCTCGCAGTAGGTCGACACGGCGCGCAGCGCGTCGTCGTTGCCCGGGATCGGGTACGTGACGCCCTTGGGGTCGCTGTTGGAGTCGAGCACGGCGATGACCGGGATGTTGAGGCGGCGCGCCTCTTCCACGGCGATCGCTTCCTTGTTCGTGTCGATGACGAACAGCAGGTCGGGCAAGCCGCCCATTTCCTTGATGCCGCCCAGCGAACGCTCGAGCTTGTCGCGCTCGCGCGTCATGAAGAGCAGTTCCTTCTTCGTCAGGCCGCCCGAAGCCGCACCGCCGGGCTGGTCGCCCGCGAGACGCTCGTCGATTTCCTTGAGGCGCTTGATCGAGTTGGAAATCGTCTTCCAGTTGGTGAGCATGCCGCCCAGCCAGCGGTGGTTGACGAAATACTGGCCGCAGCGCTTGGCGGCTTCGGCGATCGGCTCCTGCGCCTGGCGCTTGGTGCCGACGAACAGGACGCGGCCGCCGCCGGCCACGACGTCGCGCGCCGCCTGGAGGGCGCGGTCGAGCATCGGCACGGTCTGCTGCAGGTCGATGATGTGGACGCCGTTGCGCACGCCGAACAGGAACGGCGCCATCTTCGGGTTCCAGCGACGCGTCTGGTGGCCGAAATGCACGCCGGCTTCGAGGAGCTGGCGCATAGAAAACACGGGCATCGCCATGGGCGATCTTCCTTTCTCCGGTTGATCCGCCGCGGGACGAGCACCGTTCGCCCCGAGGGGCTTGGGCACCGGAACGACCCCCGGCATATGGCGCCGGCGACCGCGAATGTCCCGCGTGAGGGTTTGCCGCAGCGGGACCCGATGTCCCGTGCGCGCCGGGGTGTTACGCCACGGCGACCCGATTTGCAAGGGGAGCGGTCGGACCGTCAGCCAACCCGTTGTAAACGAACGTTATTGCTCCGGCGGAATCCGCCGCTCGGCATAGAAAACCAGCAACTCGCCGAGCGTGCGGGTAGAGGGGTTCGGACTCTGCGACAGCGTGCGTCCGAACGCGACCCCGCGCAGGAACTCGCGCATTTCCCGGATACGCTCGGCCATCTCGGGCGTGACCGACGTGCGTTCGTTCGCATTGTAGGGGTCGGTCTCGCGCACGAAGGTCAGCAGCTCGTTCATGATGTAGCGCGTCGTCTCGTCGAGCGCGTCGAGTTCGGCGACGAACTTCTCGCGGTCGATGCGATGGACCTCGACGGTGGTCAGCGCGCGCGCCGCCGCCATGCGCGGGCCGCCGTCGAACAGCGCCAGTTCGCCGAAGAGCTGGCCCGGCTTCACGGTCGCGATCTGGATGTTGCCGGTTCCGCGCGGATGGTAGAGCTCGACCAGTCCCGAGCGCACGAGGCACGCGAACGTTCCCGGATCGCCCTCGCGGAAGATCAGTTCGCCGGTCGAATAGCGGCCGATGAGCGCGTCGTCGGTCATCCCGTCGTTCCCTTCGCCTTGCTGGACGCAAGTCTAGCGGCTGCGCCGGGGATGGCAACCGCCGGGACTAGCCGGCAAGGCCCCTGCACATTTCGTCGAGAACGCCGTCGAGAAGCTCCTGGACGAGGCGGTTCGCGGCCGGGCGCGCCGACGGCTTGGGCCAGACGGGACTGCCGAAGCCGCCGTCGAGCGCCAGCGTCGCGAAACCGTGGATCGACGCCCAGGCGAGCGTCATGCGCGAGAGCGACCGGCGATCCATCAGACGACCGCTCTGCGTGAGGGCGGCCGTCATCGCGCCGTAGATGCGCGCATGGCAGGCCTCGTGGGCGCCGGCCAGGCGGGGCGCCGACCCGTCGATCGCATCGACGCGGAACATCAGCTGGAACTTTGCGCGGTTGGCCAGCGCGAACTCGATATACGCCGCCGCCATCGCGCGCAGGCGGGCGACGGAATCTCCGCCGGCCCGCGCCATGCGCCGCTCGATGGCGCGACCCAGCTCGTCGAACGCTTCGGCGGCGAACTCGGTCAGCAGGCCCGTCTTGTCGCCGAAATGATGCGCCGGCGCGCCATGCGAAATCCCGGCCCGCCGCGCGCACTCGCGAAGCGCGAAGGCCTCGAGCCCGTCGCGCTCGATCATCGTCTCGGCGACGTCGAGGATCTTGCGGCGCAGGTCCTCGGAGAACTCCGCCGGCGGCCGCCCGACGGGTCTGCCTGCCTTCCGGTTGCGTGCCGTCTTGGTCATTCGCACCGCCCGTGTGGAAAAGACCGGTTAATAGACGATACTTGTCGTGCCGTTCGCTGTCCATCGACGCCCGGCACGGCGATTCAGTAGTCCGGCCGCATCGAGCGGATCGCGCGGGCCTGCCCCGGCGAGACCGTCTCGAACGCGCGCATTCCCTCCGCTATCGCAGCGGCAGCCTCTTCGCGGCCGCGGCACAGCGTCTCCAGCATCGCGGCGAACGTCACGCCGCCGATGTCGTTGGCCCTGCACATGACCGCAAGGTCGCCGAACTCGGCGGCGCGGCACGCGCGGCGGACCAGACGCAGCGGCTCCTTGAAATATTCCGCGAGCGCCACCTCGAACAGATCGCCCCGGCCCGCCTTGGCGAGCTGCAGGAAACCGATGATCCGGTCCTCGTGCCACGTGCCCCAGCTTCCGAGCATGCCTTCGAGCAGCGCGAAGGCGTGGCCGTCCTCGGCCATGCGCGCCGCCGCGTCGTCGACGGCATCGGCGACGATCTTGCGCAGCGCGTCGGCGTCGACCGAAAGGCGGCGATAGAGGAAGCCGTGCAGCGCCTCGGCCACCCAGTTCAGCATGTCGTAGGCGACGACCGCGGGAAGGTCCTCGCGCTGGCTGAGCGGGGCCTGCAGTTCCGGCCAGCCGCGCGCGAGGTCGGCGATGATCGCGAAGGTCTCGCGCGAGATCCGCGCGCCGCCGTTGGAGACGAGCGCGTGGATTACCTCGCGCTCGCCGAAGCTGGCAAGGCACTGGCTGATCGCGACCGACACCTCCGCGCGACCGGCGATCGCCGTCCGGTGGCCGGTGCCGCTCGCGTTCGCGATGCCGATCAGGTCCGCTTCGCCGAGCGCGAGCGAACCGGCCAGGATCGGCCACGCCACGTCGATGTCGTCGTTGGCAAGCACGCGCAGGACCGACGGCGCCACGCCCGGCTCGTTCGCCAGCCGCTCGGCGACCAGGCGGCGCAGCGGAACCTCGATCTCGCGGATGATCGCGCGGACGAGCTCGACCGCGAGGATCTGGAAGCGCGTCGCCGGCCCTTCGGCCGCGATCGCGGCAAGGAACTCGGCCAGATGCTCGACCGCCTCGCGCCGGTCGGCCTTTCCGTTCGGGCCGAGCCGGTCGACGATCGACTGCAGGCGCTGGACGAGGGAATCGGGCTGCATCGTCAGGGGCGCACTTCGCGGTGCGCCGGCGGTACCGGCGCGCCGAGTTCGGCATGGAACGCGCCGAGGATGTCGCGCAGCGGCCGATCCGCGGGTGCGGCGCCGCGCAGGAAGCGGCCGGCGAGACGCTGGGCCGCGCGCCGCACGGCGCGATGGTCGGCCGCCGGATCGCCGCGACGCACCGGGCGTTCGCCGGTCGACAGCCAGAAGCACGACAGCGACGGTCCGGCATCGGGCAGATGCGCGATGATCCAGCGCCCGCGCGCCAGCCCGATCGCGCGTTCGAGCGGAACCACCAGCGGGCGTTCGTCCGTCAGGCGTGCGCGCCAGCGCACCCGCGCGCCGAGGCCGGGATCGAACAGCGCGTTGTGCGCCGCGACGACGAGATGCCGGCTCGACCCGTCGGGGAAGACCGGCGCCTGGAAGTGGCGCTGGTCGCGCACGAAGGTCGCCCAGTCGATCTTCTCGATCGACGCGCGGGCCCCCTGCAGGCCGAGGGCGGGATCGCGCACGGCAAGGCGGCTCGCCTCGATCGTCGCGAGCGCGTCGATGTCGACGTTCCCGACCAGCATCTGCGGCCCGCGCGAAGCGTCCTCGACGAGAACGGCCACGGGCAGCGCGCGCACGGCATAGCCCAGATGGCGCGCGAACGCGCAGGCGACGATCGTGTCGGTGAAGCCGACGCGCGCGTCGGCGCCGAACTCGCCGTAGACGGCCGCGTCGAGTTCCGCGCGCAGGAACGCCCAGACTTCGCCCGGAACGTCCGAGAGCGACGACGTTTCGGCAAGACGGTTCTGCAACGGCGAGGAAGGCATCCGGACCCGTGAACTCTGCGGCCGCGTCGCGCGCGAAGGGCCGCGAATCGGAAATCTACTCTAGCAACTCCGATTTAATAGTCATCGTCTAAATTTTGCACCGCAACATGGAAAGCACACCTGTCTAAATTTCGACCACTTCGAGGATGCCGGAGACGTCGCCCAGCGCGCGACGGATCTCCGGCGTGATCGCGTAGCTTTCCTTGAGGCGCACGTCGACTTCCTCGCCGGGGCCGGTCTGGAGCTGGATGCGGATGGCACCCCGTCCCTTGGGCGCCTTCGCGATGACCGATTTGAGGCCCGCAAGCGCCGCCGCATCGGCGAGCGACACGCGCAGGCCCGAGGCCGTGTTGGCGACCGCCTCGTCGAGCGGCCTGATGTCGGAGGCCAGCAGCTTGACGTTCTCCTCCTCGACGCGCGCGTCGGCGGAAACCAGCAGCGGCCGGTTCGACGCCAGCAGTTCGCGCGACTTGGCGAGGATCTCGGAGAACAGCATCACCTCGAACGTGCCGCCGGCGTCCGACATCTGCACGAACGCGAAGCGGTTGCCCTTGGCCGAGGTGCGCTCCTTCGAGCCCAGCACCGTGCCCGCGAGCTTGACGCGGCTCGAAGCGCCCGCCGCCAGCGAACGCGCGACGTCGGCCGAGCGCACGACGCCCAGCCGCTTGAGGCCGACCGCGTAGGCGTCGAGCGGATGGGCCGTCAGGTAGAAGCCCACGCTCTCGAACTCGGCCTGCAGGCGCTCGTGCAGCTTCATGTCGGCGACCTGCGGCAGCGGCGGGTCGGGAACCTTGCCGCCGGCCGGGCCGCCGAAGATGTTCATCTGGTTGGTCACGCGCTCTTCGGCCGCCGACTGGGCAAGGCGCAGGATCGTCTCGATCGCGGCCAGCACGCGCGCGCGGTTGGTCTCCAGGCAGTCGAACGCGCCGGCCTTGGCGAGATTCTCGAGCTGGCGCTTGTTGACCTGGCGCGCGTCCACGCGGCGCGCGAAATCGAACAGCGAGGCGAAGGGCCCGTTGGCCTTGCGCTCGGCCACGACCGCTTCCATCGCCGCGAGGCCGACGTTGCGCACGGCGGCCAGCGCGTAGCGCACGCAGCCTTTACCGTCCGCCCCGTCGGGATACTCGACCGAGAACGTCGCTTCCGACCTGTTGATGTCCGGCGGCAGCGTGCGGTAGCCGAGCCGGTCGACCTCCTGACGGAACAGGTTGAGCTTGTCTGTGTTCGACATGTCGAGCGTCATCGACGCGGCGAAGAACTCGACCGGGTGGTTGGCCTTCAGCCACGCGGTCTGGTAGGCGACGATCGCGTAGGCGGCCGCGTGGCTCTTGTTGAAGCCGTAGCCGGCGAACTTGTCGACCAGATCGAAGATCTGCGAGGCCTTGGCCTCGTCCACGCCCTTGGCGACGGCGCCGTCGACGAAGCTCTTCCGCTGGGCCTCCATCTCCTCCTTGATCTTCTTGCCCATCGCGCGGCGCAGCAGGTCGGCCGAGCCGAGCGAATAGCCCGACAGCACCTGCGCGATCTGCATCACCTGTTCCTGGTAGATGATGACGCCGTAGGTCTCCTTGAGGATCCCTTCGAGCGTGGGATGCAGATAGTCCGGCTTCTCGTGCCCCTGCTTGACCGCGATGTATTTCGGGATGTTCTCCATCGGGCCCGGACGGTAGAGCGCCACGAGCGCGATGATGTCTTCGATCCGGTCGGGCCGCAGGCGGCGCACGGCGTCGCGCATGCCCGTGCTTTCCAGCTGGAACACGCCGCCGGTATCGCCGCGCGACAGCATCTCGTAGGTCTTCCGGTCGTCGAGCGGCAGATGGTCGATGTCGATCGTCTTGCCCTTGCGCGCGACGAGCTCGACCGCCCGGCTCAGAACGGTCAGCGTCTTGAGGCCGAGGAAGTCGAACTTGACCAGCCCCGCCTTCTCGACGTCCTTCATGTTGAACTGCGTGACCGGCATGTTCGAGCGCGGATCGCGGTAGAGCGGGACAAGTTCCTCCAGCGGGCGGTCGCCGATCACCACGCCCGCCGCGTGGGTCGAGGCGTGGCGGTAGAGCCCTTCGAGATGGAGCGCGATCTCGACGAGGCGCGCCACCGCCTCGTCCGTCCTGATCATTTCCTGCAGCGACTTCTCGCCGTCGATCGCCTGCTGGAGCGTGACCGGGTTCGCCGGATTGTTGGGCACGAGCTTGCAGATGCGGTCGACCTGGCCGTAGGGCATGCCGAGCACGCGGCCCACGTCGCGCAGCACCGCGCGCGCCTGCAACTTTCCGAACGTGATGATCTGCGCCACGCGGTCGTTGCCGTAGGTCTCCTGCACGTAGCGGATGACCTCGTCACGCCGGTCCTGGCAGAAATCGATGTCGAAGTCGGGCATCGACACGCGTTCGGGATTGAGGAAGCGCTCGAACAGCAGCCCGAAGCGCAGCGGATCGAGATCCGTGATCGTCAGCGCCCATGCGACGACCGAACCGGCCCCCGAGCCGCGCCCCGGCCCCACCGGGATGTCGCGCGACTTCGCCCACTGGATGAAGTCCGCGACGATCAGGAAGTAGCCGGCGAAGCCCATCTTGACGATGACGTCCGCCTCGAATTCCAGCCGCTTGCGGTAGGGTTCGGGGTCGGCGATGCCCGTCTCGGCGATGCGCCGCTCGAGGCCGGCGCGCGCGAGTTCGCGCAGCGCCTCGGCTTCCGAACTGTCCTTCGCGCGCGTCGAGGCCGGCAGGATCGGCTTGCGCCCGCCCACCCAGTAGGAACAGCGCTTCGCCACGACGAGCGTGTTGTCGACCGCCTCGGGCAGGTCGAGGAAAAGTTCGCGCATCTCGTCGGCGGTGCGGAAGCGGCAGCCGGCCGACGAGTGGCGCCGCTCGATATCGGCCACGTAGCGGCCCGACGCGATGCACAGGAGCGCGTCGTGCGCGTCGGTCATCGCCTCGTCGGCGAAGAACACGTCGTTCGTGGCGACCAGCGGCAGGTCGCGCGCATAGGCGAGATCGACCAGCGCCGCCTCGATCTTCGCCTGCTCGGGCGCGCCGGTGCGCTGCAGTTCGACATAGACGCGGCCGGGAAAGGCGCGCGTCAGCCGGTCGAGCACGCCGTCGGCCGCGGCGTTCTGTCCTTCGAGGATCAGCCGCCCGACCGGGCCCGCCGGCCCGCCGAGCAGGCACAGGAGGCCCCCGGCGTGCGCCTCGACCTGTTCGAGCGTCACCTGCGGCGTCTCGCCGCCCGGCGTGTCGAGATAGGCGCGGCTGGAAAGCTTCGACAGGTTCGCCCAGCCCGTCTCGTCCTGGACGAGCAGCAGCAGGCGGTCGGGTTCGGGATTGCGGCCCTGCCGGTTGACGCCGCCGTCGGCCTCGCGCCTTATGCCGAGATTGCAGCCGATGATCGGCTGGATGCCCGCATCCGCCGCGGCGTAGGAGAACTCGAGCGCGCCGAACAGGTTGCCGGTATCCGTGATCGCCACGGCCGGCATGCCGTTCTTCCTGGCAAGCTCGACCAGCTTCTTGATCTTGATGGCGCCCTCGGACAGCGAATAGGCCGAGTGGACGCGCAGATGGACGAAACCGGCATGGGGCATGGCGGGGGCCAGCCTAGGGTCAACCGCGCGAGTCGATCCAGCGCCAAGTTGCGCCGTCCAGCGCCAGGTCGTCGTTGACCGACAGGATGCCGAAACGCGCCTCGGGAACCCGCAGGATTTCCCGCCCCGACCACTTGTCCACAAGTGCCCCGAGGGAAGCCGCCTCGTCCGCGTCCAGCCCGTCGCGCAGATGCCAGATGCCGGCGGCGTAGAAACGCGTACGCGGCCGGCCGCACGCGTCCAGCAGCAGGCCGAACGCGTCGTCGCCGTCGAGAATCTGCGGATAGACGGGCAGGTAGACGCGCCCGTGATTGCGGTTGCCGACGAACGGCCCGCCAAGCCGGAACGCGACGGGGCCGTGCCGCCGCACGAACGCCGCCGTCGCGGCTGCCGTCCGGGCCGTCGTCGCGGCGTCGGCGGGGCCGGCGACCGTCGCGTGCAGCACGTCGCGCCTTCGCGGGCCGATGTCCCACGCGATCTTGCGCGCGAAGCGGGAAGCGCGCAGCGCCGCCTCGATCTCGCGGAAGGCCGGGGCCGCTTCGAGAAGATCGGCCGACACGCGCACGCACAGCGCGTCGCGCGCCGTCGCATAGCGGCCGTTCAGATAGTCGCGCCCGTCGACCGAGGCGATCGCTTCGGGGTGGCCGGGGGCCACGAGCGGCAGGTGGGCAAGCCTGTAATCCGCCCCCAGCGCGAACGGCCGTCCGGCCGCGAACGCATGTCGGCTGCCCGCATAGGCGAGCGTTTCGTCGGTGCAGAATTCCAAGATGCGCCTAGCGCGTGACGGGAAGCGGATTGCTTTCCACGGCGGACCGGCGGATAGCCGGCAGCGGCGGTGCGGCGCGTGCGGGCTGCGGCGCGTTTTCGGGTTCCAGCGAGCTGCGCTGGCCGGGGGCGGCACCGCCGCGCGGCGCCATGGTCATGTCGACGGTCGCCCCGCCCAGCAGGCCCCGGTTGGGCTGGATCTGGATCGTCGCGACGCGCGGCCCCTGCTGGAAGACGAGCACGCTGTTGGCCGCGCGCACGGTGGTGACTTCCTGCCAGCCGAAATTCGGCATCTCGCGCCGGTAGAACTCGTACATGTCCGCGACCGAGCTGCCCGAATTGATGACCAGGCGGCCCGTCCACTGCTGGTCGCCGCCCAGGATCAGAGACCGGTCGAGGTCGATCGTGTTGTTGGCCGGCATCGGGATGTCGGAGAACTTGGTGAAGCCGGGGCCGGGCGTGGCATTGCCGCTGCCGCCGCTCTGCTGCGAACCGGTCGACGCGGTCTGGCTGCCGCCGACGATGCCGCAGGCACCCAGTGCCAGAGCGAGAACCGTCGAGATGAGTGCGGCGCGCATTGCGTTTTGCAATTCCCTGTTCCCCGAGTCGCAAACCTTCCGGACAGTGTTCCGGTAGTGGGCGCCCGCGTCAAGTCTGCGACAGCACGCCGTCCTTCAGCACCAGCGTGCGGTCCATCCGGGCCGCGATCTCCGGGTTGTGCGTCGCGACGAGCGCGGCAAGGCCCGTATTTCGCACGAGCGCCATCAGTTCGCCGAACACGGCATCGGCGGTGCGCGGGTCGAGATTGCCGGTCGGCTCGTCGGCCAGCAGCACGCGCGGCGAATTCGCGACCGCGCGCACGATCGCCACGCGCTGCTGCTCGCCGCCCGACAGCCGCGCGGGCCGGTGGTCGGCGCGCGCGGAAAGGCCCACGCGCGCAAGCAGGTCGGCCGCGCGCTTCGCCGCCTCGGCGCGCGGGCGGCCGGCGATCAGCTGGGGCATCATCGCGTTCTCGAGCGCGGAGAATTCCGGCAGCAGGTGGTGGAACTGGTAGACGAAGCCGAGCGAGGCCAGCCGCTGGCGCGTGCGGTCGGCCTCCGACATCGTCCCGCAGTCGCGCCCGGCGATGCGCACCGCACCCTCGTCCGGCCGCTCGAGCAGGCCCGCACAGTGCAGCAGCGTCGACTTGCCCGCACCCGACGGGCCGACCAGCGCCACGCATTCGCCCGGCATCAGGCGCAGTTCGGCCCCGCGCAGCACGTGCAGCTCGCCGGCCGCCGTGCGGAAGCGGCGATGCAGGCCGGCAAGCTCGAGAGCGGGCTCACTCATGGCGGAGTGCTTCGACCGGATCGAGGCGGGCGGCGCGCCACGCCGGATAGATCGTGGCGAGGAACGACAGGCCCAGCGCCATCGCGACGACCTCGACCACCTCGCGCGGGTCGGACTTCGAGGGAAGCTGCGCCAGGAAGTAGACCTCGGGCGAGAAGAGCTGCGTGCCGGTCAGCGCCTGCAGCGCCTGCCGGATCGTCTCGATGTTCGCGTTGAAGACGAGGCCCAGCGCCAGCCCGCCGAGCGTGCCCAGCACGCCCACGGCCGCCCCCGCCATCAGGAAGATGCGCAGGATCGATCCGCGCGAAGCGCCCATCGTGCGCAGGATCGCGATGTCGCGCGTCTTGTCCTTCACCAGCATGATCAGCGACGAGACGATGTTGAACGCCGCGACGAGGATGATCAGCGTCAGGATCAGGAACATGACGTTGCGTTCGACCTGCACGGCGTTGAAGAAGCTCGAATTGGCCTGCTGCCAGTCGTAGGTGCGCACGGGCTGGCCCGCCGCCTCGACGATCCCGCGCCGTGCGAGCCACACGCGCTGCGGGTCCTTGACGAACACCTCGATGCCCGTCACGTCGTCGCCGGTGCGGAAGAACAGGCTGCCCGCCTCCATCGGCAGGAAGACGAAGGAGTTGTCGTACTCGAACATGCCCACTTCGAAGATCGCCGCCACGCGGAAGGCACGCAGGCGCGGCATCGTGCCGAAAGCGGTGACGTTGCCCTGCGGCGAGATCAGCGTGATCCGGTCGCCGACATTGAGGCCCATGCGCGTCGCCATGCGCATCCCGATCAGGGCCGCATCGTCGCCCGCGAAATCGGCAAGCGAGCCGCGCTTGACGTTCGACACGATCAGCGTGCGGCGCGCCAGATCCTCCGGCCGGATCGCGCGCACCAGCGCCCCGCCCGACACGTTGTTCGCGGTGGCCATCACCTGGCCTTCGATCAGCGGCGAAGCGTCGAGCACGTCGGGCAACGCGCGGATGCGCGCGGCCGTGCCCGACCAGTCCTCCAGCGGGATGCCCTGCCCGTAGACCGTGACGTGCCCGTTGAGGCCGAGGATGCGCCCGAGCAGTTCGGCCCGGAAGCCGTTCATGACGGCCATCACGATGATGAGCGTGGCCACGCCAAGCGCGATCCCGCCCAGCGAGAACCACGCGATGACGGAGATGAACCCTTCCTGCCGGCGCGAACGCAGGTAGCGAAGCGCGACCGTGCGCTCGAACGCGTCGAACCAGGCCATCGCCGCCCCGCCCCTAGCCCGCCGACGCGGTCAGGCGGTTCATCGCCTCGTCGATCGACATTTCCACGCGCTCGCCCGTGCGGCGGCGCTTGAGCTCGACCTTGCCGGCCGCGATCCCGCGCGGACCGACGACGAGCTGCCAGGGCAGCCCGATCAGGTCCATCGTGGCGAACTTGGCACCCGCACTGTCCGACGTGTCGGCATAGAGCGTGTCCTTGCCGGCCTTGGCGAGTTTCCCGTACAGCTCCTCGCACGCCGCGTCGCACTTGGCGTCGCCCACGCGCAGGTTGACGAGCGCCACATCGAACGGCGCCACCGCGTCGGGCCACACGATGCCGGCCTCGTCGTGGCTCGCCTCGATGATCGCACCGGCCAGGCGCGACACGCCAATACCGTACGAGCCCATCTCGACCGTGATCGGCTCGCCGTTCGCACCGGCGACGGTGGCACCCATCGGCTTCGAATACTTGGTGCCGAAATAGAAGATGTGGCCCACCTCGATGCCGCGCGCCTTGCGCAGGCGATCGGCGGGCACGGGGCATTTCGCGGCGTCGTGCATCTCGCTGGTGGCGGCGTATTTCGACAGCCACTCGTCGACCAGCGGCTGCAGGTCGGCGGAGAAGTCGATGTCCTGCTTCAGCACGTCGGTGTCCATCCACGCCGCGTCGCAATAGACCTCGGACTCGCCGGTGTCGGCGAGGATGATGAATTCGTGGCTGAGATCGCCGCCGATGGGGCCGGTGTCGGCGCGCATCGGGATCGCCTTCAGCCCCATGCGCGCGTAGGTGCGCAGGTAAGCGACGAACATGCGGTTATACGAAGCGCGCGCCTTCGCGCCGTCGACGTCGAACGAATACGCGTCCTTCATCAGGAACTCGCGTCCGCGCATCACGCCGAAGCGCGGGCGCACCTCGTCGCGGAACTTCCACTGGATGTGATAGAGATTGAGCGGCAGGTCCTTGTAGCTCTTCACGTAGTTGCGGAAGATGTCGGTGACGAGCTCCTCGTTCGTCGGGCCGTAGAGCATGTCGCGCTCGTGCCGGTCGACGATGCGCAGCATCTCCTTGCCGTAGTCGTCGTAGCGGCCGCTTTCCTTCCACAGCTCGGCCGACTGGATGGTCGGCATCAGCATCTCGATCGCCCCGGCGCGGTCCTGCTCCTCGCGCACGATCTGCTCGATCTTCTTGAGCACGCGGTGGCCAAGCGGCAGCCACGAATAGATGCCGGCGGCGGCCTGGCGGATCATGCCGGCGCGCAGCATCAGACGGTGCGAGACGATCTGGGCTTCGGAGGGGTTTTCCTTGATCGTGGGCAGGAAGAAGCGCGAAAGGCGCATGAAACGACGGTCCTCGGAGTCTGGGGAAAGGCGACGGCGGGCAAGCTACGGGAAGCCTAGCGCGGTGCCAAGCCTTGCTGGCGGCAGGCCTCGCGCAGGGCCTCGAGCTCGGGGTTGCCGAGCGGCTGGCCGTTATAGAGCACGCGGCCCGAGGCGAGGTCCATCCGCACCTCGCCCAGCTTCACGTTGGGCTGGAAGAGCGGCGAGGCCGCCGGCACGCCGAAACGCTTCAGGTCGACCGCGATGTCGAAGGCGACGGTCTCGGGCACCTTGATCTGCGGCGCGGGGTTGAGGTCGGCCGACGCGACCGGCTTGCCGTGCACGTCCACGCCCGGCTTGTAGGCGACGTCCGCCGACGGGCGGTGCTCGACGAACAGGCGGCGGCAGTCGATTCCGGTCACCTCGACCTTGGTCGAAGAGGCCGGAGCCGGAGTCGCCGGCCGGG
>JAEUKY010000038.1 GCA_016794005.1 Rhodospirillales bacterium
AGGCGCCGGGCGAGCGCCACGCCGTCGGCGGTAAGGCAGATCAGTGCGGGGATCATCGCCACGCCGCCTTGCGCCGGTGCACGAGCACCAGCGAGAAATAGGGGGCCGTGTCGCCGGTCGCGTCGCCAAGCGCCATCCGGCGTTCGCCATCCATGCCCGCGCGCTCGACATAGGTCGCCTCGTCGGCAAGGCCGAGCCCTGCCAGCAGCGAGCGCAGCCGGCCGAAATGCCGGCCGAGCTTCAGGAAGACGAGCGAATCGTGCGCGGCGACGCGCCGTTCGATTTCTCCGTCCGCGAGCGTGGCGGGAACGACGGCCACGCTGTCCTCGCGCGCGGCAAGGGCATGGCCGGCGAGAGCGGCCGACGCGGCGAAGGACGTGATGCCGGGCACGATCCGGCAGTCGAACCGTTCGGCCAGCCGCGCATGCAGATACATGTAAGACCCGTAGAAGAGCGGATCGCCGAGGCACAGCAGCGCCACGTCGCGCCCGGCTTCCAGGTGCGCCGCGATGGCGGCGGCACCGGCGTCGTAGGCGTCCTGTGCTGGATGGCGCGCGATCTCGATGGGCAGGCGCACCGGGCACTCGATCTTGCCGGGCGGGATGTGCGGGGCGGCGATGGCGCGCGCGAGCGAAGTGCCTTCCTCGGGCGCCGGATAGGCGATCACGTCGCATGCCGCGATCAGGCGCACGGCCTTCAGCGTCAGCAGTTCCGGGTCGCCGGGGCCCACGCCGATCCCATGGAGCGTGCCGGTCATGGCTTGCGCACCGCAAGCTGCGTGACCGGCATCGCCGCGCGCCAGCCGTGATGCGGGCCGACGCGTTCGGCATGGGAGACGGCAAGCCGCGTCATCTCGCCGCCATGCCGGGCGAAGCGGTCGGCGAGCACGGCTTCGCTTTCCAACGTCACCGCGTTGGCGACGAGGATGCCGCCGGGCTTGAGCGCCGCCCAGCAGCGGTCGATCAGGCCGGGGATCGACGCACCGCCGCCGACGAACACGGCATCGGGTGCCGGAAGCCCGTCGAGTGCCGCCGGCGCTTCGCCGGCGACGATCTGCAGGTGCGGCACGCCGAGCGTCTCGGCATTGCGCGCGATGCGCGCCAACCGTGCGGCATCGCGTTCGATCGCGACGGCGCGCATGGGCGAAGCCGAACGCAGCCATTCGATCGCGACGGAGCCGTTGCCTGCACCCACATCCCATAGCAACTGCCCGGGCAGCGGCGACAGGGCCGCGAGCGTGGCCGCGCGCACCGCGCGCTTGGTGAGCTGGCCGTCATGCTCGAAACAGTCGTCGGGCAGGCCGGCGAGACGCGGCAGCGGGCGCGCGTCCGCGCCCGCGACGCATTCGATGGCGAGGATGTTGAGATCGTCGAGCCGGTCCTGCGGCCAGTCGGCGGCACGCGCCGCGATCCGGCGTTCGGCCGGCCCGCCGACGCGTTCGAACGCGACGAGGCGCGAGGCGCCGAAGCCGCGCGCGACGAGGAAGGCGGCGATGGCGGCAGGCGAAGCGCCGTCGTGCGTGAGCGCGACGATCCGCACGCCGTCGGCCAGATGCAGGGCGAGCGGGGCCAGCGGCCGGCCGTGCAGCGACAGCGTCGCGCAGTCGCCCAGCGGCCAGGCGAGCCGGGCCGCGGCAAGCGCAAACGACGAGACGTGCGGGATGACGTTCATCTCGTCGGCCGGGAAGCGGCGCGCGATCGTGGCGCCCGCGCCGAACCACATCGGATCGCCCGAGGCGAGCACGACGACGCGCCGGCCGCGCTTTGCCGCCACCGCATCGAGCGTGGCGGCGAGCGGGCTGTCCCACGCGATCTTCTCGGCCGTCATCCCGGCGGCGAAATCCAGATGCCGCCTGCCGCCGAACAGGAACTCGGCCGCCTCGACCGTCGCGCGCGCGGCCGGCGACAGGCCGGCGAACCCGTCCTCGCCGATCCCCACCACGTGGAGCCAGGCGCTCATGCGCCGGCACCTTCTTCGGGATTGCCCGAGATCGCGTTGACGCAGGCCGACGCCATGGCGCTGCCGCCGCGCCGGCCCGGCAGCGTGACGAAGGAAAGCCCGCGCGGATTTTCGACCAGCGCCTGCTTGGATTCGACCGCACCGACGAAGCCGACCGGGAACGCGAACAGGGCCGCCGGCCGCGGCCCGCCGATATCGAGATTCTCGAGCAGGCGGAACAGGGCGGTCGGCGCGTTGCCGATCGCGACGACGGCCCCGGCAAGACGCGGCCCCCACAGATCGACCGCGGCGGCCGAGCGCGTCGAACGCAGTTCGGCGGCGCGGTCCGCCGCTTCGGGCGTGTCGACGAGGCAGACGATCTCGTTGCCCGCGGGCAGGCGGCGGCGCTGGATGCCGTGCGCCACCATCGCGGCGTCGCACAGGATCGGCGCGCCCGCCGCAAGTGCCGCGCGCGCCTTCGCGGCCACGTCGGCGCTGGCGACCAGCGCTTCGGCCACGTCGGCCATGCCGCAGGCGTGCGCGACCCGCAGCGCCATCGCGGCCACGTCGGGCGCGAAGCGGTCGAGCTTCGCCTCCGCCCGGATGGTCGCGAAGGAGCGCCGGTAGATTTCGGCCGGGTCGCGCAGATACTCGATCATCGCCTAGCGGTGCTTGTGCGGATGCGCGTGGTCGTGGCCATGGTGGTGATGGTGCCCATGGTCGTGATCGTGGTGGTGGTGATGATGGTGCCCGTGATCGTGCGAATGGCCGTGGTCGGCGTCCGTCCCGATCCCGCGCACGTGCAGGTGATGGCCGGCCTGCACCGCACCCACGTCGGCCTCGTAGCCGACGATCTGCGTGCGGTACTTGCAGACCATGCAGTTCATCGCCGTCTGCCCGCGGTCGATCTCGGCGAGCCGCTCGAGGAACGCGTCGACGACGTTGTCGTGCGCGTTGAGATAGGTGGCCTTGACGAACTCGACGTCGGAATTGACCGCGGCGATCTCGTCCGTCTGCTCGTAGATGCGCTTCACGAGGATCCCGTCGAACAGGAAATACGGGAACACGACGATGCGCCGGAAGCCCAGCCGCACGGCGCGCGCGAGGCATTCGTTGGTGCGCGGATGCGCCACGCCGGAATAGGCGACGGTTGCCCAGCCGAAGCCCATCCCCTCCCACAGCATGCGCGCGACCTTGGCGACGTTCGAATTGGCGTCGGGATCGTTGGTGCCGCGCCCGACGACGACCAGCAGCGTTTCCTCGCGCGCGGCCGGGCGCTTCGCCTTCGCCTCGGCTTCCTCGATGCGCTGCTTCGCCGCTTCGATCAGCTTCAGGTCGATGGCGAGATCGCGGCCGAACTCGACCTTCACGCCGGGATTCTCGGCCGCCCAGGTGTTGAGCTCCCACGGCAGGTCGTTCTTGACGTGGCCGGCCGCGAACAGCATCGCCGGCAGGGCCAGGATCCGCGTCGCACCCTTGGCCTTCAGCGCGTCCAGCCCCTCGCGGATGATCGGGCGCGCGAATTCGAGGAAGCCGGAGCCCACCTCGCGGCCGGGCAGGCGGGCGCGCAGGGCCGCGACCATCGCGTCGAACTGGCGTATGGCGTCGGTATCCCGGCTCCCGTGGCCGCAGATCATCACGGCGGGTTCGTTCATCTTCCACTCCTCGTGCGTTGACCAAGTATACGCCGCGCGTCACTCTCGCGGACATGTCGATTCTTCCCGCCCCGCCGCCCTTCGAACCGCTGCTCGTGCTGCTGGCGGCACTGGCGCTCGACGCCGCGTTCGGCGAGATGCGCTTCCTGCTGGGCCGGATCGGCCATCCGGTGCAGTGGCTGGGCCGGCTGGTGACGGCGCTCGAAGCGCGCCTCAACCGGCCGCAGCGCGGGCCCGCGGCCCTGCGCGCGCGCGGTGCGTTGACCGTGGCGCTGGTCGTGGGCGTCGCGGCGGCGGCGGGCTGGCTGATCCTGCTCGCCTCGCGCGGCCGGTGGTGGGGCTGGATGCTGGAAGCGTTCGTGGCGTCGCTCCTGATCGCGCAGCGTTCGCTCTATGCGCATGTCGCGGCGGTCGCCCGGGCGCTGGACACGGACGGGCTTGCCGGCGGCCGGCGTGCGGTCGCCGCCATCGTGGGGCGCGATCCGGAAAGCCTCGACGCGCACGGCGTCGCGCGCGCGGGCATCGAATCGCTCGCCGAGAATTTCTCCGACGCGGTCGTGGCCCCGGTCTTCTGGTTCGCGTTGTTCGGCCTGCCGGGCCTGTTCGCGTTCAAGGCGGCCAACACGCTCGATTCGATGATCGCGCACCGCAACGAGCGCTACATCGATTTCGGCCGGTTCGCGGCGCGCCTCGACACGGCGATGAACTTCGTGCCGGCCCGCCTCAGCGCGCTGGTCGTGGCGCTGGCCGCGTTCGTCGCCCCGGGTGCGCGGCCTTTCGCGGCCCTTCGCGTCGCGTTCAAGGACGCGCGCAAGCACCGCTCGGTCAATGCCGGCTGGCCGGAGGGCGCGTTCGCCGGTGCGCTCGATCTTGCCATCGCGGGCCCCCGGCGCTATGGCGCCACGCTGGTCGACGATCCGTGGATCGGCAGCGGCCGGGCGCGCGCCAACGTGGCCGACATGCGCCGCGCGCTCTGGCTGTTCGTGGTCGCGTGCCTGGTGCAGGCGGGCCTCGTCGCAGCGTTCGCCGCCGGCCGCATGATGCTGCAGGGCTAGAGACATCGCGCCAGCCCCAGCAGCCGGCCGAGATCGACGGCGGCGGCGATATGGGCTGCCAGCCGGTCGAGCGTGGCTTCCACCTGTCGTTCGTAGGCGATCCCGGAACTCCGCCCGGCGCGCAAGGTCGCCAGCCAGTGCGCGCGATACGCATCCGACGCGAACAGGCCGTGGATGTAGCTGCCCTTGACGCGCCCGTCGGCGGAAACCGCACCTTCCGCATGTCCGTCGAGCGACAGCAGCGGCGCCGCATCGCCCTGCGTGCGGCCGATATGGATTTCGTAGCCGCGCACGGCGCAGCCCGACAGCGCGTCACGCGCGCACACCTCGCGCAGCGTCTTTCCGGGTGCAAGCACCGTATCGACCGGCAGCAGGCCGAGCCCCGGCACGGTTCCCGCCTGTCCCTCGATGCCGCCGGGATCGGCGATCGTGCGGCCGAGCATCTGGTAGCCGCCGCACAGGCCGACGACAGCACCGCCGCGACGCGCATGCGCCGCGATATCGACGTCCCAGCCCTGCGCGCGCAGGAAGGCGAGATCGGCGATGGTCGCCTTCGATCCCGGCAGCAGGACCGCATCGCAGTCGCCCGGCAGCGCCTCGCCCGGTTCGAGCAAAGCGAGATCGACGTCCGCTTCCGCCGCCAGCGGGTCGAGATCGTCGGTATTGGCGATGCAGGGCAGGCGGGGCACGCGGATCCGGATCGCGCCGTCGCGCGCGGCATAGCGGCCGCCCAGCGACGCGCCGTCCTCGGCCGGCAGCAGGCGCGCGTCGGCGAACCACGGGATCACGCCGAGGCACGCGATGCCGGCATGCGTCTCGATCGCCCTGCGCCCGCCATCGAACAGCGCGATGTCGCCGCGGAACTTGTTGACGATGCAGCCCGCCACGCGCGCGCGTTCGTCCGGTTGCAGCAGCGCCATCGTGCCGGCGAACGACGCGATCACGCCGCCGCGGTCGATGTCGCCGACCAGCACCACGGGTACGTCGGCGGCGACGGCGAAACCCATGTTGGCGATGTCGCCGGCGCGCAGGTTGATCTCGGCGGGCGAACCCGCCCCCTCGACCAGGACGAGATCGGCGTCGGCGGCGATGCGGCCGAAGCTTTCCAGCACATGCGCCATCAGCTGCGGCTTCAGCGCGTGATACTCGGCCGCGCGCGCCGTGCCGAACACCTTGCCCTGCACGACGATCTGCGCACCGGTCTCGGACTGCGGCTTCAGCAGGACGGGGTTCATGTCGCGCGTCGCGGACACGCGTGCCGCACGCGCCTGCAGGGCCTGCGCGCGGCCGATCTCGCCGCCGTCCGATGCGACGGCTGCGTTGTTCGACATGTTCTGCGGCTTGAACGGGCGAACGGCGAGCCCGCGGTTCGCGAAGGCGCGCGCGAGACCGGCGACGACCAGCGACTTGCCGACGTCCGATCCCGTCCCCTGGAACATGAGCGCGCGTGCCGCCATCGTCCTAGAACTCGACTCCCGCCTGCGCCTTGATCCCGTCGCGGAACGGATGCTTCAGGAGCGTCATCTCGGTCGCGAGATCGGCCGCGTCGATCATCTCCTGCGGCGCGTTGCGGCCCGTGACGACGCAATGCTGCATCGGCGGGCGCGCGGCGATCGCCTCCAGCACCGGTTCGACCGGGAAATAGCCGTTGCGCAACGCGATGTTCAGCTCGTCGAGCACGACCATGCGCAGGCTTTCGTCGGCGAGCATGCGCCTGGACTCCGCCCACGCGCGTTCGGCCGCGGCGATGTCGCGCGCCTTGTCCTGCGTTTCCCACGTGAAGCCTTCGCCCAGCGTCTGGATCTCGCACAGTTCGGGGAAGCGCTTCAGCAGGCGCGCCTCGCCCGTGTCCCACGCCCCCTTCACGAACTGGACGATGCCGACCTTCATGCCGTGGCCGAGGCAGCGCATCACCATGCCGAAGGCCGAGGACGACTTGCCCTTGCCCTTGCCGGTATGGACGATCAGCAGGCCCTTCTCGCCGAACTTCTCCGCCATCATGCGGTCGCGGGCTTCCTTGATGCGGCGCATCTTGGCGGCGTGGAGTTCGTCGTTCATCGGATCCTCTTCAGTTCGTCGATCAGGGCGGGCGCGTCGTTGCTGCCCGGGCGCCACAGGCCGCGCGCGCGCGCCTCGTCGAAGCGTTCGGCCATCTCGCGCAAGGCGGGTGCGTTGACGGATGCGACGAAGGCGCGCGTGTCGGCGTCGCGCAGATAGGCGTCGAAAAGCGCGTCGAACTGGCGGCTTTCGACGCACGGCGTGGTCGCGGCGAAGGCGAACAGGTAGTCGACCGTCGCCGCCATCTCGAAAGCACCCTTGTAGCCGTGGCGCTTGCAGCCCTCGATCCATTTCGGGTTCGCGGCGCGCGCGCGCACGACGCGGGCGATCTCTTCCTTGAGCGTGCGCACCCGGGGTGCCTCGGGGCGCGAATGGTCGTTGTGGTAGAGGACCGGCGTGCGGCCGGAGAGTGCCGTCACCGCCGCGGCGAGCCCGCCCTCGAACTGGTAATAGTCGTCGCTGTCGAGCAGGTCGTGCTCGCGGTTGTCCTGGTTGTGCAGCACGGCCTCGACGCGCGCCAGGCGCTTCTCGAACAGGTCGTGTGCGGCCTCGCCTTCCGCACCCGCACGATAGGCGTAACCGCCCCACGCCACGTAGGCGCGCGCGAGATCGCCCGCATCGGACCAGCCGCCCTCGTCGATCAGCGCCTGCAGGCCGGCTCCGTAGGCGCCCGGCTTCGAGCCGAACACGCGCGTCGCCGCCTCGCGCCCGCCGCCTTCGGCGCGCACGCGCGCGGCGAGCGGGTTGAGGTGCGCGGGCTCGTCGAGTGCGGCCACCTTGCGCGCGGCCGCGTCGAACAGGTCGATCAGGCCCGCGAACGCGTCGCGGAAAAAGCCCGACACGCGTAGCGTGACGTCGACGCGCGGCCGGTCGAGCAGGTCGGTCGACAGCACCTCGAAGCCGGTCACGCGCAGGCTCGACGGATCCCACGTGGGTTTCACGCCCATCAGCGCCAGCCCCTGCGCGATGTCGTCGCCGCCGGTGCGCATGTTGGCGGTTCCCCAGGC
>JAEUKY010000089.1 GCA_016794005.1 Rhodospirillales bacterium
TCGTACATCAGCTCGCCGACCGACTGGAGCCGGCCCGGAACGAGACGCGCGCCGCGCGACGCGGCGATCAGCAGCGCCGAGGCGGCGAGGGCGGCCACCGTCATCATCAGCGCCGAGTTCGTGTAGGCGAGGTCGTAGCCCGCCAGACTGAACTGCGCGATCGGCTTGATCTGGAACTGCTCGAGGGGACTTGCCACGGTGCGGGACTCCGTAAGGGCGGAAACTCAGGTCTCGGTCTTCCGTTCCGCGTCTTCCGCCACCTTCTTCTGGGCGGCGGTCGCGAGCCGGATCACGTTTCGCATGCCGGCGGCTGCACCCAGCATGAAGAACGCGAGCGTCAGCCACGGCGAGGAGCCGAGCCACCGGTCGAGCACGAAGCCCATCCCGGTTCCGACGGCGAGCGTGGCGACGAGTTCGACCGAGATGCGGAAGCCGAGGCCCATCTGCCCCGTCGTCCGCCCGGCCGCCGAAGCCGAACGCGTCTCCGCTTTCGCCCGGCGCGCCTGCACGGCCTCTACCCTGGCCTGGAGATCGTCGAGCTGGCGGGCCCGATCGTCGGGATCGGTCATGCTCGTGAGCTCCGCATTCGCTGCCGGTCGAAACGGCGAAAAAGTGCGTAGAATCGGCCCTTTTCCGCCTCGATGACGGCGCGGACAATAGGGTTGGGCCGTTCCCCTGTCAAGGCCGAAGGGGGAAATCTACGGCCTTGATAAGAAAGCGAAAACGCCCCGCGCGTCAGGCCGTCGCGCGGAGCTTTTCTGCACTGCGAAGATCGACCGAGACGAGGGTCGAAACCCCGCGCTCGGCCATCGTCACGCCGAAGAGCCGGTCCATCTTCGCCATCGTCAGGCGATGGTGGGTGACGACGATGAAGCGCACGCCCGACGAACGGCCGATCTCGTCGAGCAGCTTGCAGAACCGGTCGACGTTGGCGTCGTCGAGCGGGGCGTCGACTTCGTCCATCACGCAGATCGGGGCGGGGTTGGTGAGGAACACCGCGAACAGCAGGGCCAGCGCCGTCATCGCCTGCTCGCCGCCCGACAGCAGTGTCAACGACTGCAGCTTCTTGCCCGGGGGCGATGCCATCACGTCGAGCCCCGCTTCGAGCGGATCGTCGTTGACCTGCCCGTCCGGCCCCATCACGGGCGACAGCGTCAGGTGCGCGCGCCCGCCGCCGAACAGGCGCGAGAACAGGTCCTGGAAGTGGGAGTCGACCTTGGCGAAGGCGTCGCGCAGGCGCTCGCGCGCTTCCTTGTTGAGGCTGGAAATGCCCTGGCGCAGCTTGGCGATCGCGGCGACGAGGTCTTCCTTCTCGGTCGTCATGCCGGCGATCTGGGCTTCCACTTCCTCGGCTTCCTGCTCGGCGCGCAGGTTGACCGGGCCCATGTTGTCGCGTTCCTTCACGAGGCGCTCGAGGCGGCGCTCGATGTCCTCCATCGCGGGCAGATCGTCGGAAGGATCGACCATGCCGGCGGCAAGGCAGCCGTCCGGCGCGCAGTCCAGCCGCTCGCGGATCGTCGCGACCAGCGCTTCGCCCGCCGCCGCCTGCTGTTCCACGTGGCCCTGCTCGCGCACACGGTCCTCGCGCGCCTCGACGAGGCTGGCTTCCACCGCCTTCAGCGCGCGGTCGGCCTCGCGCACCGCGTTCTCGGCGGCGGCCAGATCGTCGGCGGCCTTGCGGCGGATCGCCTCCATCTCCTGCGTCTTGGTCAGCAGCGCCTCGCGCTCGGCGGCGATCTCGGCGGGGCGGCCGGCCATCTCCTCGCGCTCGCTCTGCGTCAGTTCCTGGCGCTCGACCAGCGTGGCGATCTGGCGCTGGGCGGAATCGGCGCGGTTGGCCCACGCATCGGTCTCGTTGCCGATCGCGTGGCGGCGGCGCTCGCGGCCCTCGCGTTCGCGCTGCAGGCGGGCCGATGCGGCCTCGCGTTCGGCCAGCGACTGGCGTGCGGCCGACAGCGACTGGCGGTCCTCGGCGAGCTTGGCGCGCGCGTTGGCCGGATCCTCGATCTCGGCGAAGCGCGCTTGCGCGGCCGCACGGCGGCCGTCCAGTTCGGCGCGGTCGGCCTCGTTGCGCTCGATCTCGCCCGCGAGCAGGCCGAGCTTGGCCGACTCGTTCTCGGTCTCGCGCGCGATGCGCACGATCTCGCCGCGTGCGGCTTCGACGGCGGCGGTCGCCGTGCGCGTGGCGTTGCGCGCGGCCTGATCGGCGGCTTCGGCCTGCCTGCCGGCGGCCTGCGCGTTGGCGTGGCGGATGCGCGCCCCGTCGGCGATCTCGCGCGCACGCACGATCTCGGCGTCGAGAACTTCCAGCCGGTTGCGCATCGTCAGCAGCTCGGCCGCCTGCGAAGCGGCACCCGCGCGCTGCGCGAAGCCGTCCCAGCGCCACAGCGCACCTTCGCGCGTGACCAGACGCTGGCCCTGCGCCAGCTGCGGGGACAGCGCTTCGGCCGTGGCGGCATCGGCGACGATGCCGATCTGCGACAGGCGGCGGGC
>JAEUKY010000178.1 GCA_016794005.1 Rhodospirillales bacterium
CAACATCGACGCGACGCGCGGGCTCGTCTTCGCCGATGCGGCGGCCGTCGCCCTCGTTCCGGCGCTCGGGCGCGCGGCGGCGCACGATGCGGTCGAGGCGGCCGCATCGAAGGTGCGCGAAACCGGCGGCACGCTGCGCGAAGCGCTTGCGGGCACGCTCGATCCCGCCGCCCTCGACCGCGTCTTCGACCTCGCCCCGGCCGTCGCAGCCGCGCGTGCGCGCGTCGCGCCCGCCGTCGCCTTCGCGCGCGACGTGGCGACCAAGCTTTCAACGCCCGACTGATGGAACGCCCATGCCGCTGATCGACGCCAACGGGACGAAGCTGTTCTACGACCTGACCGGTGCCGCCGACGGGCCGGTCGTCGTCTTCTCGAACTCGCTGGGCACGACGCTGGAGATGTGGGACGGCGTCGTGCGCCAGCTTGCCCCGTCCTATCGCTGCCTGCGCTACGACACCTGCGGCCACGGCCGGTCGCCCGCGCGCACCGGCCCCGTCAGCGTGCGCATGCTCGCCGACGATCTCGCCGCCCTTCTGGACGCGCTGGGGATCGCGCGCGCGCACGTCGTGGGCCTGTCGCTGGGCGGGATGACGGCGCAAGCACTTGCCATCCACCATCCCGACAAGGTCGCCAATCTCGTGCTGATGGCGACGTCGGCCCATCTTCCGCCGCCGGAAAACTGGCAGGCGCGCGCCGACGCGGTGCGCAAGGGCGGCATGGGCGCCATCGTCGACGCGGTGATGGGCCGCTGGTTCACGCAAGGCGTCGATCCGGCCAGGCTCGCCTATTACCGTTCGCTGTTCCTCGGCATCGATCCGGAAGGCTACGCGGCCGCGTGCCTCGCCATCGCGGCGATGGACCTGCGGCCGGCGCTCAAGCGCATCTCGGCCGTCACGCTCGTCGTGGCCGGGGCCGAGGATCCCGTCACCGACGTGAAGATGTCGCGCGAGCTTGCCGCCGGGATCGAGGGTGCCCGCGTCGCGGTCGTCGAGAAGGCGTCGCACTTGCTGGCCATCGAACGCCCGGACGAGACGGTCGCGGCCTTGCGCGCCTTCCTGCCCGCCGTTTCGCCGGGCAAGGACGCGCTTTACGCGTCGGGCATCGCCAACCGCAAGGCCGTGCTCGGCGTCGAGCACGTGCAGCGCTCGCTCGCCGCGGCCGGCGCGTTCTCGATGCCGTGGCAGGATTTCATCACCCGCACCGCCTGGGGAGAGACGTGGGGAAACCCGGCGCTGCCGTGGAAGACCCGCTCGCTCGTCACGCTTGCGATGATGGTGGCGCTGGGCCGCGAGGCGGAATTCAAGCTCCACATCAAGCCCGCGCTGAAAAACGGCGTGACGGCGGCCGAACTCCAGGCGCTGCTGCTGCATGCGGCGATCTATGCCGGCGTGCCGGCGGTCAACGGCGCGTTCGGCATGGTGCGCGAGGTGCTGGGCGACCAGCTCGACAAGGAGCTGTCGAAGTGAGCTTCGCCGGGCATGGCTAGGGCCGCCGCGGCACTGCTCGGCCTGTCGCTGGCGGCAGGCGCGCAGGCCGGCGAGATCCGTTCCGAACGCATGGAAAGCCCGGCCCTCGGCCGGCCGCTCGAGTATGCGGTCTACGTGCCCGATGCGCCGACGCGCGGCCTGCCGGTCGTCTATCTGCTGCACGGCCGGGCGAGCGATCCCGGCGAATGGCTGCGCATGGGCATGGTCAAGGCGACGGCCGACCGGCTGATCGCGGAGAAGCGCATTGGGCCACTGCTCGTCGTCCTGCCTTCGACCGGCAACTCGTGGTACGCGGCGGGCCCGGTCGAGACGGCGCTCGTCGCCGAACTGCCCGCCGAGATCGAGCGGCGCTGGGGCACGCGAGCGGACCGTTCGGGACGCGCGCTCGCCGGCAACTCGATGGGCGGGTTCGGCGCGCTGCGCTTCGCTTTCGGCCATCCCGAGCGCTATGCCGCCGCGGCGTCGATGAGCGGCGCCTACTGGACGCGGATCGTCCCCGGCATGGCGATCGACGCGGAAACGGAGGCGCGGCTGGCACGCGTCTTCGCCGGCGCGTTCGGCACGCCGTTCGACGTTCCGCGATTCCTTGCGCAAAGCCCGATGGCGATGGCCGGGCGGGCTGCAAGCTCGCCGTCGCGCCCGCCGGTCTACCTCACCGTGGGGCGGGTCGACCGTTTCGGACTTGCCGAGGAGCAGGATGCGGTCGCTTCCGCACTGCGCCGCCTGGGACACGACGTGACGGACGAGACGACCGGCGGCGATCACGATTGGGGAACGTGGGAAGCGGCACTGCCCGGCGCGCTCGAGTTCCTCGCGCGCCATCTGCGCGCGGAATGACCGCCGTCAGACGGCCGGCTGGGCGGCCGGCTTGACGAATGCCGCGACCGGCGTTTCGGAGGCGACCGGCGCGCGCGCCGGCGACTTCCACGGCGCCACCTTGACCCAGGCCGAAATGCGCGCGACGGCGTAGAGTCCGCCGATACCCGCGGCATTGACCAGCACCTGCAGCGTCAGCCCGTCGCCGCCGACGGCGAACGCGATGCCGCCGACATGGGCGAGCGCCATGCCCGCGAAGAACACCGGCAACGCCTGCCGGCCGAGCTCGACGAACGGCCGGGCAAGGCGCGAGGCGAGCAATTCGCGCCGCGGATCGATCGCCCAAAGCACGACATAGGCGAGGGCGAGGAAATGCGCGTACTGGCGCAGGTCGAGATTGGGCTTGTGCGCGTGGCTGTAGGCCCACGCATGCAGGTCGACCAGTGCGGGATGCAGCGAATGGACCGCCGGGTGGATCGCGACGAATCCGAACAGCAGGTAGGCGGCGCAGACGGCCACGAGTGCTGGATGGAAGCGCGGCGCCTCGACCCAGCCGCGCGACAACGCGAAGCCGGTGAAGAACAGCATCTGCCAGGCCAACGGGTTGAAACCCCAGCCCTGACCCGTCGACGTGCCCGAATCGAAGTTGAAGCCCGTCGCCTGCACGAACGACCAGACCGCGACCGACAGCGCGATCACGAGGCCGGGGTGGATGCGCGCCAGCAGCAGGACGAGCGGTACGCAGGCAAGCACGAGCATGTAGAGCGGCAGGATGTCGAAATAGGTCGGCACATAGCGCAGCGTGAACAGGCCCAGCAGCGTCCGGCCCGGATCGGCGAAGAAGTCTGATATACCGAGGAACGCCGCGTAATCGATGCCCTTCGTCGCCGCCCATGCGCAGATCGCGGCTCCCAGCACGAACAGCGCCATGTGGACCGAATAGAGCTGCGCGCAGCGCCAGACGATGCGCGCGGTCCCGGTCGCGAATCCCTGCCGCAGGAACGTGCCGCCGAACGCCATCGCGGCGGCGTAGCCCGAGATGAAGACGAACACGTGCGCCGCATCCGACAGGCCGAAGCGCGCCCAGATGATCTCGGCCAGCCAGTCGCCGGGAACGTGCGCCGTGAAGATCGCGACCAGCGAAAGGCCGCGGAAGAAGTCGAGCCGCAGGTCGCGCGGCTTTTTCGGGCGCGCGTCGCTCATGCGCGGACCGCCGGGCGCGCGAAGCGCCGGCACAGCGGCTGGACGAAGGCCATCGCCTCGTTCCGGCGCATATAGAGCAGGATCAGTCCCGAAAGCCAGACGGCGACGGCCTCGGTGAAAAGCGTGCCGCCGTCCTCGTACGGATCGATGCCCAGCGGCGAGACCAGATGGAAGAAGATCGCCCCGGTCATGATCCCGGCGGCGGCGGCACCGCCGATCGACTGCGTGGGCCGGTAGAGGCAGAGCAGGGCCGCAACGAGTTCGGCGGAACCCACGCCGATCCGCATCGTCTTCTCGTATCCCGGTACGCCCAGCCAGTCGGTCAGCACCGTGAACAGCCAGACGCTGCCCTCGTGGCCGAGGAACTTGTACTGGAGGTACCAGATGAAGATGTAGGCGATCCAGACGGACAGCGCCCACGGGAGGGCGCGCAGGAGCAGGTTGCGGGGCGATTCCATCGGATTGGCCTTCGGATGCGGGGATGCTTCCCGACCGTTCGGCCCCCGCGGCCCGAAGGTTACGCCGCCGCTAGCGTGCCCGGCGCTTTTCCCGGGCGACGGACACCAGGCACAGTTCGGTGAACAGCACCTGGGCCGCGTTCTGCGCCGTGACGGTCGTGGCGTCGTATTGCGGAGCGACCTCGACGACGTCGGCGCCGATCACGTCGAGCCCGGCGAGGCCGCGCAGGATGGCCAGCGCCTCGCGCATGGTCAGGCCGCCGGATTCCGGCGTGCCCGTACCCGGCGCGAAGGAGGGGTCGAGCCCGTCCACGTCGAACGTCACGTAGACCGGGGCGTCGCCGACGACCGCGCGGGCCTTGGCGATCACCGCATCGACCCCCATCGGATCGATATCCTCGGCATGGATCACGGTCATGCCGCTCTCGTAGGAGAACTCCCACAGATATTCCGCACCGCCGCGGATGCCGATCTGGATCGTGCGTTCGGGGTCGAGCACGCCGTCGAGCACGGCCATGCGGAACGGGGCCCCGTGATGGAACTTGGCCCCTTCGTAGGGGCCGCTGGTGTCGCAATGCGCGTCGAAATGCACCATCGCGACCGGCCGGTCGCGGCCCAGCGCCTTCAGGATCGGCAACGTGACCGAATGGTCGCCGCCGACCGACAGCGGCGCGACGCCGGCGGCCGCAAGGCGCGCATAGAACGCCTCGATGTCGGCATGGCAGTCGGCCAGCGAGAAACGGCTGCGCATCGGCACGTCGCCGATGTCGGCCACCTTCAGCTCGCTCAGCGGCGTGCGCTTCAGCACGTGCTCGTAGGGGCCGATGCGCTCGACGCCACGCACCGCGCGCGGCCCCAGACGCGCACCTGCCCGGTTCGTCACGCCCAGATCCATCGGTACCCCGACGAGGGCCGCGTCCAGCCCGGCGAGATCGGCGTCCGACGCGACCGGCCGGAAGGGCGCGCCGACGAACGTCGCCGGATCGGCGAACGGCCACTTGCGCCGGTCGGGGGCGGTGAAGACCGCCGCCGCGACCTTGGCGAAGTGCGGATCGTGGATGTCGCCGCCCTGCGCGTCGCCGTAGCGGGCGCGAAGGGCGGCAAGCTTGTCCTTGTCCATGGCCGTTCCCCCGTCCGGGTCCGCCTCACTTGCCCTGGTTTTCGGTCACCTTGCCGATGTTGTTGGCCTGCAAGCCGTGCGCGGCGGCGATCTTCGCATAGTCGCCCTTGGCGATCAGCCGCTC
>JAEUKY010000209.1 GCA_016794005.1 Rhodospirillales bacterium
CCGGGAGCGGTATCTGGGCCTCTGGCTGGCGTTGCGTTCGGGCGTGTTCGGCCTGCCCGCGTCGGTGTCCCGGTTGTGGCACGTGTGATGCTAGGATTGCGCCCGACGGAGGGGGCGACGCATGAACTTGAGTCCGCGCGAGAAAGACAAGCTGCTCGTGGCCATGGCGGCGATGGTTGCCCGTCGCCGCCTGGAACGGGGGGTCAAGCTCAATCATCCCGAGGCCGTGGCGCTGATCGCCGACTTCGTCGTCGAGGGTGCCCGTGACGGCCGCTCGGTCGCCGACCTGATGCGCGACGGCGCCAAGGTCCTGACGCGCGATCAGGTCATGGAGGGCATTGCCGAGATGATCCACGACATTCAGGTCGAAGCGACGTTTCCCGACGGCACGAAGCTCGTGACCGTCCACAATCCGATCCGTTGAGGGGATGGCCATGAAGCCCGGGGAAATTCTGGTCCGCGAGGGCGAGATCGAGCTGAATGCCGGCCGCCCGACCGTCACGCTGAAGATCTCGAATACCGGCGACCGGCCGATTCAGGTCGGTTCGCACTATCACTTCTTCGAGACGAATCCGGCCCTGTCGTTCGACCGCAAGGCCGCATACGGAATGCGGCTCGACATTCCGGCGGGCACCGCCGTGCGGTTCGAACCCGGCCAGACGCGCACGGTGACGATGGTCGCATATGGCGGCAGCCGGATCGTCCATGGATTTCGCGGTGCCGTGAACGGCAAGCTCAAGAAAGCGGGGAAGAAGTAGCATGTCCCACAGGATTTCCCGCGCCGCCTATGCCGGCATGTACGGACCCACGACGGGAGACCGCGTGCGCCTCGGCGACACCGATCTCTATATCGAGGTCGAGAAGGACCTGACGGTCTACGGCGAGGAAGTGAAGTTCGGCGGCGGCAAGGTCATCCGCGACGGCATGGGGCAGAGCCAGCGTTCGCGGCGCGAAGGTGCCGTCGACACCGTCATCACGAACGCGCTCGTCCTCGACTGGTGGGGTATCGTCAAGTGCGACATCGGCCTCAAGGACGGCAAGATCGCCGCACTCGGCAAGGCCGGAAATCCGGATATCCAGCCCGGCGTCGATATCGTTGTCGGGCCGGGAACCGAAGTCATCGCGGGCGAAGGGCGCATCGTCACCGCCGGTGGCATCGACGCGCATATCCACCTGATCTGCCCGCAGCAGGTGGAAGACGCGCTCTATTCCGGGATCACGACGCTGATGGGTGGCGGAACGGGGCCCGCGGCCGGAACTTCGGCGACGACCTGCACGCCGGGTCCCTGGCACCTTCACCGGATGCTCGAGGCGGCCGAAGGGTTGCCGATCAATCTCGGCTTCTTCGGCAAGGGCAACGCGTCGGCGCTGGGGCCGATGGTCGAGATGGTGCGTGCGGGCGCCTGCGCGATGAAGTTGCACGAGGACTGGGGGACGACGCCCAACGCGATCGACGTCTGCCTCAAGCTTGCCGACAAGTACGACATCCAGGTCGCGATCCATACCGATACGCTGAACGAGAGCGGCTTCGTCGAGGATACCATCGCTGCTTTCAAGGGACGGACGATCCATGCCTTCCATACCGAAGGTGCCGGCGGCGGCCACGCGCCCGACATCATCAAGGTCGTCGGGCTGCCGAACGTGCTCCCGTCCTCGACCAATCCCACCCGTCCGTTCACGGTCAACACGATCGACGAGCATCTGGACATGCTCATGGTCTGCCACCATCTGGACCAGCGTATTCCCGAGGACGTCGCCTTCGCCGAAAGCCGCATCCGTCGCGAGACCATCGCCGCGGAAGACATCTTCCACGACATGGGCGCCATCTCGATGATGAGCTCGGACAGTCAGGCGATGGGCCGCATCGGCGAGGTGATCGCCCGCACCTGGCAGACCGCGCACAAGATGAAGCAGCAGCGTGGGCGGCTGACCGAAGAAAAGGGCGACAACGACAATTTCCGGGCCAAGCGCTATCTCGCCAAGTACACGATCAACCCCGCGATCGCGCAGGGCATTTCCGGTTATGTCGGTTCGGTCGAGAAGGGGAAGTACGCCGATCTCGTGATCTGGCAGCCGGCCTTCTTCGGCGCGAAGCCCGAGATGATCCTGAAGTGCGGCATGATCGCGGCCGCCCCGATGGGCGATCCGAATGCCTCGATCCCGACGCCGCAGCCGGTCCATTACCGGCCGATGTTCGGCGCGTTCGGCAAGGCGCTGGGCGCTTCGTGCCTGACATTCGTGTCGAAGCTCGCGCACAAGGACGGGATCGGGCGCAAACTCGGGCTTTCGCGCAACGTGCTGCCGGTCAAGAACACGCGCAAGATCGGCAAGAAGCACATGATCCTCAACGACGCGATGCCGAAGGTCGACGTCGATCCCGAGACCTACGAAGTCCGCGCCGACGGCACGCCGCTGGTGTGCGAACCGGCCAAGGTCCTGCCGCTGGCGCAGCGGTACTTCCTGTTCTGATGCGCGCGCTGGCGGTCGACCCGGCCGGAAGCTGGGATGCGCGCCGTCGGAAAGGCTGCGTCACGCTCGCTTCCGACGCCCGCCATCGTCGCCGGATGACCCTGCGCGCCGACGAAGGATTCGAGTTTCTCCTCGATCTCGTCCATGCGGCCTATCTCAAGGGCGGGGACGGGCTCGCGCTCGAAGACGGTTCCTATGTCGAGGTGAAGGCCGCGAACGAACCGGTGATGGATATCTCCTGCAAGGACCCGGCGCACCTTGCCCGGGTGGCCTGGCATGTCGGGAACAGGCATCTTGCCGTGCAGGTTCTGCCCGGCGGCGTGCTACGGCTGCTCGACGACCATGTCATCGCGGAGATGGCCGAGAAACTGGGTGCGCGCGTCGAACGCCGCAACGCGCCCTTCGATCCGGAGCCCGGCGCCTATGCCGGCGAGGCGCATGGCCACTGACGGTCTTCTGAAACTGCTTGCCTGGCTGTCGCCGTCCTTTCCGGTCGGCGCGTTCGCGTACAGCCACGGGCTGGAGGCGGCGATTGAGGAAGGGCTGGTCCGCGACCGTGCGGGGCTTCAGGAATGGATCGCGGATCTCGTCGCGTATGGTTCGCCGCGAGCGGATGCTGTCCTGTTCTGCCATGCCTATCGGGCGGTCGCTGCGGACGATCGGCTAACCTTTCTTGATGTGGCCGAACTGGCCGGCGCGATGC
>JAEUKY010000219.1 GCA_016794005.1 Rhodospirillales bacterium
ATCCCGGTCTACACGACCGAGGGCGGCTGGCTGCACCATCCGCCGGTCCAGCTCGTCGACGAGACGCTCGCGGCCCGTGCACAGGGCTTCGCGGGCGCCAAGCTGAAGGTCGGCAAGCCGACCGGGGCGGAGGACCTGAAACGCCTTGCCGCCGTGCGCGATGCGGTCGGCCCCGAATTCCAGCTCATGGTCGACGCCAACCAGCGCTTCACGGCGGCTGAAGCGCTGCGCCGGGCGCATCTGTGGGCCGGGCTCGATCTCGGCTGGTTCGAGGAACCGCTGCCCGCCGACGATGTCGACGGCCACGCGCGCCTGCAGGCGGGGACGCCGATCCCGGTCGCGGTCGGCGAATCGCTCTATTCGCCCGGCCAGTTCGCCGATTACCTGAAGCGCAACGCGTGCGGCATCGTGCAGGTCGACGTGGCGCGCGTCGGCGGCATCACGCCGTGGCTGAAGGTCGCGCACATGGCCGAGTGCTGCAACGTCGCCGTCGCCCCGCACTTCCTGATGGAGCTGCACCTCGCGTTGGCGTGCGCGGTGCCCAACTCGGCCTGGCTCGAATATATCCCGCAGCTCGATCTGGTCGCCCCCAGCCCCGTGCGCGTCGCCGACGGCCATGTGCTGCCGGCGACCGCGCCGGGCCTCGGCATCGAATGGGACTGGCCGTCGGTCGAGAAGCTGACGGTGCCGGGGTCGAAGACGACGCTAGGGTGAGGCCAGCCACACGCCCGCGAGGTCCTGGCCCAGCAGGTGCGACGGCGTGATGTGCCAGCCGCGCACGTTCGCGGCGATGGGCACGATGCGCTCGAACCAGAACAGCGGGACCGTGTAGGCGAGGTCCATCAGCTGGATCTGGAAGTCGCGCACCAGCGCCTTGCGCTTCTCGAAGTTCGTCTCGCGCTCCTGCCTGTCGAAGATCTCGTCGAGCTGCCGGTCGAGATGGCGGCTGACGTTGAAGCCCGGCACGCGGTCGAACGAGATGAAGCGGCGCAGCTGGAAGTTCGGCTCGTCGGCGAACTCGGTCGTGAAGTCGAGCATCGCCTGGAACGCGCCCGACGTGCGCGCGCCGAAATAGGTGGCGCGCTCGGCCACGCGCTGCTCGGCCGTCACGCCGATCTGGCGCCACTGGTCGATCAGCCACACCGCGACCGTCGGGAAGGGCGGCAGCGACATCGAGATCAGCTCGAACTTCAGATTCGGATGGCCCGCCTCGGCCAGCAGCTTGCGCGCTTCCGCGCGGTTGCGCGCCACGTCGCGGCCCATGCCGGGATAGGTGGCGAGCTCGGCCGGCGTCGGCGCGTAGGCGTAGCCCGGGCGCAGCAGCGAGCCCACGTCCTTGGCCTGCGACACGCGCGCGAGTGCCGGTGCCGCGTTCCAGCGGTCGAGCGCGAGGCTGAGCGCGCGGCGCACGCGCACGTCGTCGAACGGCTTCTGCTCGATGTTGAACGAAAGGATCAGGCCCGACAGCCACGACGTTTCCTGGAACGCCAGCTTCGGGTTGGCGACGCGCGCCCTCTCGGCCGGGCTGATGCCGCGGAACTCGGCCATCACCTGCCCGCCCTGGATCGCGTTGAGCATCGCGGCCCCGCTCATCGACACGGCGCGGAACCCGTCGAGATAGGGCTGGCCCTGGCGGAAATAGCCGTCGAAGCGCTTGCCGGTCCAGTGCGAGCCGGGCACGCGCTCGCCGAAGACGAACGCGCCCGAGCCCATCACCTCTTTCTCGGGATAGCGCGGGTCCTGCGCCAGCTTCGCGGCCGAGTAGATGCAGTTGAAGGGGGCCGCGAGGTAGGTCATGAACGCGGGGTTCGGGTTGTTGAGCCGGAACACGACCGTGTCGGGCGCCGGCGCTTCGACCGAAGCCACGTCGGCGAAATGGTCGCGCCGCGCGGAACGTGCGCCGGCCACCGGCGTCTTGATGCGCTCGAAGCTCGCCTTCACGTCGGCCGAGGTCAGCGGCGACCCGTTGTGGAAGCGGATCGGCTGCACGAGCTTGAAGGTATAGGTCTTGCCGTCGGGCGAGACCGTCCATTCGCGCGCGGTGTCGCCGACGATCTCGGGGTATTTCGCCGGGTTGAATTTCACCAGCGTCGAATAATGCGGGGCCAGATGGTGGATGACCGCGAAGTTCGTCGCCGCGTGGCAGTCCGTCGTGTCGGGCTCGCCGCCCACGGCGAAGATGAATTCGCCGCCGCGGCGCGGGGTTTCCTGCGCAGATGCGGCCGAAACGAGGGCGACGGCGGCGACGGCCGCCGTGGCGAAGATGCGTGCGAACATGGCGTTCCTCCCGGGAACTTCGATTGCTTGACCGGACGATAGCCCGGGAAGCGTCACCCGTTCCAGCCCGGATGTGGGCGCCACTGGTAGGGCGCTTCCAGCCGCGCGACCTCCTCGGCCGTCAGCGGCGGCATGTCGGCGGCGGCCGCCGCCTCGTCGAGCTGCTCCAGCTTCGTCGCCCCCATGATGGGGGCCGCCATATAGGGCTTCGACCACAGCCACTGGAAGGCGACCTGCGTGGGTTTGGCACCCCGCGCCGCCGCGATGGCCTTGAGTTCGTCGACGATCTTCCAGTCGCAGTCGCGCCAGGACTCCGGCTTGACGTTGGCGTCGTTCTTCGCGCGCTCGGTCTCCCCGCCGCCGCCGCGCACGCGGTTGCCGGCAAGGAACCCGCGCGCCAGCGGCGAATAGGGGATCAGCCCCACGCCCGCCTCTTCGCACAGCGCGTTCATCTCGCGCTCTTCCTCGCGCTGGATCAGGTTGTGCAGGTTCTGCATGGCGACGGGCCGGGCATAGCCGTGGCGCTCGGCGCACGCGATCATCTGCGCGAATTTATAGGCCGGCATCGTCGAGCCGCCGATGTAACGCACCTTGCCCGAGCGCACGAGACCGTCGAGCGTGTACATGAACTCCTCGATCGGCGTGTGCGGATCGAGCCGGTGCACCTGATAGACGTCGATATGGTCGGTCTTCAGGCGCTTCAACTGCGCGTCGATGCCGGCCAGCAGGTGTTTCGCACCCAGCCCCATCGCGTTGGGCCTGTCGCCCATCTTCAGGCCGATCTTGGTCGACAGCACGATCTCGTCGCGCGGGGCATAGGTCATCAGCGTCTCGCCGATGATCGTCTCGGACGCACCGAGGTTGTAGGCGTCTGCCGTGTCGAAGAAATTGATGCCGCGGTCGAGCGCACGCTTGAAAAAGGGCGCGCTGTCGCCCGAATCGAACCCGGCCCACGCGCGCCGGCCGCGTGCACCCCACGAATTCCCGCCCAGGCACACGCGGCTGACGATCAGGCCGGACCGGCCGAGCGGGACGTATTTCATGGGGGAACTCCTCGAATTTCCGGATGGGAAGGCGCGAGGCTAGCCCGGCAGTTGCCGCGCGCCAAGCCGCGCGCGATGATGGCAGCCATGAACGACGCGACACCCTGGGCGCCGCACGGCGCCGAACGCACCGGCTTCGTCGAGCGGCCGGGCTCCCGCATCTATTACGAGATGGCGGGCGACGGCCCGTTCCTGATCTTCGCGCACGGGCTGGGCGGCAACCATCTGTCGTGGTGGCAGCAAGTACCCGTCTTCCGCGAACGCTTCACCTGCGTGACCTTCGCGCATCGCGGTTTCGCGCCCTCGACCGTGGCGGGCGGCGTGCCCGATCCGGCCGATTTCGCCGGCGACCTCGAGGCGCTGACGGCGCATCTGGGCATCGAAAGCTTTTCCATCGTCGCGCAGTCGATGGGCGGCTGGACGGCACTGGAATTCGCCCTGCGCCACCCGGGCCGCGTGCGTGCGATGGTGCTGGCCGCGACGAGCGGCACGCTCGATCCCGCCCAGGCCGATCCCGCGAAATTCGCCGAATGGAGCAACCGCGCGCTCGCGGTCAACGCCGACCTGCGCATGCGCGCGATCCATCCGGCCCTCGGTGCCGCGATGGCCGAGGCGAACCCGGCGATGCACCACCTCTATCGCGCGGTCGACGCGCTCGCCACGAGCCTGCCCAAGGACGAGCTGCGCGCGCGCATCGTGAAAATGCGCAGCCGCAAGCTTGCCGACGTGAAGAACCTGAAGGTGCCCACGCTGTTCCTGACGGGCAGCGCCGACATGGTCTTCCCGTCCTTCGCCGCCCCGATCCTCGCCAGGGGCTTCCCCGACGCGGGCCACGCGGAATTCGCGGGTGCAGGCCACTCCGCCTATTTCGAAGTGCCCGACGCGTTCAACCGCGCGGTCATGGCGTTCGTGGCGCGATGAGCGAGCCGCCCTTCTATCGCCGCCCGGTGGCGCTGTCGCGCGACGCGCACGGCGAAAAACGATACGTGGCACCCGCCGGGTTCGGCT